>JASFVN010000027.1:0-26697 GCA_050049805.1 Gemmatimonadota bacterium
GCCCTCCGGGATCTCGCCGGACAAGGGCCGGCGGATTTCCCTGGTCATCCGGGCGCACAGCTCCAATCTTGAATCATTTGATTCGTTAGGTGAAGTCAGTCATGGACTTCAAACTGCGAAATGAGGCGTCGCCGAACGGTCTCTTCGACGGCGAAAAGTCATGATCCATTGCAGCATTTTCAGAATGGCCCTGCTCGTTTTGACCCCGTGGCTGCCTAGAGATACACCACCTAGCCCGGAATCCGCACAGGCCCTCCGTCAACTCACCAACCACGAGGCGACCGACTACCATCCCATTCCTTCCCCTTCTGGGAAGGAGGTCTTGTTCACCTCCAGGCGCGGAGGGGCTGCTGCGCTGTTCCGCATCCCCATTGAAGGCGGTGAAATGACTCAGGTCCCCATTGGACTCACAGGGGATCTCTACTCCGATTGGCACCCTGACGAGGGAACAATAGTCTTCGATGCCCGCGACTCCGGAGGGCCTCCCGATCTCTATCGGTACTGGCTGGAATCCGGGGAACTCCGCCAGCTCACTGACCACCCGGGTATGGACGGGCACCCGTGTTTCTCTCCCGATGGTCGACGAATCGCCTTCATGTCCACGAGGGGTGGCAGCGGAGACATCTGGATCATGGATGTGAATGGATCGAATCTTCTTCAACTAACCCACCATCCGGATGAGGAATGGCACCCCAAGTGGTCGCCTGACGGCCATCGCATCCTGTTCACTTCCGACCGTGACGGGGACGCCGACATATGGAGCATCGGCGTTGAAGGCACAGGCCTTCGCAAACTCACGTCGATGTCCGGAACCGAAGACCGCGGATTCTGGTCACCGGACGGTACAAGGGTAGTCTTTCAATGGGAGAACGATCTATGGATCGTGGACTCCAATGGCGGCGAACCTGAACAGCTGACGGACTTTCCGGGGAGGGAAGGGAATCCAGCCTGGTCCGCTGATGGCAGGCATATCGTGTTTGCATCCGACCGATCTGGGAACGTTAATCTTTGGGTTCTGAACTCGGATTGGGAGCAGTTGCCGTTCTCCCGCGACAGTTCCTGACCTTCGATCTTTTGGACTTTCCGGAGCGTGATTCTGGTCTTGGCCTACTGCCGACCGAGGCCAATGGATGCTGACAAAGCCGGCGAATCCGCTCTTGGATCGGGCCTCCCCGAGGAGAATCCCGACTCGACGTAAAGTTCGTTACGTGAATTGCTTTTCGAGCAGGGTCTTGGGGTTGAACCGAACCATAGCCAGGAGAGAGTAAAATGCGAATCTCATTCCTGATCACTTCATCGGTTTTCGCCATTTTCAGTCTGATCCCGTCCTCAGCTCAAAAGGGATTTTCCCAGACCGTGCCATCCTATGAGATCTACGCGATCAGCTACGGGAGGGCAGCAGAATCCATTCCACTGTCTTCAGTAGCTGTTGGAGCTGATCCGACTCAGACATTGACGATCAACTGCATGATCTGGTTTCTGAGGAGTCCCGATGGCCGAAACATCCTCATTGACACCGGCTTTCTCAGGGATTCCCCACATTTCCAGACCTATCCTATTCCTATCATCGACTACCTTCGACCTGATTCTGCTCTTGCCAGGCTTGGGGTACAGGCTCAAGACGTGACAGATATCATCCTCACGCACGTCCACTGGGACCACGCTGACGGGCTTAGGCTCTTCCCAAATGCGAGAGTGTGGATTCAGAGGGCAGAGTACGAATACTACACCGGTGTTGCTTGGCAGGCAGAAGAGGTCCCGTCAGGCATCGATGCCCGAGATATCATCCAACTGGTTGAAACGAATACTCAGGGTCGGTTGAGTTTTATTGAGGGAGACGCCCAGGAGATCTATCCGGGAATTAGGGCATATACGGGCCCAAAGCACACTTATTCCTCACAGTACCTCGGGATCGAGACCGGCGATGAGACTGTGGTGTTGGCTTCAGACAATCTTGTAGCATACGGAGCCTTCGGCCTCCGATTCCCGCCATCCCTCTCCCTTGACCCAACCGCCGATCCGATCGCTCACCACCGAATGAGGGGAATCGCATCGAGCATCGATCTGATCATTCCGGGGCACGACACGGCCGTCTTTGATCGGTTTCCGAACCCGGTCGAATGGGTGGCAAGGATTCGTTAGTGGGTGATTTGAGCTCGCCGATACCCGACGCACGTAACGCTCGGTTCGAGCCGGGCCTTCTAGCGCTACCGCGGGCAGGGTGAATGGTCCAGAGAAGGAGCACCGGCCCGTCCCTCCGGGATCTCGCCAGGCGATAGGAGGGGGATAGAGGCGATCACCCAGGCACCCGGCTTTGGCCGGGAACCGAATGGTTCGTTCTGCTATCATGCGGAGTCAGATGAAGAAAACGCCACTAGCGTCAGGCCGTCTCCGCAACTACTGAGTTTCCTTGCTCACCTCACGTCCGGACCACCATCTTGGGGCGTGGCTGGTGACGGGGATGGAATGGGAGGTCTACTCGTATCGAGCCCAGCTTGGTGGTGTCGAAAACTTCGTTGCTCCTGGGTGAGTTGAAGGGGCGGAAGGTCACGCTCGTCGCGGTTGTCGCCATCCTCGCGTTTATGGGGTCCCGAGAGAGCGCGAGCGCCCAGGCAGCCATCCAGGGATCAGTTCTTACCCGCGACTCAGGGCGACCCGTTGCGGGGGCGCTCATCGTGGCAGACGGACCGTCAGGGCAACGGGTGTCAAGATTGGCCGACGCTGGCGGTGCCTTCCGCCTGGAACCGGGAGCGACTGGCCGGTGGGTGGTCTCCGTCAGCCAACTGGGTTATCACAACGAAATCAAAACCCTCGATCTCAGCGACCAAGGGGTCATTGAACTGCAGTTCTTTCTTAAGGTCGACCCAGTACAGCTACCGGGGATGACGGCCTTCGGCGACGCAGCGTGCCCGATTCCCGACGATCCTGAACGTGTCATCCAGTTGGTCGGGGAAGTGAGGAGCACCCTGGCATCGCGGTTACGGCCGACCCTCACCATCCGATACGAGCGTCGTGTTCAGGAGGTGGGACCTCACCACCACCTCTACGCCGACGACCCGTGGAATCAGACCTGGACCAGGGAGCTTGCTCTCGACACGATCATCCTCCAGACGGACGAACCGCTACAAGATCTCGGCCTGTTGGGAAGTGAATCCGGGGGGTTCATTCAGCTCGGGTTCGCAGGTGGTGATGCTTTTTTCGCCTACCATTTCCTGGCGCCATCTGTGGAGATGATCGTCTCGGAGCCGTTTGCGCGCACCCATTGCTTCGATGTGACACCGGAGCAGGCGTCCGACGGCTCGCTGGGATTGTCCTTCACACCCAAGGGGGACTCTTTGACGGAGTATGACGTCGATGGTGTCCTCTGGGTGTCACGTCAGCC
This sequence comes from Gemmatimonadota bacterium, assembly GCA_050049805.1. GTDB lineage: Bacteria > Gemmatimonadota > Gemmatimonadetes > Longimicrobiales > Gaopeijiaceae > JABDNZ01. The sequence goes on from JASFVN010000027.1 coordinate 3,383, forward strand.
GAACCAACTTCCCTGGATCGAATTCAACTTCACACAGTTCCCGCCCGCACCCACGGGAGCACCACTCGAGTCGACCATCGACTTGAACAGACACCTCAGGGATGTCCGAGCGGGCCGCGTTTCAATGTACCCGTACCCCCGGGAGCTTGTGAAACCCGATGAGCGCTTCGGGGGACGATTGGACTGGCGTCTACATGATCCAGGGGTGTGGTTGCCGGACTTGGTCGAGATCCGCAGCCCGGTCGTAAGCCAAGGAGAAGATGTAGCCGAATCCCATCAGCGCAGACTGAGAAAGTTTTGGCTAGTGACCCGAGTGCGAAGAACGACCTATCGACTCCTTTCAGCCGAAAAACACTGAGGATATCAAATGAGGCCTACCGCGGCCGCCTTTTTTCTTGTGCTTCTTGGATGCGGCGGAGAGGAAGCGACCTCCTGGCCCTCCGAAGAAGTGCACAACGAGCGAGTTGAGGCGCCAGCCATTGAAGTCGGCTTAGATCTCCGGATTGGGCCCGACGAGGGAGGAGTTCTTCTCTCGGACGTGGTCGGGCTCGAGGTCGGGGCGGAAGGGCGTATCTACGTACTCGACTATGTCGAGCAGGCTCTCATTGCGTTCGACGAGGCCGGGACGCACCTCTGGACGGCGGGCGGGCGGGGACAAGGGCCGGGAGAATTTGGTGGGGCGGCAGGACTCGCCATTGATCCGGGTGGGAGAGTATGGGTGTGGGACCCTCGGGGGGCGCGTTTTTCGGTCTTTGACTCCGACGGAACGCTGGTCCAGACCCACACTCGGCAGGTCCGCGGAACATTGCATCCTTGGCCGGGGGGCTTCACGGCGGCCGGAAGCCTGGTCGATTGGGCCGTCGAGCATCTCGAAACAACCCCTCGGCGAACGCGTTTCTCTCCAGTGGTGACGACGTTTCCCGGCGGTGACACCACCTGGCTTCCCCCCATTGAGTATCGTCGTCTGGTACGTGCGAACGGAAGCACGGGAATCCCGTTCGCCCCGGGCGTGGTCGTCTCCATGGACGGTGATCGGGGGCTGCTGTTCGCCCACACCGAAACGTACAGGATCTTCGAAAGGTCTCTCGAGGGAGACACCCTGCGAAGGTTTTCCGTCGAGGAGGGGGGGAAACCGGTGACACAGGCGGAACTCGACTCCGTGGTGGATGCAAGTCGCGCCTTCTCACCCGATCTCCGTCTCGAGCCGACGCAGATCCCACACTTCAAGCCCGTGATCCTCAGGGTTTTCGCAACGCCCGATGGCGCGAGGACCTACGTGGTGCCGGACCTGGAGGGACATCCCGCTGGTTCCGTTATCGACGCCTTCGACCCCAGCGGCAGGCACATTGGTCGATACCGATTGCCCGAGCCCGTTTCGATGCCCTTTCCTCGCCCGGTCGCACAAGGCGACTTCGTGTACTACGCGTCGAAAGACCCCATGACTGACTTGCCCTCGATCCTCCGCGTCCGAATCGATTCCCCGACCGGAAGCGAGCAGGGTGGCGCCCGGCTCCACTCCTTCTGACTTCGGCGGCCTGAGGGCTGCGTCTTTTTCTTGACAGGTACAGATCGCTGATGTAGTGTTGCATAACACCGCAACACTACTGCACGAGTGGAGCAGCCATGCGGGTCCAGGTAGATGCCAGCGACAGCCGTCCCATCTACGTCCAGATCATGGACGAGGTCAGACGGGGGCTGTTGAGGGGGACTCTCAGGCCCGAGGATCCCCTGCCCTCGGTCCGGGAGCTCGCCTCGGACCTCCGCATCAATCCCCGAACCGTCTTGCAGGCCTATGCCGCCCTGGAGCGGGAAGGTGTGGTATACGTCCGCCGGGGCCAGGGGACCTTTGTCTCCGCCGACATCAAGCCGGACGAGCGGGAGCGGCCTCGACTGGCTCTGGAGGTCGCGAGACGCGCCCTGATGGATGCGCAACGGAGCGGCCTCACTATGGATGATCTCCTGGAAGCCCTTAGGGCCCTGAGTGAGGATTCGCTGAAAAACGATGGACCGGAAGGAGGGAAGGTATGAGCGGGGCAAGGGTGACGCCGATCCTGCCGGTTGAGCTGGAGGCAGGGCCCATGGCCATCTCCATCAAGGGACTCAACAAACGCTACGGCTCCATTCAGGCTCTGGACGGCCTGGACCTCGATGTCCCGGAGGGCGCCATCTACGTTTTGGTGGGCCCCAACGGTGCCGGGAAGACGACCCTTCTGAAGGTGCTGATGAACCTGATCCGCTCCGAGGGGGGTGGGGCTGCCCTCCTGGGGTTAGACACCCGAAAGCAGGGCGCCCTGGTCCGGGCTCAGGTCGGGTATGTGCCGGAAGACCACGGCGTCGGGTACGAGTGGATGGGGATCGGACGGCTCCTGGAGCATTGTTCGGCCTACTATCCCACCTGGGACGAGGGATACGCGGAAGAGCTTGCCGCCAAGCTGGAGATCGACCTGACCCGGAGATGCGCGCAGCTCTCCAAAGGACAGGCCCGGCGGGTCCAGCTTCTTCTTGCCGTCGCCCACCGCCCACCTGTCCTCCTCATGGACGAGCCGACGGACGGTCTCGACCACCTGGCCCGGGACGGAATGCTGGAGATCCTGGCTGAGCATCTGACCGATACGCCCACCACAGCCCTCATTTCCACCCATCGGGTTTACGAGATCGAGAAGCTGGTGGACCACGTGGGGGTGATTCGGGAAGGCCGGCTCCTGGTTCAGATGCCCACGGACCTGCTCCGGAGCAGGCTCCGAAGGTATTCGGCCGACGTCCCCGAGGGGTGGCAGCCCGACGGAAAAGACCCGGAGGGCACCCTGATCCGACGGCCTGGGCTGGGCCGTACCGTGGAGTGGACGGTTTGGGGTGAGGAGGAGCGTGTGGTAGCTGAGCTTTCGGGGGCGGGAGCCCGTGTCCAGGGCAGCATTCCCCTTACCGTGGACGACGCGGCCACGGCTCTCCTTTCGACAGGGGAGGCCTCATGAAGAACGTGGACTTGCACCCGATCCCAACCTTCCGTGCGGTCCTAATGGAACAGACCCGAGTGGTAGGCCCGACGATTCTGATACTCGGCGCCATCTTCGGCACGCTCTTCGCCCTGGGGACCCTTCTAATCCTGTTCAACCGCCCGCCGGACCCAGTCAGCTTCGACCTGAACTACTTCAACCTGAGCGTTATGGCTGTGTTCGGGGTCGCCATACCTCTCTTCCTCTGGCGTGGAGCGGAGAGCCCGTTCCAGGCTGGCTTCCCCTGGACCCTACCGGTTGAAAGGGCCCAGCACGCCATGGCTAGGGTCGGCGCGGGATGGATCTGGCTCATAATCGGAGTGGCCGTGTTCATCCTCTGGCAAGCGGCAAACACACTTCTGTCGGGCGGGGCCCTGGCAGGATCCGAAACCTGGCTGTTGGCGGCACCCGCGGGGACAGTCGAGGATCGGATGGACCCCGCTTTCATGACCTCCGTCGTCTGGTCACAACCCGGGTGGATGCTCGCGGTGCCCTTCATCGGTGCCACAGGGGTGTACCTGCTCACCAGCGCCCTCTTCCTGACCACCCGTTACCCGGGACGGTGGATCATCGGGACGATCCTCGGCACCCTCATCCTTTCCCTCATCACCCATAGGGCCGGCCTGCAAGGGCTGGACGACGTGGCGGGGTCTGTGCTGGACTCGCTCCTGGGCGGCAGGTACGGCCTGAGCACGTTCGTCGGGGGTGGGACTTTCGAAGCCAGCGCTACCCGACTTCCGTCGGGGCAAGAAGCGCTGGTGTGGATGAGTCTTCCAACCTTCCAACGTTGGGCGATTGCCGTTGTCCTCTGGATGCCCGCTGCCTTTGCAGCTTTAGGATTCGCCGTTTTCAAGCACCGGGATGGCCGAGGAGGGCAAGCTGAGTCATCTGAAGGGAACGGATTCTCTCCATAAAGCCAGGCACCGTACAGAACGTTGGCCGGTAACAAAGAGTCCACCCCACTGCCCAGGTTAGACCCGTGCCAATCACGCCACGGATGATCCACCCGGTCTAACCATCCAGAACCGTCATACTCGCCTCCGGGTACCGAGTACCAGCCGCCACACCCTTGGGCGCGACTGCATCGATAGCCGCGAGCTCTTCAGGAGTGAACGAGATGTCTGCTGAAGCGAGGTTCTCTTCGAGCCGCTGGACACGAGTCGTGCCCGGTATGGGAGTCACGTTTTTTCGGGAAAGGAGCCACGCCAGGGCCAACTGGGGAGGCGACACGCCGCGATCCTGAGCGATCTCCCCCACCTTGTCGACCACGTCCAGGTTCTTCTGGAAGTTCCCTCCCTGGAATCGCGGGTTCATCCGGCGCCAGTCGTCTTGCTCGAGGTCGTCGATGCTTCGGTAGCGCCCCGAAAGAAAACCACGTCCCAGCGGGCTGTAGGCGACGAAGCCAACCCCAAGCTCCTCACAGGTGGTGAGCAGCTCGTCCTCGGGATCCCGGGACCAGAGGGAGTACTCAGTCTGGAGGGCCGTGATCCGGTGGACCCGACAAGCTCGCCTGATAGTCCCGGGGGCTGCCTCGGAGAGGCCGAGGAACCGGACCTTGCCCTCCTCGACCAGCCTGGACATTGCTCCCACCGTGTCCTCGATGGGCGTGGCCGGATCGACGCGGTGCAGGTAGTAAAGGTCGATGGTATCGACTCCGAGTCTCTTCAGGCTTCCTTCGCAGGCCTTCTGCACGTATTCCGGGGACCCGTTGATCCCTCCAAACCCCCCATCCGCGTCACGGACGATCCCGAACTTCGTGGCGATGACGGCTTGGTCCCAACGGCCAACCATGGCCCGGGAAAGGAGTTGTTCGTTCCGGAAAGGCCCGTACATGTCAGCCGTATCGAAGAAGTTCATGCCCAGCTCGAGGGCCCGATGAAGAACTCGCACTGATTCGGTTTCGTCAGCGGCGCCGTAGAATTCCGACATCCCCATGCATCCGAGGCCGAGGACAGAAACGTCGAGGTCTGAGTTGCCGAGCTTGTGAGTACGAATCATGGAGGCCTGTCCGGTCTGTGGGTAAGCTTTATTCGAGAGTACGCTTGTTTGATGGGAATCCAGGAATCTATTCACGCTCGGCCTGGCCTGGCTACTCCGTCATCCTCTCCCAATCTTGGTGGTGCGAGCCGATGGGCCGGTGGATGCTTGCGTTCTGACCCACATTCGTTACAGGCTCGTTCCGTCGAATCCGAGGCGCTCTCCGATACGACAGCAGTCTGGTGATCCGGTCATGCCTCCTTGCTCCGTTCGCAGTCGAATGATCATCTTCGCTTCGGTGGCTGATGGGGCTGAAATGGGCAGTCTACCCTCACCGGGTCATCCGACATGGACCACCAGGAGCAGCTGAGGGCCGCACTGGCTGATCGCTACGAGATCGAGGGGGAGATCGGCAGCGGCGGCATGGCTACGGTGTACCTTGCCGGGGATCTCAAGCACCGCCGCAACGTCGCAGTGAAGGTTCTGCGGCCCGAGCTCTCCGCCAGCCTCGGTGCCGAGCGCTTTGTGCGCGAGATCGAGATCGCCGCGAACCTTACGCATCCGCACATCCTGCCCCTCTTCGATTCCGGTGACGCCGACGGATTCCTCTACTACGTCATGCCATTCATCGAGGGTGAATCGCTTAGGGCTCGTCTGGCCCGGGAGAAGAAGCTGTCCGTGTCAGACGCAGTGCGTATCACAGATCAGGTGGCCTCGGCACTAGGCTATGCGCACGAGCGTGGACTGGTTCATCGAGACATCAAGCCGGAGAACATCCTGCTAGCGGGTGACCAGGCGATCGTTGCGGACTTTGGTATTGCCCGGGCCGTGGAGGCTGCCGGAGGGGAAAGGCTCACCGGTACCGGCATAGCTGTCGGCACGCCTGCGTATATGAGCCCCGAGCAGGCAGCAGGCGACAAGGACATTGACGGACGCAGCGATGTGTATGCACTGGGTTGCGTCGTGTACGAAATGGTGAGCGGCCGTACGCCATTCGAGGCCCCGACCCCCCAGGCGCTTCTGGTAAAGCATGTCGTAGACACCGCACCGAGTCTGCACACGCTCGATCCGAGCATTCCTCTATTTGCGGAGCGGGCGGTGAGCCGGGCTTTGGCTAAAGAGCCGGCGCGGCGCTTCAAGACCGCGGGCGATTTCGCTGCGACACTCATATCGCAAACGGTCGTAGCGCCGGAGGGCCGGTCCATCGTTGTGCTTCCGTTCCGGAACCTCAGCCCGGACCCGGATCAGGCGTATTTCAGTGACGGACTCACCGAGGAGTTGATTTCCGACCTCTCGAAGGTGCGGGCGCTGCGTGTGATTTCGCGTACCTCGGCCATGCTCCTCAAGGACTCGCAGAAGGACGTACCCACGATCGCCAAGGAACTCAATGTGCGCTACGTCCTGGAGGGCAGTGTACGTTGGGCGGGCAGCACTCTCAGGATCACGGCCCAGCTGATCGAGGCAGCGACGGACGCGCACTTGTGGGCGGACAAATACACCGGGACGCTGGAGGACGTCTTCGACCTTCAGGAGGCGCTGTCGCGGAGCATCGTCGAAGCGCTGAAGGTTACGCTCGCTCCTGACGAGGATCGGCACCTGGCCAGCCGGGACATCCCTGACGCGGAAGCGTACGCTCTCTACATCCGTTCCCGACAGGAATTGGTGAAGATGACGGAGGAGTCGTTGGAGCTCGCTGGGCAACTTCTGGAACGGGCCCTGGCCCGTACCGGACCCAACGCTCTTCTCCTGGCAACGGCGGCCGCGATCGAGTATGCCTACCAGGATATGGGCTACAGGACGGCGGCCGCGACCCTCGATCGAGGTGACACACTGGCGACCCGCGCACTGGAGTTGAATCCCGATCTTGCGGAGGCGCATGTCGCGAAGGGGCTCATTGCACAGCGCCGCTTCGATACGCCGGTGAGTGTGCGCCATATTCAGAGGGCGGTGGATCTGGATCCGGGCAATGCCATGGCGGCCTGGGCGGCAGCGTTCTTCCTGGCGGAAGTCGGCCGCACCGATGAGGCCCGAGAGCATGGTGAGCGGGCCCGTGAACTGGATCCACTTTTCTGGCCAGCGCAATTCGGCTCTGCTCTTGCCGATCTCTGCGACGGGGACTTCGAATCCGCCCTCGCCAAGATCGTCAGGATGCACACCATCAGCGGGGGAAATCCAGTCGCCAACCTATGGCTTGGCGTGGGCCTCCTCTACGCCGGGCGCGCCGAAGAGGCGGTAGGACCGCTCGATCAGGCGGCTGGAGCCGGTGTCGGCATCTTCTCTGCGGCTGCGACCTGCCTCAGGGCCATGGTGAGCGGGGACAGGGAGACCATCCGTGGGGTGCTAGCCGACCCAGGGACGCGCGAGGCCCTCGAGATGGCCACGGAGTTGACCTGGATGGCCGCAGCGGCGTCTGCGCGGGTTGGCGACCTGGAAGAGGCGTTGCACTGGTTGTCGCGGGCGATCGATATGGGGTTCATAAACCATCGCTTCTTTGCCGAAACCGATCCGTATCTTTCCAAGCTGCAAGGGGACTCGGGTTTTGAGGCGCTGATGGAGCGGGCACGAGAGAAGCAGCGCGAGATCGAGACCGGGGCGTAGCCTTCGGAGTCACTTGTTGACAGACCAGGAGGTTGGTTTCCAGAAGGACAAGATGCGTAAGGGATTCGACGGGAGGGAGGCCAAGGAGAGGCGGGATGCTGGGCTCTTCAGTGATGGGCAGGGATCTCGGATGGCACGCCACCGGAGACACGCCGGTCAGTTGGGCGTATTTCCTCGGCGGTGACATGCTCGCGGAATTCTCCTGGTCGCCCGAAGACCGTGAAGTTCGGGCAGAAGTCGGGACTGGGGTTTGGAGCCTCCCGTTTCGCGGACTATTCCTGTTGCAGGCTGGGGTTTATGAAGCCTCCAGCGAGCAGCCGCACCTCCTGTTCGCTGGGAGTCTCCGGCGGGGCCTGGCCCGGCACCGAAAAGGCCTGGGGTTCACGCTCTATACAGGTCTCGAATCAGGAATTGGCCCTTGGGTAGGCATCGATGATGAGCAGGGAAACGGTGTCCTCCGAGCCAGAGGTCGGGTCGGGGGAGGCAAAATCGGGCTCTCTGTGACGGTAACGCCTGACTCGAGGTACACGGCCGCTGTGGGCCCGCTACTCCTTCTTTTGGGGGGCCTCCAAGTCCTTCGCCATAAGAATCGGTGGCTCACGCTGACCACGCTCCTCGCATCCGAAGCTGCAGTTCAAAGGGAGATCGATCACCTCTGGGAATCGAGCGATTGATGATTCGAATCCTTCTTTACGGCTCGGCCACCATCGTCATGATCGGCGGCGCCGCGTTCTATCCTGAATACCGGTACCTTTACCTGCTGTTTGTCGTACTGGGGTTGGCGGGGACCTGGAAAGCCTATCGCCGGTGGGAGGAAGCGAGAGCCAAGACATACGACCCGGCTGATGCCGGCTAGCACGAAGTCGCTGCTGGGGAGCCTTGTTCCTGTAGTCTCTCCTCGCCCCAGCCAGAGTGGTTCTCCGGCCGACCTCCAGGTTTCCTAGGACTCGCCCTCTGCCTGGGCAGCCTCCAAAAGGCGCCAGCGAAGTTGGAGGATATACCAGAGCAGAACCGCAAACCCACATATGACCGTCCCGAAAGCCATGCTGAGCAGGGTTTGCTTGATTCCGGGGGCGATGAGTGTGGGGCGGACCGCACCTGCAGCCTCGATACTCTGGAGGGCGAGGACGATCCCCGTGACCGAGCCCAGAATTCCACCCAGGAAGGCGAGAAGGCCCCAAGGCAGGATCCCATCGAGCCATACCTTGGTCCTGAACTCCGCCGAGGCTCCACCTCGGTAGAGCTTGAGCGTGGTCAGCAGTCCCAGAAGTAGCACGATCAAAAAGCAGAAGGTAATTGGCCAACGGAAGAATCCTATGGCGTCCCAATTCGAGCCCATCGACTCATCTCCCTGCGAGTGGTTTTCAGATCCGGTGGGTGATCCGTGTCAGGACCCCCGGCCTACCCTCCCCCTTACAGCCCGTCGGACCTCTGCCCCCAGGGTGGCCAGGAGTAGAAAGCCCAACCCGCCGACGAGGACCCAGTACTCGTTTTGCCATTTGATTGCCACCCCCTGCCATTCACCCCCCGCAGCAACCGCCCGGGGTGGCGGGCTGTCGTTTCCCACCTTCCGAGCGGTCTCCCCGGACTGGCTCGGCTCCATGCGAATCGACGAAACCTCGCCCTTCTCCCTTCTCTGAAAGATCATTCTCGAGGAGCCCCGGTCGAGGGTAAAGGAGCTGTCAGATTCAGCGTAAAGGCGAAATCTGGCTCGCCTGGTGCTTTGGATCGTCAGGAAGCCTTCGTCCTCCAGCCGAACATAAAGGGATGACCCCGAAGGATCCTGGTACTCCCCCACGAAGGAGGTGAGGGAACCGGGGAGCCTCTGAAACTCCTCAATCTGCGGGCGCCGGCCGTGGGCAAGTAGCTCCAGAGGCGTTCCGTCGGCGAAACCATAGGTGTTGGTAAGCCAGACAAGCCCCACTCTCCTGTCCGGATCGAATCCAATGAATGCGCTGAATCCGTTCGTGTTCCCACCGTGCTGGACAATGTACCTGCCCTGGATCGAGTCCACCTTCCAGGCGAGGCCGATCCGGGCACCACTTTCGCCCCATGGCATTCGGGCTTCATGGGCCATCTGCATGGCCTCCTCCAGGCCGGTCTCTGGGGGTCCGACATTGGCCTCCAGGTATTTGAGGAGGTCTTCTGCGTTGGTGTACATCCCTCCGGCGCCGAGACGGGCCTCCGTTCCGGTCCAGTAGGGAACGACGGATCCGTTTCGGTGTCCCTGGGCTGCCCACTCCGCCCTCTCTCCGTCCAGGGTGAATCCGGCGGTAGTCATCCCGAGTGGAATCAGGATCCGTTCCCGGTGGAGTTCGGTGTAGCTGGTGCCTGCGGCCAGGGCCAAGGCATGCCCCAGAAGCTGGAAGCCAAGGTTCGAATAGAGGAATTCGGCACCCGGTTCGCGACGGAGTTCAAGGCCTGAGAGGAACGCGTATATCGTCTGGATCGTGAAGTCGGCGTAGGGATTCAGACCATCGGCCGGGGTATGATTGGTCGCATTCTTCGGAAGCCCCGACCTGTGCGTCGCGAGGTCGAGTAGCGTGATTTCCCTCCCGTGGTAGGACGGCACGGTCACGCCTTCAGGTAGGTATCTGGATATCGGGTCCTCCAACGCCACCTCTCCTCTGATCACCATTTCAGCGAGGAGCGTGGCAGTGAAGGTCTTGCCAATCGATCCGATTTCGAATACCGAGCGGGGGCCGAAAGGAGGGGCCTTGGGGCCAGCACTCCCGTAGCTCAGGATCCGAGTGGTCCCGTCTGCCTCGAGGAACCCGACCACGATCCCCTCAGCTTTGCCATCCTCAACGAGATACCGGAGCATGAGCTCGACTTCCTCGTCGGGTGGGAAGTGCTGTCCTCCGACGGCGTCAGGGATCAGCAATAGGAGCCCGAGGAGAATGCTCCTGCCTAGAACTTGTGGAGTTGCCTTGGCCATGTTTCCCGATGGTCTGAGCACGGAGTGGCGTTCACAGTACTACGGAGAAGGGGTGCCGTCACCTTGCTCGGGTTCGAAGATGGGGGTCTTCGGTTTCCGGATCGGACTTTTCCAACAATGTCAGGTTCCCCCTCGGGATCCCCGAGTGCGCTTACCCGCAAGGAGGCGTATCTTGCCGGTGAGCCTCGGCCCACCCCGCCGGGACAGTTAGTGAGACCTCATCTTTCTGCGAGAGCCGGATGATCAAGAGAATCTTCAGACGCCTGCGAGGCGCAGCCGGAAATGCTCTGGTCTGGGCGGGTACGTGGTCTCTGGCAGCATTCCCCCTTGCTGCCGTCAGCTTCCTGGTTTTCGGCGCATGGGGAAAGTTCCCGTTCTGGCCGAGCGCGTTGGGGATGGCCCAAACCATGGCTGGACTGGGTTTGTTCGCCGGAGCTGGATTCTCTTTGTACCTGGGGATAACCGGGCGAAAACGGAGGCTCGATGAATTGAAGCCGGGGTGGGTGGCGCTGGGCACCAGCCTCGCTGTGGGCCTCCTTGTCCCGATCTTCGGCGTGTATTTCGGGGACGCCCCCGTCGATCGCGCCCTCGAGATAGCCTCCTATACAGCAGTTCTTTCGGGCTTCACCGCTCTGGCTCAGGTCAAGATCGCCCAGAAGGCCCTGAGTCCGGGCGAAGACAGAACGGTTGAACTGGAGGCGGGCCCGGACCGATCTCTTCCTGATCCCAAGGCGAAGCCCGTTTGACCCCGGCTTGCGTGATAATCACCAACGCTTTCTGGTGATACGCCCTGCTGTCGAGCAGGATTCGGAGGTTCGGGTTCCAACGAAGTCATCGGGACGAGGGTTCTGAAAAGTCTGTTCATCTGCCTTCGGGCTTCTCACATTGAAGGTGCGGTACGGCTGGTTCTGCTGGGCCGGGAATCCTCCTTTTTCCTGAATCAGCTCCATGTGTGCACCGAATGATATCCGCGATCGCCTCGGGCTCGCCCTAAGGGGTCGATATACAGTTGAGCAGGAGCTGGGCCAGGGAGGCATGGCCGCGGTCTTCCTGGCAAGGGACCTGACGCACCGCAGGGACGTGGCAATCAAGGTCCTCTCTTCCGAGGTGGCCCATTCCCTTGGCTCCGAGCGCTTCCTGAAAGAAATCGAGATCGCCGCCAACTTGAGCCATCCAAACATCCTTCCTCTTTTCGACTCCGGTGAGGCCGACGGGCTGCTTTACTATGTGATGCCCTACGTGGAAGGGGAGTCGCTGAGAGACCGCCTCAACAGGGAAAACCAGCTGCCTCTGGAAGAGGTCATCAACATCGTAGGAGAAGTGGCCGATGCCCTAGGCCATGCTCACGACCAGAACCTGATCCATCGAGACGTCAAGCCCGAGAACATCTTGTTCACCGCCGGCCATGCCGTCGTGGCCGACTTCGGGGTCGCGAAAGCCCTGGACGTTGCTGGAGGGGAGAGCCTTACCCGGACGGGGATTACGGTCGGGACGCCTTCCTACATGAGTCCAGAACAAGCAGGAGCGTCTGAGAGACTCGATGGGCGGAGCGATCAGTACAGTCTGGGGTGCTTGGCCTATGAGATGCTTGGGGGACAACCTCCCTTCGTGGCGCCAACCCCACAGGCGGTCCTGGCCCGACACGCCGTGGACCCGGTCCCGGAGCTCCGGACGATCCGGCCGAACCTTCCAGCGGCAGTGTCGAGAGCGGTCGAGAAGGCTCTGGCCAAGGTTCCCGCTGATCGTTTTCCTTCAGTCCGTGCGTTTGCAAACGCTCTGAGAGAAGCCAACACCGAAGGGGCTCGGGCCGCAGAGGCTGTCCGGGCGCGGCGGGAGGCTGGACGGCGACGGATGGCCTGGGCTGGAGCGGTTATCGGTCTGGTGGCCCTAGCCCTCTGGTTTGGCACTCTCGTCACCGGCCCAGTCTATGAGCGATTGGGGGTGCTTCCCCCCACGGACCTCCAGAGAGATCCCGAGCAGGAACAGATCATCCTGGCGTTCTACGACGAGCTCATGGGAGAGTTGCAGATGGCCGGCCTTACGGTGAAGGCCCGATCCTCCATGATGCGATACCGTGACGGGGCCACGCCCGTACACGAGATCGCGGAAGCGGTCGGCATCGATGCCCTTCTCGAGCCGTCGGTCCGCTGGACGGGCGACAGCGTGCAGGTCAACGCCCGGCTGATCGATGCACACACCGGCGACTACATCGGGACACCCATCGTGGAGCACGCGGCCGTTAGCGACATCTTTCGACTCTACATGGGTCTGGTCCGTCAGGTGGTGGATGCCCTCGGGTTGCCACTGAGCCCAGAGGCCGAAGCCAGGCTCGCGGCGGCTGAACCTATCGACGCCGAGGCATACCAAGATTATCTGAACGGCCGTTTCTATTGGGGGAACCTCACCCCGGCGAGTCTGGACGCAGCCCAGGGGTACTACGAGGCGGCCTTGCAGAAGCAGCCGGACTTCGCCCAGGCCTACGCGGGCATTGCCCACGTCTGGGCCGGCCGGCAGCAGATGGGATACCTGCCCCCTTCGGAAGCGGGTCCCAAGGCCCGGGAGGCACTGGATCGCGCTCTGGGCCTCGATAGCACCGCCTTCGAGGTCCAGTACGTGGCGGCAGCGTACCGGACGTGGACGGAATGGGATTGGGAAGGGGGGGAGGCATTTTTTCGCGGGGCCATCGAGGTCAACCCTGGCTACGCCGAGGTCCGGTCACACTATGCCCACCTGCTGATGATCCTGGGGAGGATGGACGAAGCGGAGGAGCAGTCGCGTTTGGCCATGGAGCTGGACCCCCTGAACCCCATTGTCCAGTCCTTCCACGGGTCGGTGCTTTATGCAGCAGGCCACCTGGATGAGGGGATCTCGGTTTTGGAGAATACCCTGCGTACGGCCCCGGATAATCCGGTGGCGGTTTGGGGCCTCATGTCCGCCTACTATTTGAAGGGCATGCCGCAGGAAGCCCTGGACTACGCGGGGCGAACCCTCGCCATGGTCGGCCTGCCGGAGCTTTCAGATACCCTCCAGGCCGTCTTGGCTGCGGAGGGGGCCGATGCGGCCTGGCGTTTTGCCGGTGAAGCGGTCGAAGGGCTTCCCTATGTGCTGCCCATCTTGCCCATAGTGTTTTTCGACTACGCCGGTGAAACGGATCAGGCGGTCTCCTGGGCCCAACGGGCACTAGAGGTCCATGATCCCAATGCCCCGTATCTGGCCTCCGAGCCCTTCAGCGACGAGCTCAGGAACGATTCGCGCTTCAGGGAGGTGTTGAGACGGATGGGCCTTCCGACCTCTTGAAGGGGGGCGGGCCAGGTGATAATGAAACGGGAGTCAATCTCCGAGGAGCTTCCGCTCCACCTCTTCGGTGAGCCCTACGTCGGCTACTCTCCTGCCGTCGGCAAGCAGTTCCCGGACCTCAGCCACCCTTGCCAGGGCCAGGGAACCGTAGGCTGCGATGGCGCCACCCAAAGAAAAGGGCCCCGCGAGAGCAAGGGTGATCTGCCACAAAGGGACATTCGGCGTGGCCAGGTCCAGGGTGGTCATGGCCGCCGGGATCAGGCTCACCGCAAGACCACCTACCGCACCCCATGCAGCGACCCTGGGTAGGGACAACTCATCGAAGCGGCGACGGCGTCCCGCTATTCCTAGCACCGTGGAGAATGCCAAGCCGCCCAAAAAGCCGGGATACGCCAGGGCCGCGGGCCAGATGTCGACCGCCGATCCCAAGGGGTTCGGCCAGAGGTTGTGAACCAACTCGATGCCCATCCCGGCCAGGAACCCCGCTGCCGCCCAAACCAGGCCCAACCCCGCGGCGCCGCGGATGCGTCTTATCCACCTCTTCATTTGCCCCGTCCTCTCCTGGTATGCTCGGGTGTCATCCATACTAATGCTTCGGGGGCTTGTTCGATTCTTTTGTTGATGCATGGCCGAGTCGACGCCGTTGGACCATGTTTCACCTGTGCTTGTCCGGCCGGCCTAACCCCGTCCTCTCCCAGGAGGACCCGAATTGGCGAATGTCCGAGATCCAGGGTCCATGGCCAGAAATGAGCCCGATTCTCCTCCTGACCGGAAGGAGATCGAGTTCTATTCCCCCCGGGTCTTTGATGTTCTGTCGATTCTCTTTCCACTGGCGCTCACGCTTTTTTCAGTGTGGGCCGTGATTGTCGGGCCTGCATCAGAATCCCCAATCGAGGGACTCCTGGGCCGAATCGTCTTTGGTGCGGTTGCCATCTTCGGGGGTTCGGTTACTTATCAGTGGCTGAGGCGCTGGAAGGATCCCCACCCCCGCCTCGCTGTGACCCCCGAGGTCTGACGGTGCGCACTTTTCTGGTCCTCTTCGTTTTGAACCTGGGTCTTCGGCTGGGGGCCCTCTGCTTCCTTTTCCCTCCGGACCTGATTCCTCCGAATCCCAACTGGGAGACGGGGGCCGTATCGATTTCCTTGGCAACGACCGGGGAGTTCGCCGACCCCTACCTCATCCCCACGGGGCCGACGGCCCACATGCCACCCGTCTACGTTGGCGCCATGAGCCTAGTTTACAGGGGGTTGGGCACGGGGTTCGTGGGTGGCCTGGTTCGATGGATTCTGATTCTCATGGCAATCAGTACTCTCATGGCCCTCATGCCCTGGCTAGGACAGATCTTCGGCGTGGGACGGAAGCCGGGGATACTGGCTGGCGTGGCAGGGGCTTTCGCTATCGGGTTCCCTTCGGAGTTGGAGCCCTACTCCGGTCTGGTATTGGCCCTACTCGCAGCTTTTTTTGTTCTCCGTTGGAGAAATATGGCCGAATCGGGTGAAGGCCCGAGTGGCTCCTTCCTCTTCGGGCTCGTTCTGGGCGCGGCCTTCCACCTTCAACCCGTCTTCCTTCCTGTGGTGCTGGGGTACATGACCTTTGAGCTTTGGCGGTGGCGCGGCGAGGGTGGATGGCGGCGTTCGGCCTTGATGGCGCTGGGCATCATCCTGGCTTGCATCCCGTGGGGATTTCGCAACTACGCCGCGTTCCATCAGGCCTTTTTCATCCGGAGTAACCTGGGTTTGGAGCTTTACGTCGGGAACCACGAAGGCGCCCATGCCGACATCGATGTCTCGTCTGCCAGAGGCTCTTTCCGACACCCCCGTACCGATCGGTCCGAGGCTGAAAGGGTCCGTGAGCTCGGGGAAGGCCCTTATATGAGAGAAAAACTCGAAGTGGCGCTGGATTGGATCGGAGCCCACCCCGGCGAGTTCCTGAGGCTGACTGGTACTCGGCTGGCCTATTTCTGGTTCGGGCCTCTTCACCAGGGTTCCAGGGCAGCACCCTATCTATTCCTCACGCTGTTGGCCGCGCTCGGGGCATGGCGATTCCTTGGCCCTGCGGACCCCTTCCAGCGTGCGGCTCTGCTGATTCCCCTCGCGATGTATCCCCTGATATACTACCTGGTGGCGTATATGCCTCGGTATGGCGAGCCGGTCCGGTGGATCCTCTTCTTATTGGCGGCAGGTGCGTTGGTCGGCTCCCCCGAAGGCGCCGGAGAAGGAAAACCTTCACGCCATCTAACCTTCCTTGCTCGTTCCGGATCCATGCGGTCATCTTGGGTCCGGTTGTGAGTTGGGCTGGTACGGGCATCTCTCCCTCACCGGATCACTGAGGATGAACGCCGAGGAGCGACTGACGTCGGCTTTGCCTGGCCGCTATGCCATCGAGAGAGAGATCGGCAGCGGCGGTTGGAGTATCCTCTGGGAAATCGGGGCCCTTGACCAACCAGATGCCCGGCTTCGCTTCGCATGGAGTGTGAAGAGTGAACCGTGCAGTGCTACTCTTGTTCATCGCATTGGGTGTTGGCGGCTGTAGCTCATCGCCTGGTTCGACTTCAAATGGATCCGATTCGGTGGCCTATCTCATCGCACATAGGGGCGCCTCGGCGTACGCACCGGAGCACACCCTCGCTGCCTACCGACTGGCTCTGGAGCAAGGGACCGATTTCATCGAGCCCGACCTTCAAATCACCAAGGACGGCCAGTTGATTGCTCTTCATGACGTCACACTGGAGCGCACAACCAACGTAAGTGCGTTGTTTCCCCACCGGTTTCGGGAAGAGATGCAAGGCGACAATCCGGTCCGGAGGTGGTATGCCAGCGACTTCACTCTCTCGGAGATCAAGCAACTGGACGCGGGAGCCTGGTTTGACCCGGAGTTCCGGGGTGAGGGCGTGCCCACCTTTGGCGAGGTCCTGGAGTTGGCGAGGGGGCGCGCTGGAGTTTACCCGGAGACGAAGGCGCCTGAAGTCTATTCCGGCCTGGGCTTCGAGATGGAGCGCCTGCTTCTGGCGGAGCTGGGACGATACGGGCTGGATCGGGAGGGAGCGGACCCATCGACGCCCATCGTCATACAGTCCTTCAGTGCTGAGAGTCTCCGCATCCTTCGAGAGGAGTTGGGCTCGGACCTTCCCCTTACCTTTCTGATCTCCGGCGGCGACGCCCATGAGTGGACCTCGGTGGAGGGATTGGCGCTCATTTCCCAATTCGCCTCAGGGATCGGGCCAGCCAAACGGTTGCTGACCGAGGACCCCGGAATCGTCGAGAGGGCACACGCTGCAGGTCTCGCGGTGGTTCCATGGACATTTGGCACGTCTGAGGCGGTTGGGTCCCAGGAGTTGAGGGCTGAGATGACCCACTTTCTTTGTGTCATCGGCGTGGACGGGCTGTTCACCAACAACCCCGACCTATTCCCGAGGGAAGATCCCTGCAGCAGCCTTCCTTGAGTTTCCAGACCTTAGCCGACATGCTGGCTCGCAGCCGGAAATCTCGGGTAAGTCTGCAGGTTTGAGTATCTTCCGCTGGTGCTGCAAGAGCGGAAGCGGAGAGTCGTTGAGCCCTTTGACTGAGCTCTTGGTGAGACCTAGATGATGGAGAAGCTGAGTGTGCTGGGGTGGGACTCGGACTGGAACACCGCTTTCCAGGGTGTGGATACCGAGGGGGCGTGGCCGGCAAGAGTCACGGCACAGCACCGGGATCGCTGGGAGGTGCAATCTTCCAGGGGACACCATGAGGGGCGGATCGTGGGTGGGGGAACCGCAGGCCTCAGGCCCGTGACAGGTGACTGGGTGGCCTGCGTGGAGGGACCTCAGGAGTCCGACCCCTGTTCGATAGTAGCGGTCCTTCCTCGCCGATCCGCCCTACGACGTGGGTCTGCAGGGGAGTCACAGGGTCAACAGGTGTTGGCCGCAAATGTGGATCGCCTTTGGATCGTGCAGTCGCTCGAGACACCTCCGAACCTTCGAAGCCTGGAAAGGTACCTGGCCGTGGCTTGGGAGAGCGGTGCCACCCCGGAAATTGTACTGAGCAAGTCCGACCTCTGTCAGGATCTGGAGGCCGCCACGGCATCCGCCGGCGGCGTTGCCTTCGGCACGCCCGTCTGGGTGGTGAGCGTGGAGAACGAGGGTGCGATGAATGCCCTCCGTGATAGCCTATCAACCGGACAAACCGTGGCTCTGATTGGACCTTCCGGCGCCGGGAAGTCCACTTTGATCAACAGACTCGCCGAATCGGTGCTTGCCAGGACCGGGGAGGTGAGGTCGGGAGACCGGAAGGGGCGTCACACCACCACAGGCCGGGAGCTCTTCCCCATCCATGGCGGGGCTCTTCTCCTCGACACCCCTGGAATGCGAGAGTTGAAGGTTCTCGATCTGGACGAGGGGCTGGGCCACGCCTTTCCAGAGATCGAAGAACTCTCCGCCGGATGCCGATTCCGCGACTGCTCGCACTCGTCCGAGCCCGGTTGCGCCGTGTTGGAGGCGGTGGAGGAGGGTCGACTCGATCCGGACCGTCTGGCCAGCTATAGAAAGCTCGAGGCGGAAGCCGAATACCAGCGCCGGAAGGTTGATCCTCAAGCGCGGGCGGAGTATGTGGCAGAATGGAAAACGGCCATGCGGACGGTCAAACACCACCAGAAGTATAAGGAGCGGGACTGACCCCCATACCGGTCAAGGCAGCATTCCCACTTCCTAGGCCTTCTGCCGGGAACGTCAACTCCCGTCTCCTAGCAGATCTCGGGTCTCATCCGGGGCAAGCTCCCGCTCGGCAGCTTCAGAGTCGACATCGAGCAGTTCTGGGTCCTTTGCTTTCCTGGCGATTGCCAAAGAACCAGCGGCGCAGCCCGCCCCGGCCGCCGCGAATAACGGACCCAAGAACACGAGGTTCTGCAGAAATGTGGCTCCTTCGGTGAAGGACACGACCGAGACAAAAGCGGCGGATAGGAAGAAACCCCCGGCGGCTCCCCACCCTGCAAAGCGTGGCAGCGACATCTGGTCAAACCTGCGACTGCCCCCGAGTACTCCCAGGACCCCGGAAAAGGCGACGCCAGAGAAGAAGCCGAGCATGCCGAATCCGAGGGGATAGGGGACGTCGGCACCGGTACTGCCGGTTGTCAGGAGAAGCCCCAGCATGATGACCATGCCCGCGCCAAACCATGCCAATGCCCAGGTCAGGCCCATACCGACGGCACCGCGAATGCGTCTCAACCACTTCTTCATTCCGTTCTCCTCCCAGATCTCGACTCACACTAACCATGCCGACTTCATTTCTATTTCACAAGTACTTTAAAAACCAAAGTGAAGTTCCAATTTCGCTTGCCATTCTTCTGGAAGAGGAAAAGACTATACCTGTAATGGCTCGAGGATCGGTTTTTTCGTCGGCACAGCGGCAAGCAGGGTCGCGCAATTTGTGCGGGAATCTGGGGAAGGGATTCCGGCTGATTGTCTGTTCTGCCCTTCTGCCGGGCCTTTTCGCGTGCGGTGACGGGAGCACTGGTCCCGGAAAAACCAGGATCGGAACGGAGGGTGGCGAGGCCAGCTTCTTGGGTGGTTCGGTCATCCTCATTGTTCCCCCGGACGCCTTGTCGGATTACGTGGAGTTCACAGCTGTCGAGACCGATGACGTCCCGGCTTCCGATCTTCTTGTGGCTGGTAGCACCTACGAGATTGGGCCGGCCGGGACTTTTTTCGCCGAACCCGCTTCGTTGACCCTGCGCTACGGCTTGGCCAGCGTGCCTGACGGCGTGGCGGAGGCGGAATTGAGGCTTCACCGGGTCGTTGGCTCCGGCTGGGGATCAACTCAGAACGCCTCCGTAGACACAAACAGGCATACGGTCTCCGGTTTCCTAGGGAGTCTGGGCCGTTTCGGTGCCCTTGGAGTTTCCGTATCCGCGGTGGATGTGTCACCGTCCTTTTACGCCTTGGGGGCAGGAGAGAGAAAACAGCTCTCGGCTGTGGCAAGAGGGCCCGCAGGCGAGGTCCTGGCCTCCAGAAAGGTGAGCTGGACATCCAGCAACGAGGCGGTAGCTACGGTGGATTCCCTTGGATGGGCGACGGGGGTGGGGGCCGGTTCAGCGATCGTCACAGCCACGGTTGAGAACCTGTTTGCATCCGTCAGGTTCGAGGTGTACGACTGTGACGGCCAGTCCGAGATCCAGGCTTCAGAATGCCAGGCCCTGATTGAGCTCTACGACGCTTTGACGGAGTGGGGGTGGCGGGATTCCCCCAACTGGGCTTCAGGACCTGATCCGTGTGACTGGAGGGGCGTGACCTGCGAGGAGGGAGGTGTAACCTCCTTCGCCATCCTCTCCCAGCAGCTTCCGGGATCGATCTCATCTTCCATCGGGGAGCTAACCAACCTCAAACGGCTCAGCCTTGGTTATGGGGTGACCGGTTCAATACCTGCCTCCGTCGGTTCACTATCCCGGCTGGAGGAGCTCGATCTTGGAAGCAACGACTTGTCCGGCCCCATCCCTCCCACACTGGGGGAGCTCACGAACCTGAAGGAACTGAGCCTCCCCTCCAATGAGCTTTCCGGAGCGATCCCGTCCGAGTTGGGAAACCTATCGAACCTGACTCACCTCAGATTGAATTCGAACCAGCTCTCGGGGCCGATCCCAGCCACACTGGGTAACCTGACCAACCTTACATACCTTTCCTTCCTGGACAATCAACTCACGGGATCGATTCCACCGGAGCTAGGGCTCCTGACGGGCCTCGAGAGTCTGGGCCTATCGATCAACCATCTGACGGGATCGATTCCCGGGGAGTTGGGGAACCTCTCGAACCTGTTGGTCTTTTCTCTTAGGGAAAATCAGCTCTCCGGAGCGATTCCTTCTGAACTGGGGAACCTGTCGAAGCTCTCGCTCTTCCAGCTGTATGGAAATCAGCTCGCCGGTTCTATCCCGCTTCCCGTGGCTCATTTGGGAGGGAAGATCCAGGCGGACTTCTCACCGAGCGATTGCCTCTTCATGCCACCTGGCAACACCGGCCTGAACATACCTGACACCCAGGAGTACAGAGACGCCGATATCGATGGGGATGGGAGAATCTGCAATGTGCCCATTGGCCCCCCTTAGGGTAGAAGCCGACCTGCTCGACCGCCTGCTGGATTCCGCGGATCCGGCGCTCAGGACGAAGGTTCTCACCAACCTCCTGGGGTATCCTCCCGATCACCCTGATGTGGCCGGGGCCAGAGAACGCATCCCCGACCAGCCGTGGGTGAAGGCGACTCTGGCTGCCTACAACGGTGACGGGACCTGGGGTCGTGGGTTCTACCACAAATACGACGGCACGAGCTGGGTCCTCCTCCATTTGAGCGAAGTGGGGGTGCCCATGGACCTGCCCCCTGTCCGAGCTGGCGTAGAACGGCTCGTGGAGACGGCCCAGGACGTCACGAAGTTGAAGGGCGCACGGGGGGAGCCGTTCAAGGACCTGACTGATGGGGTTTGTTGGAAGTATCCCATCCCATGCCTTATTGCCCACATGGCCCTCGTGTTGATTCGCGCGGGATTTACGGATCATCCCGTTACCCGATCGGCCCTGAATTCCTGCCGACATCGCTTCGTACCCGGACTCGGCTTCGGCTGCTTCGTCATGGACGATTCTCTGCTGCCCGCCTGCGTCATGACCGTACCCAAGGTCTTGAAGCCTATCCTGGCGCTACCGCCGGAATCCAGGACTGCGGACGACGAGAGACTGATTCACGGCATGGTGGACCTACTCAAGAAGTACAATCTGTTTCGATATGTTCCTGAAGCTGCCCGTGAATGGCGGGAATGGGCCCACACGGCGTCGGCCGTGGAGAGGCGAGAGGCCAAGCCTGAATGGATTGCATGGGGACGCCTGGAGCCCCGGGTCCCGAAAGAGGGCTGGCTTCGCTTCAGCTTCCCTCACAGCTACAACTCGGACCTCCTTGAGGTTTTGCTCCTGGTGGGAGAGGCCGATCCTGCTCTGGACGGGGCCGTTGAGGCGGGCCTGGAGATTCTCCTCTCCAAACGGGGGCAAGACGGGATGTGGAAGATGGTGGGCGGGCTCAACGGGAAGATGCACGCTCACCTGGACCGGAAGGGCCAGCCCAGCCCGTGGATCACCTACAGGGCGCTGCTAGCCTTCAAGAAGTTCGGTCTCCTGCAGCTGCCCTAGGGATCCCGCCTTCGCGACACCGCTCCAGGGGCCCACGTTCCAGGCACTCCCCCCCGTTACCCTGGTCGCCTGAGGGCGAGTCCCGTCACCCGATCCGGGAGACCACGTCTTCCAGGATTCCCAACCCCGAGGCCTCGGTCGGGTGATCCGGGGAGCAACCTCCAGCCGCCTGAAGGCAAGGTTCGGGTGGGCCAAGGTGTTCTCAACGGAGAGCCCCATCGATGACCGCTAGGACTCCTCCGTTGTGGAGGCGGGGCCCGGCTATGGGCGATCCGGGTGCTTGGCACCCAGGACCTCCACAGCCTCGGACCAGTCCGCCAGTTCCTGCCTCCCCTTCGGCGACAGGTCGTAGTAACCCGTCTTGATGCGGTCGAACCACCCGTAGTGGTTGTCCCTCATGATGCTTCCGGCCCTGGTTACCCCGGTTCGTTCCCGGACGAGGCTCAGCTTGAGGGTCCCCGATTCGGCCAGCTCCCGGGCGCATCGAAGGGCGTCCTGGCGGTATGCCGTGAGGCGCTTTCGGGACGTGGATCCTCCGGCCTCAGGATCTCCGACCCGTTCGGCGAACTCCTTCAGCAACCGCTGCTGGCGGGCACTGCTTGTCCGCGGACGGTAGGGGGCAGGGTCCAACACCGGCACTACGTTGCCCCGGGTCGACACCGTGAGAAGCCCCAGACCGAGTCGCCGAAGGAGGCTTTTCACCTGTCTGGACCGGGTCCGCCAGGTTGCGCTCTTTCCCTTGCCTATGCGGAAGGCGATGTAGACGGCATCGGATGCCCGGAGCCGATCCACGGCCTGGAGGATGAGGGCGAAGTTAAGCTGCTCCTTCAGCTCAACCACCACCGGGCCTTCCTCTCCCCGTACCGCCACGATGTCGCAGGCTCCGATCTCTCCCTTCACCGTGTACCCCTGGGCCTCCAGGAACTCTTTGACCGGGCCGTACAGCTCGACTTCTGACATGGGATTTCAATGCACCGGCTTTGGGGACGGCTGGCACCACCATGGGAATGTAGGGGTACGCCCTCCTTGTTCCGAGGGGTATTTGTGGGTGGCATTCGAGGGCGAGTGCCTCGGGTGATTCATAAAGCAGGAGTCCGACGTTATGAAGGTCTGCGTGGTCGGGGCATCAGGAAAACTGGGTAAATACATGGTCCAGCACGCCCTGGATCGGGGCTACGAAGTCGTGGGCGTCTGTAGAGAAGGGAGCGTAGGAAAGCTCGATGAGTTCAGGGGGAAGATCACCATTGTTCCGGGGGCAACCAACGACCGGGAGGTCATCGCGGAAGCGGTGGAAGGATGCGATGGGATCCTGACGGTCCTTGTTCCCTGGGGGGTTGATGGGTACTCCACCGGAACCGCACAGGCCGTCCTCGA
>JASFVN010000028.1:0-26582 GCA_050049805.1 Gemmatimonadota bacterium
GGACGGGAACACACCCTCCTCTGGAAAATGAAGCAGGACGACCCCGGCGCCGAGTTCTTCGCCACTCGACCCAACGGTGGCATGGCCACCCTGGCCGAGGGCGTCGAGATCTCTCCAGGAGATACCGAAGCTCTTGCCGGGTGGGCAGCATCCCGGTCCATCGACCTGACCGTGGTTGGTCCTGAGGCCCCCCTTGCTGCGGGAATCGCGGATCGGTTCCGGGCCAAAGGTCTGCCCGTGTTCGGGCCCTCTGGGGCAGCGGCTCGAATCGAGTCCTCCAAGGCTTTTTCAAAGGAGCTGATGCGGGGCGCGGGCGTCCCCACCGCAGATTTCAGGGTCTTCCGGAACCTGGGAGCCGCCCAGGATTACATCCGGGAGCAAGGGGTTCCCATCGTAGTGAAGGCTTCGGGCCTGGCCGCCGGAAAAGGCGCCATCGTATGCAATCGGGAAGAGCAGGCACTGCAGGCCGTCAAAGAGATGATGGAGGACCTCCGTTTCGGCGAAGCCGGCCGTGAGGTGGTGGTGGAGGAGTGTATGACGGGAGAGGAGCTCTCGGTCTTCGCTCTCACGGATGGGAAAGGAGTGCTCACCCTTCTGCCTTCCCAGGATCACAAGCGAGTGGGTGAGGGGGACACCGGCCCCAATACCGGCGGCATGGGCGCCTACGCTCCGGTGTCCCTGGTGAGCCCCGAGCTGGTGAATGAAGTCGAGGAGAAGGTCCTAATCCCCACCCTTAAGGCTCTTGAGGCCGATGGATCAGCCTTCCAGGGGCTCCTTTATGCCGGACTCATGCTGACCGAGGAAGGTCCGAAGGTGGTGGAGTTCAACTGTCGGTTTGGAGACCCGGAAACCCAGGCCATCCTCCCACTTCTCTCGTCGTCCCTCCTCGAGCCCATGGCCACCATCGCCACAGGAGGTTCCGTTGACGGCATGGAGTTGAGTTGGCACCCCGGGGGAGCCGTCACAACCGTCCTGGCCTCACAGGGCTATCCCGGCAGCTACGGGAAGGGGAAGACCATCGAGATTCCCGAATCCTTGTCCAGGGACCCGGAACTCTTCCTTTTCCATGCCGGCACCCAGCGGTCCGGACCGGACCTATTAACGTCGGGGGGAAGGGTCATGGCGGTTACGGGACTGGGCGACACGCTTGGAGACGCATCCAGAAAAAGCCTGGTAGGAGCCGACGCGGTCCACTTCGACGGCAAGTATTTCCGAACCGATATCGGCTGGCGGGAGTTCGCCAGGGACGAGGGAGCCCGGCCATGAGGGTCCTGGGCGCCCAGACGACCTCCTGAGCCTGGACCAGGGCCATACCCCTCGAGGGCCACCCCCATGCCCGAACTCCCCGAGGTGGAAACCGTCGTGCGGCAGCTCGCAGCGGCCGTTCCGGGCCACCACATCTCCAAGGTCGATGTCCTCCACGCCGATCTACTGGCCGAGCCGGAGGAGAGCTTTCGCATCGCCCTCCAGAATACTCGGATCGAGTCCGTCACCCGTCGCGGAAAAAACCTCATCCTTTCCCTTTCCGCACCGGAATCCAGACGGTGTTCCCTCCTGGTGGTGAATCTGGGTATGACCGGGCAGCTGCTTTTTTTCCAAGGGACCCCGGGCGAGCCATATGGAGAAGGCCGTCGGGCGCCCTCCCACCCCGCCATCGTATTCTCCCTGGAACCCTCCTCCACCCTTGTCTACGCCGACGTGAGACGTTTCGGCTCGCTTCGGATCTTTTCACCCCATGAGTGGAAGATCGAGTCGGCCCGTTTGGGGCCGGAGCCATTGGACCCCGATCTCGCACCTCACCATTTCCATGGGAGCCTCTCCCGCTCCCGATCTCCCATACGGTCCTGGCTCCTGGACCAGAAGCATTTGGCAGGAATCGGGAACATCTACGCCGCTGAAGCGCTATTCAGGGCCGGGATCCATCCTCAACGAGCTGCTCGGTGCCTGAGCCGGAAAGAGGCGGAACGCCTCCTGGATTCCCTGCGGGATGTTCTATCCGAGGCCATCGAGGCCCGGGGCACGACGTTGAGGGACTACCGGACAGCTTCAGGTGATCTCGGCGGCTTCGGACCGGCCTTGGAGGCCTATGGCCGGGATGGAGAACCCTGCGTCCGTTGTAACACACCCATTCAGCGCGTCGTATTCGGCAACAGATCCGCCTTCTTTTGCCCGGAATGTCAGAAGAGTCCATGAAGGCTTTCATAATCCTTGCCATGACAGTCCTCGTCCTGTCCGCCTCTGCTCCTGAAGCAGTGGCCCAGGATCCTACCCCCCGGCCCCTGGAGGTGTATGAACACACCCTGGAGAACGGGCTCCGACTGTTCATCCTTCCCCGGCATGGTGTCCCCATCGCCTCTTTCGTGGTGCAGTACAAGATCGGGGGGGTGAACGAGACCCCGGGAAGCACCGGTATCGCCCACTTCCTGGAGCACCTTCTCTTCAAAGGCACCACCTCCGTCGGAACCTCGGACTACGAGACGGAGAAGGTCTACCTGGAGCAGATGGACCGGCTCTTCGACTCCATCCTGGTTCTCAGGGCAGCGGAACCCAGGGATACCACCACCATCCACGAGTTGTTGAATCGGATTCGGAACCTGGAGGACCAGGCCGCAGCCTTCGTGACCAGCAACGAATTCGACCTCATCCTCTCGGAGAACGGCTCTCGAAGGCTCAACGCCACCACCACCAACGAATCCACCACCTACTTCGTCGAGCTCCCTTCGACCCGGGCAGAACTCTGGTTCGTCATGGAAGCCGACCGGATGCGAAATCCCGTCTTCCGGGAATTCTACGCCGAGCGGGACGTGGTGGCCGAGGAGAGGCGGATGCGGCTGGAAAACAACCCCGGAAGCATCCTTTATCACGCCCACATGGCGGCGGCATTTCAGAAGCACCCGTATGGAAATCCCGTGGTGGGATTCATGGAGGATCTCCAAGGCTTCACCAGGGCCGAAGTCGGCACCTATTTCCGACGTTACTACGGCCCCAACAATGCAGTGGTCGCCATCGCCGGGGACGTGGATCCGGGCCAGATCCTCGGATGGGCGAGGGAGTATTTCGAGCCCATCCCCAAGGGAGAGCCCCCCCCACCCGTCCGGATCCAGGAACCCCGGCAGACCGGTGAACGGCGGGTGGAGGTGGTGTACGACGCCGAACCGGCCCTTCGGATAGGATGGAAGGTCCCTCCGAGTCAGAGTGAGGACGGACCGGCCCTCTACATGCTTACATCCCTCCTTACAGGAGGTCGGAGTTCACGCCTGTACCGGCGCCTTGTTCTGGAGGATCGGATCGCCACGGGGGTCCTCTCATCCATCGAACCGGGCCAGCTTTTCCCCGGGCTCTTCACCGTCCAGGCCAGCCCTCTTCGCCCCCATACGGCGCTGGAGGTGGAGGCGGCCATCTATGACGAGTTGGAAGAGCTGCATCGAAATGCACCCACCGAGGGGGAGATTCAGCGGGTGCGGAACCAGCTGGAGGCATCGGAGGTCAGACGACTGAGGTCCAACTTCGGCCTTGCCCTGCAGGTGGCTGGAGCCGCCACTCTGTTCGGGGATTGGAGAGTAACCTTCGACTTCACCGAACGGCTGCTCCAGGTCACGCCTCAGGACATCCAGAGAGTTGTCGGAGAGTATTTCAAGGCTGAGGCCAGGACCGTAGCCACTCTTGTGAAAGCCTCTTCAGACGGGGGCTCGAAGCCATGAGCACGCCTCCGGCCTGGATCGGAATGCGCCACTGGACAGGATGCCTCCTCCTGGGCGCTCTCACGCTCCTGGGGTCAGCAACCCCCCTTCAAGGGCAACGGCCCAGACCCATAGGGCGGGACGCCGCCATGGGCCTCCGGTTCCGAGAGGTCCGGTTCGATCCACCCCGGGTCCAGGAATATCAGTTGAGCTCGGGCACCCCGGTCTTCCTCATGGAAGACCACTCCCTACCTCTGGTGACCCTCTATGCCCGCTTTCGAGGCGGCTACGCCCTCCTCCCAAGAAGCTCCTATGCGGCGGCTTCGGCCCTCTCGGGGCTCCTCCGCTCGGGAGGGACCACCGCACTTCCCCCCGATTCCGTCGATCACCTGGTGGATTTCTATGCCTTGCAGATGGTCTTCGGAGGGGGCGGTGAGAGTACCTTCAGTAGCATCAACACCCTGACCAGACACCTGAAGCCTGCCGTCGCCCTGTGGGCCGAGATCCTGAGGAACCCCCGCTTCGACTCCCTGGAGGTGGAGGTGTGGCGGGATCGGCAGATGGAGAGCGTCCGGAGGAGGGACGACGACCCCGGGTTGCTGGCCGTCTCCGAGTTCAACCGGATCATGTTCGGAGACCACCCCATCGGGTGGGAGATGACGGAGGAAGACCTCACTCCCGAGAAGCTCAGCCCCAAAGCGGTCTTCGCAGTCCACGAGAGGGTTTTCTGCCCCGAAAACCTTATCCTCGGCGCTGTAGGCGATGCGGAGTGGAAGGATCTCGAGCCTCTCCTGGAAGACCTGATGGCCGACTGGCCCTCCTGCAGCCGACCCCTTCAGGAACCGCAGGTACCCGACCTTCGGGAAGGCCCCAAGGTCTATCTAATCCCCAAGGAGCTGACCCAGAGCACCATCGTCATGGCAGGCCCCGGAGGTGTGACCCAGGGCAACAAGAGGGATTATTTCGCGTCCAGAATCGGAAACACGATCCTTGGCACGGGTGGCTTCAGCAGCCGCCTGATGTCGAAGGTTCGGACCGATATGGGGTACGCCTATTCGGCCTCCTCTTTCTGGACCACACCCTCCCGATACGAAGGTATCGTGGGAGCCACTACTTCTACGAAGAGCGAATCCACCGTGGAGGTGGTTCGACTGATGAAGGAGATCATCCGGGAAATGGGGGAGAGTCCGCCCCATCCGGAGGAAGTGGAGCAGGTCATCTCCCAGATCGTGAACAGCTTCGTCTTCAACTTCCAGGATCCTTCTCAGATCGTCTCGAGACAGATGTTCTACCAGTCTCAGGAGCTGCCGGAAGACTGGCTCGAGCAGTATGTCCGGGGAATCCAGAGGGTGGATCCCCAGGACGTCCAGAGAGTGTTCAGACAGCATGTGAGACCCGAGGAGATGGTGGTCCTGATCGTGGGGAATCCCGAGAGGTTCGACCTGCCTCCGGAATCCTTGGGAGAGGTGGAAATCTGGGAGGTGAGAAGACCGGAGGGAGTCAGCGAACCCCCACATGAAGGGCCGCGATTCCGCCACTGAGGAGTTCCCAGTTGGTTTCCCGGAACCCGGCTTCCCGCATCAACTCGGCCAAACCATCCGGACCCGGAAATTCCTTCACCGACTCGGGAAGATACTGGTATGCCCAGGGGTGGCCCGACACGACCCTTCCGATCACGGGGAGGATTCGGCGGAAATAGAAGAGGTAGAACCGCCGGAGGACAGGATTTGGCGGCTCGGTGAACTCCAGCACGACCAGTCGCCCGTCATGGGCCAGAACCCTATGGAATTCCTGAAAGCCCCTCCGGAGATCCGAGAGATTCCGCACCCCAAAGGCCACCATGGCGCCCTGGAAAAGCCCGTCTGGGAAGGGGAGGCGAAGAGTGTCGCCACAAACGGGAACAACTGGTGAGCCCGAGAGTTTCCCCCGGCCTTCCAGGAGCATGGGGCGAGCGAAATCCGAGGCCACCACCGACCCTCGAAATCCGGCACGGCCCGACAACTCCAGGCTCAGGTCGAAGGTTCCGGTGCATGCGTCCAAGTAGGTCCCTGCTGCCGCTGACTCCCATCCCAACCGATCCACCGCCTTCCTCCGCCACCCTCGATCCACGTTCAGGCTCAGGAGGTGGTTCAGCAGGTCGTAGCGGGGGGCGATCTCGGAGAAAATCCGCCTGACCTGCCGTTCCCTCCCCGGACCTGTAGAAGGCCGGCCCTGATCGGTTGATGTCATGAGCTCGAGTGTCCACCTTTCCGGCTCAGGGGCCGGAGAGCAGGAAGAAAAGAAGATCGCGTCCTTTCCATTCCCGGAGTACCCGCCACCTTGCCCCGGTGACCGGGCTGGAAGAAACGAACAAAACGGTACCCGCGAAACCCTTTCCGTTCCATTCTTGTACCATTAGGTCCCAGGGTGTAGGTAACCCGGTGGGCTTTCGAGAGGCGCCAAAGGAGATTTCTGTCCTGGTGGACTACGCCCAGCTGGAAGACAAAGAGTTGGCCCTCATGGCGGCAAAGGGTCGGGAGATGGCCTTCCGAGAGCTCCTGAGTCGTTACGAAAGGCCTCTCTTCTCGCTGGTCTATCGGATGGTCCGAGATCGGACCCTGGCCGAGGATCTGGCTCAGGAAGCGTTCATTCGGGCCTTCAACGCCATCAGTACCTACAAGCCTCGGTACAAGTTCAGCAGCTGGATCTTCAAGATCGCCAACAACCACACCATCGACTATCTGCGGAAGCGGAAGCTGGACACGGTATCCATCGATGGGTCACCCCACGCCCGGAATCCGGAGGAGGAAGCCCAGACACGCCTGGTGGTGGAATCCCACGAAGAGGCGCCGGATCGTTACGTGGAATCGAGAGAGTTGGGTGGCCAGATCGAAGAAGCCATCGGGAGACTGAGGCCCGAGTACAGGGCAGCCGTACTCCTTCGCCACGTGGAGGGATACACTTACGAAGAAATCGCCGACATCATGGACCTTCCTCTGGGCACCGTGAAGACCTACCTGCACCGGGCCAGAGGGGAGTTGAAAGCCCTTCTGGCGCATGTGGATTCTTGAGTTCGCGGGGAGAAAGAACAAGCTGGGAAATGTTGAAACTTCAGAAGGTACCGAGACGTAGTGGCAACGAGAAACGCAAAGGAGCGGAAGAGCGTGGCATTTCAGGGTGAAATGGGGCATCTGACCTCAGAGCAGATCCAGGAGTTCCTGGACCGACAGCTGACTCGAGAAGAGGAAGCCAAGGTCGAGGAGCACCTTTCTGCGTGCGCCCGCTGCCAGAGCGAGGTCGAAGCTTGGGGGCTCCTCTTCTCGGATCTGGGAACTCTTGGCGAGTTGGAGCCGAGTCCGGTCTTTCATCGCGAAGTCCTCCAGAAAGCTCCTGTCCGAGCCCCCTTGGGCAGCCGGGCCAAGGGATGGCTGGCGGCAAGAAAGGCGAGAAGCGGGGAGGAAGCCCACATCCCGCCCAGTAGCATCCAGGACTACCTGGAAGGTCTCCTTCAGGCTCAACCGGCCGCCCGTCTGGAAGCCCATCTGGGCTCCTGCGAGTCCTGCCGCTCTCAGTTGGAGGTTTGGAAGGGGTTGATGGGATCCCTCCGCCCCCTGGGTCATTTCGCCCCTGCCCCGGGTTTTGCCGAGCGCGTCATGGCTCAGGTCATGGTTCCTTCGCCGGCTCCAATCAGGGATCGGGGCGTGGCATCCCTTCCAGGGAGGGCCCTGGCATGGGTCAGGTCGGTGCTCCCACAAACCAGACATGGATGGGCCGTTGCCGGTGGCGTGGCCTCGGCTCCGACCATCACCCTGATGGCACTGACCTATCTGGTCTTCTCTCGGCCGCTCATGACCCTGGGGAACTTCGGCTCTTACCTCCTCTGGAAAGCCGGGGGCCTTTTCGACAACGTGGCAGCTCTCGTTACCTCCTTCGTCTCGCAGAGCTCCGCTCTCCTGAGGCTGTTCTCGATCCTGGAACCGGTGGCCAGCTCACCTCTCCTTCTCGGTCTGGGGGGTCTGGCCTTCTCTCTATTCAGTGCAGGGGCCCTTTGGGTCCTCTACAAAAACCTACTCGTTACTCAACCGGAAGATGGTTATGCGCGTGCTCGGGTTTAAGCGGGTTTCCCTGGCGCCTCTCCTGGCTTTCCTCGCCCTCAACCCCTTTGGGGCAGAGGCTCAGCTACGGAACGTGGTTTCCAGCGAGGTCGGAGTCTCGGAGCGTGAGGCAAAGCTCACATTGGGCTTCGAGGATCGGGGAGAGCTGACCGTTTCCTTCCTCGAGGGACAGGTCCTCGTGGACGGAGAAGTGATCGGAGACTATTCGCGGCGGGACGCCCTGGATACGGCTTGGCGATCCCTCCTGGGTGACGTCATCACGCTGGACGACGGTCCTTTGGCCACGGCGCTGAACGACTGGGATCCGCCTCAAAACCTGACAGGCGAGTCGGCTGACATCGCTGTTCGGCTCGACCGCATTCTGGAAAGCGCCCTGGCCATACCGGAAGCTGGGCAGGAGCTGGGGGGTGAAAAGGACATCACCGTATCCATCGGGGGGGAGGAAGGACTCCTCTCGGCACTCCTGAGCCGGACGGGGGCCCTCGGCGGGCTGGCGGAGGCCCTGGAGGGGACCCCCCTCAACCATTTCGTCCTGAAAATCGGAGAGGATGTTGTCGTCGAGCCCGACGAGGTTCTCGACGGCAGCCTGATCCTCGTCGACGGGAACCTGGATGTTCTGGGCCGGATTGAAGGAGACGTGGTGGTCACAGAGGGAGCGGTGCGCCTTGGGGAGGGCGGACACGTAACCGGAGACGTCAGGATCGCCGACGGCAACTTCGAGGACCTGGGCGGTTCCATCGGGGGGTCCCTTCTTGATCTGGACACGGGGGACCTCCTGGAGGAAGAGCGGGCTGACCTAGACGAGCTCAGGGAGGAGTTGGAGTCGGAGATTCGAAGGGATCTCCTGGCCCAGATCGATCGTGATGGGCATAGGAGGAGGAATGTCTTTTTCGGGGTTCTGGGGAATGTTGGAAGTGCCATCGCGGGGTTGCTGGAGAACCTCGTGACCTTTCTGGTCCTCGCCATCCTGGGCGTCCTTGCGGTGCACTTCCAGCGCGAACGTCTTGAAATCGTGGCAACGACGGCCTACAGGGCCCCAGTCCGGGCAGGAGTGGTGGGCCTGGCCGGTGGCTTCTTCATTCTGCCGATCTGGATCGTCGGAATCATCGCACTGGCCATCACCATCATCGGGATTCCGGTCCTCTTGGCTTGGGTGCCTCTCTTTCCCATTGCCGCCGGGTTGGCCGTCCTCTTCGGATACCTGGCGGTGGCCCGGAACGTCGGCGAATGGGTAGCAGAGCAGGAATACCGGGGTCTGGAATGGATCCGAGGCTCCAACACGTTCTATACGGTGGTTGCCGGCGTCGGAGCCCTCATGGTGCCCACTGTGGCCGCAAGCGTGAGCAGAATCCTCGGCTTCGGGATTCTGACAAGCCTTCTGAATTTCACCGGATCCATGGTGACCTTCCTGGCTGGTGCCGTCGGTCTCGGGGCCGTCCTCCTTACCCGAGGAGGGAAGATTCGACCCCTGGAGGCCTACTACGACTTCGAGGAAGAGTACTGGGCAGATGTGGGGACGCCGGAACCCGAGGAGCCGGGGTCAGGATCGGAGCCGGCCCCAGAGCCGTCGGCAACCGGGGCAGAAACTTCCGGGGAGGCCGAATCCGGCGGGGAAGACGAGGGCCAGGAGAATCAGGAGGAGAAGGATGTTCAGGAGTAGCGTGATCCCCGGCCTCTTGGGGAGCGTTTTCCTGGTGGTGGCTGTTGCTGCCCCCGGAGAGGGTCAGAGCTGGCGCTCGGTCACCATGTCCCGGCAGGTTTCGGGTGAAGACGGGATCGACGTGCGGGTCCGATTCGGCGCCGGCCGGCTCACCATCGAGCCAGGGGAAACCGGCACGCTCTACAAGATGCATCTTCGGTATGACGAGGAGGCATTTGAACCGGTAGCAGAGTACGAGAGTGGCCGTCTGGACCTCGGCGTGGAAGGGACCCATCACAGGTTCAGGTGGAAGAAAGACGATAATCAGGAGATGGATTTGACTCTGGCCCGGGACGTCCCCATGAACCTCGATCTGGAATTCGGGGCGGTCAGAGCAGATCTGGACCTGGGAGGCCTGCAGATGACGGGCCTGAAACTCCAAACCGGAGCATCGGAATCCCGGGTTGACGTCTCTTCCGCCAATCCCCTTCGGATGGCGAAAGCCACAATGGAGGTAGGGGCCGCGGACTTCCACGCCCGCAACCTGGGCAACCTCAACGCCGCGAGGATCGAAGTCGATGCCGGCGTCGGAAACGTCGTCCTCGATTTCCGAGGCGACTGGCAGGGCGACGCCGAGGTCACCGTGGACATGGGCCTTGGAGCCCTGGAGCTGCGCTTCCCCGAAGGTTTGGGGGTTCAACTGGAAAAAGATACGTTCCTCACCTCCCTGGACTCGGAAGGTCTCGTGAAGCGCGGAGACTCCTACTATTCCCTAGATTGGGAAGAGGCCCGGAACAGGGTGACGGTGAGGGTGGATGCAGCTTTCGGAAGCATCGACGTGGTTTGGGTCCACTAAGGTTCCCGCCAGGTATCGAGGCAGACTCACAAAGGATGACCTGGGCGGGACCACAGGGCCCCACCTGAACAGTAGAGGAGAAAACGATGGGCACGCTTTTGACCTTCCTGGCCGTAGGCCTCGTCACCCTGATTGCCGCTGGGGTGGTGATTTCCGTCCTCGGCGCGGTCCTGGGCCTCACCTTCGGTTTGGCTCAGTTCCTTCTCTTCAAGGTCGCGCCCGTCATGTTCCTGGGATGGTTGGGGTTGAAGCTGTTCGATCGGGCCAGGGGAAAGCGCCGGATTTCCGCCGCCGACCAGCGCTGGCTAGACGAAGGCTGAGCAGCCCGGAGGAGCCTCCCCCCGCTCTCCGGAGTTGAGAAAGAAGCCGACCCGAAAGGGTCGGCTTTTTTTCTCCCCCTTACCCTACCCCTCCAGGACCTTCCGAAGGGCTTTCGCCATGTCTTTGAGGGCCTTGCCTGCCGGCGAGTCCGGTGCTCCTATGACGGCCGGAATTCCGGAGTCGCCACCCTCCCGCACCTTCGGATCCAGTGGGATCGCTCCAAGGAAAGGAAGGTCCATGCTCTTGGCGAGATCTTCGCCCCCACCCTTCCCGAAGATCTCCGCAATCTCTCCGCAGTGGGGGCACTGGTAACCGCTCATGTTCTCGACGATACCCAGGACCTCGGTGTTCACCTTCTCGAACATCCTTACGCCACGGCGAACGTCCCCAGTGGAGATGTTTTGGGGGGTGGTCACCATAACCGCACCGTCCAGATCAATGGTCTGAACCAGGGAGATTTGTGCATCTCCGGTTCCTGGGGGCATATCCACCACCATGTAGTCCAACGACCCCCAGGCCACCTGCTCCAAGAATTGCCGGAGGATACCGGAGATCAGGGGACCTCGCATGATGGCCGGTTGATCAGCATCCAACATGAACCCGATGCTCATGAGCCGGACACCGTGGGCCTCCAGGGGCTCGATCTGCTCGGCCCCTTCCTCGCCCGTCGCCCCGGGAGTCCTTGTCTCCCCGAACATGAGGGGGATGTTGGGGCCATAGACGTCAGCGTCCAGGAGTCCCACCTTGAGACCTTCCTGGGCCAAAGCCACGGCGAGGTTGGCCGCAACCATGGACTTGCCGACGCCGCCTTTGCCGGAGGAAACCGCCACCACTCGCTTCACATCCGGAAGAATGCCGGGTTGAGGAGTGGGAGCTGGCACCGAACCCGGCTGAGGGGCTCCTTGAGGGGCTCCTTGAGGAGGGGGTGGGGTCGGCGCGCTCTGGGGTAGTTGGACGTTCACTTTTACCGAGGTCACACCTTCGACCCCGCTGACCACCGTTCGGAGTTCTTTCACCAGGGATCCCGGATCCTCCGGCGCCATATGGAAGGCGAACCGAACCGTACCGTCGTCTTCCACTTCCAGGGCGCGAATCTGGCCCCGGGCCACGACGTCCACTCCTCCTGCAGAAGATTTTACACCGGAGAGTGCCGTCAAAACCGCCTGTGTCAGCTCTTCTTTAGTCATCTCGTTCTCTGTTGGAGTAATCGGGTCACCCAGCGTGGGGGCTCGACCCCGGACACTAGAATATCGGAGTCCTTTCGTCTACTCCGGAGATGCAATTTTGTACCGGTTTTACCCAGGCTTTTCCGCCGATGCTTCCACTGGTTGTGCTGTCGGTTCCTCTGAGAGCCGCCCCTTGCACGGCTTCATCCCCGGGTTTTTCTTTCATAGTTTTCTGCCGAGCCGAGGGGAGAACCCCTGGACGGACCAGGTACCACTCCCCCCTTGACGACGACCAACTGTAACAGGCCCCGCCACCTCGAGAGGGAATAGACATGAGCGCAAAACTTCAGGTTCCGAAGCCCGTCAACGAACCCGTCAAGGATTACCTGCCGGGGAGCCCAGAGAGAGCCGAGCTCAAGGCCAAGCTGGAAGAGCTTGCCGGTCAGGTCACCGATATCCCACTCGTCATCGGCGGGGAGGAGATCCGGACTGGTGACACCGCAGACTTGGTCATGCCACACGACCACAGCCACGTCCTGGGTACCTACCACAAGGCTGGGCCCGAAGAGATCAAGAAGGCCATTCAGGCGTCCCAGGAAGCCCACAAAGAATGGGCTGCCTGGCCTTGGGAAGACCGGGTCGCCGTGATGCTGAAGGCCGGCGAGTTACTCTCCACCAGCTGGCGATCCACCATCAACGCCGCAACCATGCTGGGGCAGAGCAAGACCGCCCATCAGGCGGAGATCGACTCCGCCGCCGAGTTGGTGGATTTCTTCCGTTTCAATGCCCACTTCGCCCAGGAGCTCTACGAGGAACAGCCCATCTCTTCGAAGGGAATCTGGAACTCGGTGGAGTACCGTCCTCTGGAGGGGTTCATCTACGCCATCACACCCTTCAACTTCACCTCCATCGCAGGAAACCTCCCCAGCGCACCTGCTCTCATGGGGAACACGGTGTTGTGGAAGCCGGCCCGCACCTCCCTCCTCTCTTCCTTCTTTATTCAGAAACTCTTTGAGGAGGCAGGCCTACCCCCGGGTGTCATCAACTTCATCACGGGGAACTCGGCTGAGATTACCCGCCAGGTCTTCACAAATCCCTACTTCGCCGGCGTACATTTCACCGGTTCCACTCCCGTATTCAACAGCATGTGGAACGCTGTCGGCGAGAACATCGGCAGCTACAAGGGCTACCCGAGGTTGGTGGGGGAGACGGGTGGTAAGGACTTCATCATCGCCCACCCTTCCGCAGATCCCGAAGCTGTTGTCACGGCCATCGTCCGGGGCGCATTTGAGTATCAGGGACAAAAATGCAGCGCGGCGTCCCGAATTTATCTGGCGGAGACCCTCTGGTCCGAGATCAAGGACACCCTGGTGAGCCAGACCGAGGGGATCGCCATGGGGGATGTCAGGGACTTCCGGAACTTCATGGGTGCGGTCATCGACCGGGCGGCCTATGACAAGATCACCGGTTATATAGAAAGGGCCCGGGAATCTGCGGACTCGGAGATCGTTGCCGGCGGGACGTTCGACGATTCGAAGGGCTACTTCATTCGGCCGACCATAGTCCTGGCCAAAAAGCCCGATGTGGAGTGCATGTGTGACGAAATCTTCGGGCCTGTGGTAACCGTTTACGTTTATCCGGACGCCGAGTGGTCCGAGACCCTCGAGCTGGTTGACCAGACTGGGGATTATGCCCTCACCGGAGCCGTCTTCTCCAAGGATCGGGGAGCCATCCTGGAGGCGAACAAGGCCCTTCGCTTTGCGGCGGGCAATTACTATATCAACGACAAACCAACGGGAGCGGTGGTGGGTCAGCAACCCTTTGGAGGGGCTCGGGCCAGTGGCACGAATGACAAGGCCGGCTCCAAGATGAACCTGCTCCGATGGGTATCGGCCAGAACAATGAAGGAGACCTTCGTGCCTCCCACATCGTATGGGTACCCGTTCATGGATGCTGAATAGAAGACCCACTCTCCGGCCGAGTCGGTCCGCGGCTGGGAACAGACTCCGTCGGAAGGCAGAAGGCCCGGGGGAATCCCCGGGCCTTTCTTTTCTCCTCTGGAATGCGGCTCAGGTGATGGTCTGCAAGAGGTCGCTGAGAGCCTGGTACTCTCCCGAAATGGGATTCTGAAAGACCAGACGCCTCCTAACCAACTCTCCAAGCGTCTCTTCCGTCCCGTTCCCCGGAAGGAGACCCGAGACTTCAGAGGCTTTTACTCTCCCCCTGCCCTCCAACGCTTGCCAGACCTCCATCTCCTTCCAGGAGGTGGACCCGATGAGCTCGAAATCCCCGTGTTCGGTCTCCGCCACCGCCGCCAGAGTCTGGCGCTCCAGGACGACCTCGATGGGATCCCGGTGGAGCTCCTGGATGCCCCTGAACACGAAGAACGCCTCTCTGGGACGGT
This sequence comes from Gemmatimonadota bacterium, assembly GCA_050049805.1. Taxonomy (GTDB): domain Bacteria; phylum Gemmatimonadota; class Gemmatimonadetes; order Longimicrobiales; family Gaopeijiaceae; genus JABDNZ01. Next base: position 14,161 of record JASFVN010000028.1, read on the forward strand.
CCTCCTCCAGAAACCGGAGGAGAAGCTTCGCCACGACCTCGTCGGCACACGAGAAGTCGATGACGGTCACCTGGGAGAGATCGATGATCGAGATACTCACCGGGCCGGTTTCCTCGGCCAGGACATTCTCGATGGCCAACCGCACAGCTTGGCCCGTAGGGCGAGTGACGAGTGAAGAGTAGAGAGAAGCCACGTTCCGTCGAACCAGACGGCCCACATCGATGGAAACCGGATCCACTCCGAAATCAGCCATCATCAGCCACCCGAGCCGGCAGGACCATGTGGATCTGGGCGCCTGGGAAATGGGGGAGGCTCTCCTCCAATGGAGGAGAATCATCCCATTTCGGGACATCGGCGATTCGAGCCGTGCCGCTCCGGATGGAGATGGCGCCGTCCCATCTTCGGACCTGCTTCCTGATCTGCTGGATCCCCTGGCCCCGGCCGGAGTCGGGGAAGCGGGTCAAACCGTGGATGAAGGCCGCCTCCAGAGCAGTGGCATCACCCCAACGGTCCCCGAAGCGAGTGGCGTGGGTATCGGCCAGGGATCCTCGGAACCCGGTCCCAACATCGGATACGCTCAGGATGAGCACTTGGCGCCCGAGCCGCTTGGTCCAGGTGTAGGTCTGGGCGGCAACCCAACCTGGGGCCTCCGCATGCTCGATGATGTTTTGGCAGACCTCGGAGAGGATCACCGAGAACTGCACAACGGCGGATGCGGGATAGTTCAGGGTTTTGGAGAGGATGGTGCCGGCCTGCTGTTGTACCTGATCGACGACGGCGTGGATATCCGTGTTCGTGGTGATCGGTGTGATCTCCAGGAGGACGTCGGAGCTACTCCATGATCGCCTGGGCTGCTTGATGTCGATGTCGAAGACCTCTTCGGCCACGTCGAAGAACCTCATGCGGGCCAGGTAGGTGGCGACGTCTGCACCCTCCACCAACTGAAGTCTGGGGGGTGTTCCCTGGCGGTCTCGGGCCACCGCCCCCGCCGCCAGGAGCCCGATGATGCCGGTGGGATCCACCCACCTCAGGTGCCGGCCGTCGAAAAGGACCTTCCCCTCTCCACTCTTCCCGAGCTCCTTCGCCAACTGATCGAAAGAGGAGGAATCCAAGGTTCCAGGCACGGGGATGATCTGCAACGGTTCTCCAGTCCTCTGAGGAGTCAGCGACCAGCCGAAAAGTCAGGCAGGAGGCGATGAAGCCCTTGTGCTCCCCGGTGCTTCAGATTCTCGAAAGCCGTACCGTTCGCGGTCTCCATGGCCCTCTCCAAGCTTTCACCTGCCAAGAGTCTCGCGAAGAAAGTAGCCCCCCACACGTCCCCGCATCCAGTGGGGTCAGCGGAAAAATCTGCCGACGCCGCCATGACCGAACCTCTGCGGGTCGAAATCCCCCCTGCGGCCAGTCTTCGACGAGACGCCCAGGTCATCGGGTCGGCATCGAAACCCTCTTCCGCCAGGTACGCGGACCCCCGAGGGCCCATGGTCACTGCAGCCAGGGACGGCCTCCCACCGATGATTTCTGCAGCCTGCTCCCAGGTCTCGTCCACGGACCCGGTGATGAGGCGAAACTCCTCTTCGTTGACCTGGATGGCGTCAAAGGTCCGGAACCATTCACGCCAGGAGGGCAGAGGTCGAGGGAAACGAGTCCCCGAAGGGGAGATATCGGCAAAGAGGGTGTGCAGGTCGGCGTAGAGGGGACCGGGGAAACCTTCGCCCAGGGCCCTGGCCGTATCCAGGTTCAGCTCCCGGCCCGTGATGAAGTTGACGTAGACAGCATCCAACTCCTGGACCAAATCTTCCAGGTCGGGCCAGGTCCATGGAGGAACGTGGCCGGACGGCACCTCGGAACGGGTCTCCCGATCCTGGTATCGGAGTTCGACCCTTGGGTTGACCCCGCTGGCGACCTGTACTCCGGACCAGGTCTCGACCCTGGGGATGGACTCGAGGTAGGTCAGAGCCCTGGCGGCCAGGTCCGCCCCCAACCTCAAGATGGGTCGGACCACCCATCCAACCGGCAGTGCAGCGCTGAGGGCCTCCAGGGAGTAGGAGATGCCTCCCCACCCCTGCACCGGATCCTCCCCCTCTCCAGGACCGTGGATCCGATCCCAGATCATGGTTCCGAGAACACCCAGGCATCGGGCCTCGGCCCGTGATCCTGACCCACCAGCTGGTCCTGGGCTATCCGAGGCCATCGGTTTCGGAGCCTTCATGGGCCGTTGATCAAACGCGACCGAATCGCTCGCGCTTGAAGACCGCTGCCGCTCCGATTACCCCGGCCGTTTCCGGGAGGGCAGCCGGAAGGATGCGACAGGCCTCCACGGCAGATCGGAAAGCTCGTTTCCGGACCTCTTTCTTCAGGGGGATGAAGAGGTGGTCTCCTGCTCGGGTGACGCCCCCGGCAATGACAACTGCGTCGGGGTTCAGTGCGTTGATGAGGTTGGCCACCCCGACACCCAGAAACTTCGCCGTCTCATTCATGACCTCGCGAGCATAGGAATCGCCCAGAACGACCCCCTCGTAGACAGTGGCAGCCGTGATTTTCCCCAACTCTCCCCCCACCAGATCTGTCATTATCGACTCCGCACCGGCCTCGATGCCCTCGGCGGCCCGAGCCGCGATGTTGGGACCGGACGCATAGGCTTCGAGGCACCCATAGTTGCCGCATTTGCACTTCCGGCCGGTCGAGTCGATGGTGGTGTGTCCAAACTCACCTGCGACATCGGAAGCCCCATGGTGGATCTCACCGTTCAACACGAGCCCCCCGCCGATCCCCGTGCCAAGGGTCAATCCCACCAGGATGCTCGATCCGCGCCCGGCACCCATCCACCACTCCCCGTAGGTCGCGCAATTCGCATCGTTGTCCAGGGTGGCCGGGAGGCCGAGCTGGTCCGAAACCAGCTGTTGAAGGGGAAAATCTTTCCATCCTAGATTGGGCGCTTCCAGGAGGATCCCCGTCTTCCGATGAAGGGGACCGGGAGCACCGATTCCGATCCCTGCCACCTGGGTTCGGCGACCGCCCTCGGCAGCCAGGACTTCAGCCATAGAATCCTCAGCAGCCGCCACCGCCCTTCTGACCACCTCCTGCCCACCGTCCTCGGATCGGGTTGGAAGCCTCCTGAGACCTCTTGGTTCTCCTCCCTCCATTGGCACCAAGCCCACCACCACGTTCGTCCCTCCAATGTCCAAACCAAGAATCCAGCGAAGATCGTCGGGCATTTTCAGTCGTTTTCCTTCTCTGAGTGAAGTGGAAGCGTTCCCTTCCCCGTCTGGGGGTTCCAATGGGGCTCTGCACCACCCTCCTGGTCAGGACCGAACTCCAGGAAGCCTCCCGAGGCCCGGCGATCCCAGAGCTCTTCCAGGCCGTCCCGGGACCGGGTCTCTCCCTGGGTCACGATCCTCCTCCGAATGCCTTTGTTCTTCTGGATCGACTCCCGCGTCTTATAGGGCCTATCGTGGTCCAGGTGGAGGAGGACCGCCCGGAAACGAGCCAGCTTTCCCTTCAGGCCGAGGTTCTCGAGCCTTGATCCAAGAGCGCGATCGGCACCCCCGTACTGCATCTCTGCCTCCATGCCGTTGGCAGCAAAGATCCACTCTCGCCAGGTGGAGGCGTTGTTGAGATTCCAGGTAGGATTGGTGGTGGTGACACCATCGAGGAAGGCGGCTTTCCAGCCAGGTGGCAGGAGCCGAAGTCGATGCCGGCCCAGTTTCAGACCCTGCTCACGGAGCCATTTCGGATCCGCAAAACGCCCAGATCTTACGTCTTCGGGAGTAATACCCAGGCTTACAGCCATGGAGAGGTAGACCGATCCACCGGATAGAAACCGGCCTGGCTCTGCCAGCTCTGCATGGGTCCGCACGAAATCATTCCGTGGAATGCAATCCCCGTCCGAGAACACCAGGTAGTCACCGGTGGAGGCCAGGATGGCGGCATTCAGGACAATCGACCGCTGGTACCCCTGGTCGGGATGCCAGATATGCCGGATGGGAAAGTCACTCCTGCGGGAGAACCCCAGGATCATCTCTCGCGTGTCCTCTCTGGACCCGTCGTCGGCGATCACGAGCTCGAAGTCCCGGAAATCCTGGCAGGAATAGCCCCAGATGACCTTTTCCAGCCAATCCCGTTTGTTGTATGTGGAGACGATGACGGATACGTCCACGGTCAGTCTCCCAGGGAAAGGACTGCGAGGAAGGCCTCCTGCGGGATCTCCACCGAGCCCACCTGTTTCATCCGACGTTTCCCCTCCTTCTGCTTTTCGAGCAGCTTTCTCTTTCGGGTGATGTCTCCCCCGTAGCATTTCGCTGTCACATTCTTCCGGAGGGCCTTCACGTTGGTTCTGGCGATGATCTGGCTCCCCAGGGCCGCTTGGAGGGCCACCTCGTACTGCTGCCTGGGGATGAGCTCTTTCAGCTTTCCCACCATCTCCCGTCCGTACTCGTAGGCTTTGTCCCGATGGATAATCACGCTGAAGGCATCCACGGGATCGCCATTCACCAGGATATCCAACCGAACGAGGTCTCCCGACCTGAACTCGAGGAATTCGTAGTCCAGGCCGGCATATCCCCGGGTCCCGGACTTGAGCCGATCGTAGAAATCCAGGACGATCTCTGCCAGGGGAAGCTCATAATCGAGCTCCACCCGCTTGGGATCCAGGTAATGCATCCCTCCAAAGACACCTCTTCGGTCGTGGCAGAGTTTTTGGACGTTGCCAATATATTCGGAGGGGCAGACGATCCGAGCCTTCACCACGGGTTCCGAAACCTCCGTCACCTGCCCAGGAGCCGGCAGACTGGCAGGGTTCTCCACCGTGAGCTGCTCGCCATCAGTCAGAAGGACATGGTACTCCACATTGGGGACGGTGGTGATGAGATTCACGCCGAATTCCCGTTCCAACCGCTCCTGGATGATCTCCATGTGGAGGAGACCGAGGAAGCCGCAGCGAAAGCCGAAGCCCAGGGCTGTGGACGTCTCCGGAACGAACTGTAGGCTGGCATCGTTCAGGATCAACCGCTCCAGGGCATCCCGTAGGTCTTCATAGTCGTCGGCATCAGTGGGATAAAGGCCCGCGAAGACCATGGAGTGGACGTCCTGGTACCCGGGGAGCAGATTCGGCGCCATGTTCAACGCGTCCAGAATCGTGTCACCCACTCTGGTGTGGGACACCTCCTTGATCCCCGCCACCAGGTAGCCGACCTCTCCGGGACCCAGCTCCGGTCGCCGCACCCGGCCCAATCGGAGCACGCCGACCTCGTCCACCTCGTACCTGGCGTCGACGTTTCCGAAGGTGATCTTCATTCCCGCCTTCAGGACCCCGTCCACCACACGGATACTGGGAACAGCACCCAGATACTGGTCGTAGTAGGAGTCGAAGATGAGGGCCCGGAGAGGGCGATCCGCTCCTCCCTCAGGGGGGGGGACTCTCTCCACAACCGCTTCGAGGATTGGAGCGATTCCCCTTCCCTCCTTGGCGCTGGCCATAAGAACCGATTCGGGGTCCACCCCCAGGAGGTCCGAGATCTCCTCACGCCGACGCTCCGGTTCGGCCCCAGGCAAGTCGATCTTGTTTAGGACCGGAATAATCTCCAGATCGGCATCCAGGGCCAGAAAAAGGTTGGAGACGGTCTGTGCCTGGATGCCCTGGCTCGCATCGACCACCAGGATAGCACCCTCGCAAGCTGCCAGAGAGCGAGACACCTCGTAGGTGAAATCCACGTGGCCCGGTGTATCGATGAGGTTCAGCTCGTATACCTCACCGTCCGCCGCCGTGTAGTCCATGCGAACCGCGTGGAGCTTGATGGTGATCCCCCGTTCTCGCTCCAACTCGTTGGTATCCAGGACCTGGTCCCGCATCTCCCGCTGCTGGAGGGTGCCGGTGGATTCCAGCAACCGGTCAGCAAGGGTGGACTTCCCATGATCGATATGGGCGATGATGGAAAAATTCCTGATGTTCTCTGTTCGCACGTGACGCAGACCGGTCCCGGAAAGTCCTTGGGAATAGGAGCGTTAGAGTATAACCAGGGGCCCGAGACGTGATCAATCGGTGCAGAACGCTCGGGAAGGGAACTCTGGAGGGAAAAGAAAACCGCCCGCAGCTAAGGAATCTACGGGCGGTCTCATGGGGTCAGGATTGCAGCATGTCCCTCAAGAGAAGCTGCCACCTCCCGGCTTCCGGACCTTTGGTGGAGTCCTCGGCCGAGACGTCCGTGGCTTTGCCCCTCCGCTGGATCCGGTAGTCCGGACCGTGGGCCGAGTAGTGGTGGATCCTCCCCCGCTGCGAACCGTCGGAACAGTGCGGGTCGTCGCGCCTCCACTCCTGACCGTCGGAACAGTGCGGGTCGACGAACCTCCGCTCCTGACGGTGGGTGAAGACCTCGTCGTGGCCCCACCCCTCGTAACTGTCGGGCTGCCTCGGGTCGACGAACCTCCGCTGCTCACCGTGGGCCGGCTCCTCGTGGTGGCGGACGGTGGGGTAGTCGTACCGACTCTTCCCCCCGGCCTTACCACTCTCGAGGAGGGGCGGGTCGCTCCGGCGGTGGAGCCTCTGGCCCCACCCGGGTCCGTCAGAATCGTCCTGGGAGAGGGTCGGGTGGACGATGCGGATCCGCTTTGTCCAGCGGATGGACGGCCGGTGGAGGCCGACGGGTTTCCGCCGGAAGTCCCCGATCGGCGGTTAGAGCCGCTTTCCACGCCTGGCCGCTGGACGCCGGCCGTACCCGGAGGATTCCCGGACGTGCCTCCCGGATTGAAGGCCGATGGGGCCGAAGACCTCGGGACCGCCCGCCGGTTCTGTGTGCCCTCTACACCGGGCTGGCCGACAGGAGGAGTGTTTCGCACCACGATGCTCGGGGTTCCGGCTTCGCCTACGGCCCGTTCCTTGAAGCCGTAGCGCGGGATCCCCCGTCTGGGCTGAACATATACGACCCGGGTGCCCCGATATCGAGTAGCCGGGTAGTAGTAGGGATCACTGTAGACCACGACCCGGAAGCTCGTGCAGGAGTAGGCGTATGGGTTCCAGCTGTAGTAGGGCTGGAATCCATGGCAATCGTAACAAAGGAACCGAGGATAGTCGTGGTGGCGCTCGACATGGTAGGAGGTGAAGTCCAAACCGTAGCCTACGTACTCCCAATCAGGGATCAGCGCTGCCACATAATCGTCCATGGCCAGGTAAGGGTCCCCGTACACCTGCCTTCCGACCAGGCTGAGATCCCACCCACCGGCGTAATGGGAGTAGTTGAAGTCCCGGAAATCGAAGGGCTCCGGGGAGGCCACGATGAAAAAGTAACCAACGCCTGGATCCTCATTTACATACCAATAGGTGGACCCGGGTAAGAGCACCCGATAGTCTCGGCCACCTCGGGCATAGTGGTTCTCCTGGGGTGAGGAGGGGAACACCAATCGGGAGGTACCGTTGGTGTCGATATGGAAGATCGCCACGAAGGCGCTTTCCGAGACCCGATAGTAGATCCGGGCCCTCTCCCCCCGCTGCAAAACCGGCTCGGCGCCACGGTCCAGCCAGACCCGGGCCTCGACGGGGTACACCTCGTAATCCTGGTTACCGTAGTCCTGGAGAGCCCAAGCGGTTTCCGCCGAGTTGCTCCCGACAACCGCCAAAGCGACCAGACCGAACATCACCTTCCCAAAACGCATCGGGTCCTCCTTTTGATACAGCTTCCCTGCTGTCTGATGTGCAGGACCCATGCCACCGGAAAAACCCAGATAACGTCGGGGAATCAGGGAAATCGAGGGGACCGGACCGCCCCCGCCGTCCTCCACGGTGGACACTCATCGGAAATCCGGTGGACAGGTACGAGCAGGCCGAAAAGGATCCGGCCATGCTCATTCCTCCCTGCTTTTCCGTCACAATACCCGAGTACGGGATTCTTCCGGGATAGGCTATCTTGTTCATTTCCAGGGCCGGTCGAGCGGCCCGCAGACGGACGGCATTTCACGGGCGCTACAGTGACTCGGCATAAGAACTCCCTCCTCCGGGCTTTTCAGTCTTCCGAAGCGGTGAAGACTCTGATGACGGGACTGCCCCAGCACGGAGAACGGCTGGCTTTGGGTGGGTGTGTGGGATCGTCGGGCACGGCGGTCCTGGCGGCCATCCATGAATCCACCGAAAACAGGATTTTCCTGGCTGTCGCCGCTACCCCCAAGGACGCTGCTTCCGTCAAAGCCGATCTCGAAGTGCTCCTTGGAAAGGATTTCTCTCATTACTACCCCCAACGTGAGTCCCTTCCCTACGAACGGGAGGAGCCGCACCTGGAGGTAGGAGGTCTTCGAGTCGAGGCACTGGAGGCGCTCTTCGGAGGCCGGACACGCCTTCTGGTAACCACTCCCAGGGCTCTTCAGGAAAGGGGCCCTGTCCCGGCTTCCCTGGCCGAACTCCGAATGACCTTGAGGGTGGGGGATGAGTGGGCCTTCTCCAACCTGATCGAAGAGCTGGCGACTCGCGGTTTCGAGGAGGTCCCGCTGGTGGAGGAGGTCGGTCAGTTCGCCGTCCGGGGTGGAATCCTGGATGTCTTCTCCTTCGGGTCGCCTGATCCTTTTCGGATCGAGTTCTGGGGAGACGAAATCACCTCCGTCAGAACGTTCGATATCCTGGACCAACGATCCGTAAAGATGCTGAAGTCCACTCATATCCTCCCCGTGGACTTCAGGGATCCAAGTTCCGGTGCCTCCGTCCGGCGGTCACTCCTGGAACTCCTTCCCTCGGACACGCTGGTTTTCCACTGGGGTTCGGAACAGTGGGACCGGGAATTCGGCAGGACCTGGAATCACGCCCTGGACATTCGGAAGGAGTTGACGGAACAAGGACAGTCCCCGAGCCCCGTGGAGACGCTCTTCGTGCCGCCTGAGGAGGCCGGATCCGCTCTCCGCTCCTTCCCCGGCATCACGATCCACGAGGCTCGGAACCTGGAGTTGGCCCTTTGCGCCGAGAGCCCACCCGGCATCGACCGCGACATGGACAGGCTCCGAGCCTACCTGACGGAAGGGGCCGCTCTCGGCCACGAGACTCTGATCCTCTGCGATAACGACGGTCAGGTTCAACGCCTGGAGGAAATCCTCGGGGAAAGAAAGATCCCTCCCGGGACCCGACTGGGAATCGGTGCCCTGGCGGGGGGCTTCGTCCTCACAGGCCCAACCGCCGACATCCGGGTCCTCACGGACCACGAGATCTTCCGACGATCTCGTCGGATCAGGCGAAGCCGCCAGTTCAGGGGGGCCGCATCCCTGGAGAGCCTGGCTCAGCTCACACCGGGTGACTACGTGGTCCACATGGACCACGGGGTCGGGGTATTCCGGGGCCTGGAGCATATCGAGGTGGCCGGCCAGGAAATTGAATCCCTGGCCATCGAGTATGCTGGCGGCGAAATGCTCCGGGTGCCTGTTTATCGAGTGGATCTGGTGGAGCGCTGGATCGGTGAGACGGAAGAGGCCTCTCCGCCTCAGATCCACCGCATCGGCGGACGGAAGTGGAAGAACCTGAAGGGGAAGACTGAGCAGGCCATCGAGGCCATGACCAGCGAACTCCTAGAGTTGTACGCCCGAAGGGAGACCACGAACGGGTTCGCCTTCTCCCCCGATTCCCGATGGCAGCGGGAGATGGAGTCATCCTTCCTTTTCGAGGACACGCCTGACCAGCGCAAGGTCACCGTTGAAGTTAAAGAGGACATGCAGCAGCCTCGGCCCATGGATCGACTGGTTTGCGGCGACGTCGGCTACGGAAAGACCGAGGTCGCAATCCGGGCCGCATTCAAGGCTGTTCAGGACGGGATGCAGGTGGCGGTCCTTGCCCCCACCACCATTCTGGTCGAACAGCACCGCAGGACCTTTGAAGAGCGACTTGCCGACTACCCGGTTCAAATCGGTGCCCTTAGCAGATTCCGGACTCAGAAACAGCAGCAGGAGCTTCTGGTCGCTTTGGCCGAAGGAAACCTGGACATCGTCGTGGGAACCCACCGTCTCCTATCTCCGGACGTTGTCTTCAAGAAGCTTGGGCTTCTAGTAGTCGATGAGGAGCAGCGTTTTGGCGTCCGGCACAAAGAGCGCCTCAAGCAGCTCCGGGCCTCTGTGGATGTCCTTACCCTGACCGCCACCCCGATCCCTCGAACCCTCCACCTTTCCCTGGCCGGGGTTCGTGATCTTTCCCTCATGCAAACCCCTCCCCGGGACAGGATGCCCATCATCACTCATGTCCTGTCCTGGTCCGATCAGATCCTCGGAGAGGCGGTCCACCGGGAAATGGACCGGGGGGGCCAGGTGTTCGTGGTCCACAACCGGATAGAGACCATCAAAACGGTGGCTGGCAGAATCCAACGGATCGAGCCCGAGGCATCCGTTGCGGTGGCCCATGGGCAGATGCCGCCGAGGGAGCTGGACCGGATCATGCGAGAGTTCGTGAACAGCTCCCTGGACATCCTGGTCTGCACCTCCATCATCGAAAACGGCCTGGACGTGCCCAACGCCAACACCCTGATCGTGGACGGAGCCCAGAACTTCGGCCTGGCTCAGCTTTATCAGATTCGGGGACGGGTCGGCCGCTCCGACCGAAGAGCATACTGCTATCTGGTTGTGCCCGAGGGCGTTAGCGAAGACGCGGAGAGAAGGTTGCGTGTTTTGGAACACTACACGGATCTGGGCAGTGGATACTCTGTGGCCTTGAGGGATCTGGAGCTCAGGGGATCCGGAAATCTGCTGGGCGCAGACCAGTCGGGGTTCGCTCATGCCGTGGGTCTCGATACCTACCTTCGGATGCTGCAAAAGACCGTCGACCGTCTCCGCAAAGGACCTGAGGAGGAAGCTCTTCCCGAGCCGGAAATAAGCCTGTCGGGTTCCGCTTTCCTCCCGGACTCCTACATTTCGGATTCCGGTCAGAAGCTCCACATCTATCGGAGGCTCTCAAAGATGAAGAGCCGAACCGAGGTAGAGGATCTAAGTCGGGAACTTCGGGATCGTTATGGCCCGATTCCTCCTGAAGCCAAGGCTCTCCTGGATGGAGCGACACTCCGTCTACTGGCCCGGGGGTTGGGCGTTGAGCGTGTCGTGTTACGGGGGAAAGAAGGTCGGGTAAGCTTCCTGCCAGGGGTGGTGCCAGCCCTGGCGAAGCTCGACGAACCCATGGAGCACCGGCAGGTCCAGGTGGAGGTGAAACGGATGGATCCTTTTTCTCTGGTTCTGAGGCAGGCCGGAGCTCAGGATCTGGCTGGGACCCTGATGGAGGCATTTTCCGCCCTGAACCGGGCTCAGAAGGAAGCAGCAACCTCGACTTGAGGAGAACCGGACCCGGGGAAGGCCAACGTTCCTGCCCCGGCCCGGATCCAACTGAGGTGAGGGACGGCCACAGGTAAATAGTCCCAAGGAGACGAAATTTGATGAATGTGCGGAGGGTAGTGCTTCCGGCGATGATGCTGGTGTCCACGGCCTGCGGCGGTTCGGAAGGGCCGTCCGGAGACGACGTGTTGGCCACGGCCGCAGGTTACGAGTTCGATGCGGAGGCCGCTGCCCGGATCATGGCACCTCAAACACAGTTCCCGCCGGAAGCGGTGGAGGCGCTGGCAGATCTTTGGACCCAATACTTCCTCCTGGCCAGAGCGGCGGCCATCGACACCTCCCTCGCCAACATCGACTTGAGTCCCCTCGTGGAGCGGCAACTGGAGGGAGAGTTGGTGGTGGGACTCAGGGACGAGGTCATCCAAGTGGACACGGCCATGTCCGAACAGGAGCTTCGGGCCCGGTTCGAGGCCGATCTCCCCGGGGGGAGAATCCGAGCCCGCCACATCCTCCTCCAGTATCCGGAGGGCGGGACCGAAGCCCAGGCCGACAGCGTTCGTGCCATGGCGGAGTCCCTCAGGTCGAGGATCCTGAACGGAGAGGACTTCGAGGCATTGGCCCGTGAATTCAGCCAGGATACCCAGACAGCCGTCAGAGGCGGAGACCTGGGGAGTTTCGGGCGAAACGAGACGTTCCCTCAGTTCGAAGCGGCGGCCTTTGGCCTCGATGTGGGGGAAGTGAGCGGGCCCGTGGAGACTACTCTTGGCGTACACCTGATTCGTTTGGACGAGAAGATCCTACCGAACTTCGACGAGATGCAGGAGCAGTATCGGGCCCAGATTCAAGGTCAGATGGTGGCCCAGGCCGAATCCACCTATGTGGCCAATCTCGTGGAAGCCGCCGAGATGGAGTCGGACACGACAAACTTCGAGTCGGTACGCCGGCTCGCTGCCGATGTGGCCCTGGATCTCTCACCCAGAGCTCTGGATCGCACTCTCGTCCGATACAATGGGGGAGAGCTCACTCTTGGAGATTACCGGAAATGGCTCCTCATGAGCCCTTCCAACGTCCCCCCGCAAATCCAATCGGCCACCAACGACCAGCTTGCGACTCTCCTGGAGGGGCTGACACGAAGCGAGCTTCTGGTAAAC
>JASFVN010000238.1:0-7154 GCA_050049805.1 Gemmatimonadota bacterium
TTCACCCTGGTGGCCTTGTCCGCCCTCCTCTGGATGGGGCTCCTGGGCTTCCTCGACGACTACCTGAAGGTGGTTCAGAAGAAGTCCCGAGGTTTGGTGGCCAAATACAAGATGGCTGGGCAAGTGATCTTCGGTCTCGGTCTGGGGCTCTTCCTGATTCTGAGACCGATCTGGCCCGTTCCACCCAACTGGACCATGGTGCCCTTCTTCGCCGATTGGGTGGCCGTATTCTGGATCCCGGCCTATGTGGCCTTTGTGCCGGTGGTCGTAGCGGGCACGTCCAACACGGTGAACCTCACCGACGGTCTGGACGGGCTCGCTGCCGGTCTCTCAGCTATCGCAGTCCTGACCTTCGGCGTGTTCGCCTATCTGATCGGCCGTTTCGACGCGGCCGGCTACCTGGGCCTCTTCTACCTGCCCGGCGCCGGAGAACTCGCCATCTACGCCGCTGCCCTGGCCGGAGCGGCCATCGGGTTTCTCTGGTACAACGCCCACCCGGCAACGGTCTTCATGGGTGACACGGGCTCCCTGGCCCTGGGCGGGGCCATAGGCGTGATGGCGATCCTCCTCAAGACCGAGTTCCTGCTGGTCATCGTCGGGGGCGTGTTCGTGATGGAGGGCCTCTCGGTGATCATCCAGACCGGCTGGTTCAAATACACAGCTCGGAAGTACGGGGCCGGAAGGCGGGTTTTCCTGATGGCCCCCATCCATCACCACTTCGAAAAGCTCGGATGGGCCGAGCCGAAGATCGTGGTGCGCTTTTGGATCCTTGGAATCCTTTTCGCGATGATCGGTTTCTCGACGCTGAAAATCCGATGAGGGGTCAAGAAAGGAATTCCGGCGGCCCGGCGAACCCGGTCTCCGGAGCAGCAGATGGAGCCTTTGGAAGGAAGCACGATTTCGATCCTGGGACTGGGGGCCAGCGGCGTGGCCGCAGCCCGTTTGGCCCTCTTCAAGGGAGGAGAAGTCTATGTCTCGGACAGGCAGGTTGAACCCTCAGCTGCAGCTAGTGCAGCCGAGCTTCGAAACTTGGGAGCCCGAGTGGAACTCGGACGGCACGATCTGGAACGAGTGGCCGCGGCAGACACCGTGGTGGTCAGTCCTGGAATCCCCCCGGACTCTCCGGTGCTGCAGGCCCTCCAGGCTGCTGGAAGACGATGGATATCCGAGCCTGAATTCGCCTTTCGGTTCCTCCATGGTCCACTGATTGCCGTGACCGGTACCAACGGGAAGACCACCACCGCTGCCATGACGGCCCACCTCCTCAAGGAGGCAGGGTTCGAAGTGGGGCTCGGCGGGAACATCGGGGCCGAATTCGGGCCCCCGGTTTCCGCCTTGGCCCTCCGGACCCCGCCGCCGGATTGGTTCGTGGTGGAGGTGTCCTCCTTTCAGCTGGCGGATGTGGTGGAGTTCAACCCGACCGTGGGCGTTCTGACCAACCTGGCCCCGGACCATCTGGACCGATACGAATCCCTGGACGCGTACTATGGCGACAAGGGAAACCTTTTTCGGAACGCCTCGTCCGGAAGCAGGTGGGTGCTGAACGGTGACTCGGCCCAGGTGGAAGAATTGGCCGGGAATGCCCCGGGGGAGCGCTTCCGGTTCAGCACCCGGGAGTTGGAGGATGTCCATGATCCGGAATGGGCCCACGCCTTCCTGGTAGGGGAGGAGTTGGCCTTGAGGATGCCCGGGGAAGAGATCGAGTTCCTCCTTCCCAGGATGAGCCTCCCAGCCCTGGGCTGGCACAACACCGCCAATGCCCTGGCCGCGTCCCTGACGGCCCGGATAGCCGGGAGCGAAGCCGGAAATATTGCTCGGGGACTCAGAGCTTTCCGTCCGCTGCCCCATCGGCTTCAACCCGTGGGTGAGTCCGGTGGGCTTCGCTGGGTCAACGATTCCAAGGCCACCAACGTGGCCGCGACCGTGGGGGCTCTTCGGAGCCTGGAAGGGCCTCTGGTACTCCTGTTGGGCGGGAAGGACAAAGGAGAGGAGCTCGCACCGCTCCGGGACGCCCTCCATGGGGGGGTCCGTGGGATCGTGGTCTACGGGGAGGCCCGGAACAGGCTTGCCCAGGCCCTGGAAGGCATGACGCGGATCCAGCGGGTGGATGGCAGCTTCGAAGATGCCGTATCGGCGGCCCGGGCCCTGGGCGTAGAAGGAGATATCCTTCTCCTTTCACCTGCCTGCTCCAGCTTCGACATGTTCGACAACTATGTGGCTCGGGGAGAACGGTTTGCGGCCCTGGCCCGGGGGGAGTCCTGACGTGGCGCCTCCTCCCTCCAACGTGGCCCGGGTGGGCCCGGCGACGGTCCCCGATGCCGGCCTGGGACGAGGCTGGGAGCCGGCAGTTCTCATGGGAGTGACCTTGGTCCTCTTCACCTTCGGGCTCCTCACGCTCTCCAGCGCCACCACGTTCCTGGCCCACCAGGCTGGTGATTCCGCCCCGCGATTCGTATTGCAGCAGGCCTTCGGGGGAGCTATGGGCCTCGCTGCGCTGGTGGTCTGTTCCCGGATTCCCTACTCCTGGTGGAGGACCATGGCCTGGCCGATCCTGGGCTTCACCGGGGTCCTTCTCCTGATTCTCGTCCTTCCGTGGACCGAGTCCATCGCCCCGCGGATCAATGGGGCCCGGCGGTGGCTTGTCCTCCCGGTGGGGCGGATTCAACCATCCGAGCTGGCAAAAATCGCTCTGGTCATCTGGACGGCCGCCCTGGCGGTGAAAAAGCAGCCTTCCTTCAGGAGCCTCCGGAAGGGCCTGATGCCCTTCCTGGTGGTCTGGGGCGCCATACTGCTCCTGATCGCTGCGGAGCCGGATTTCTCCACGGCTTGCCTCGTGGGCCTTCTGGCGGGGATCGTGGTCTTTGTCGGAGGGGGAAGAATCGGCCATTTCATCTTCCTTGGCATCCTTCTCCTGCCGGTGGTCCTGGCCAAGCTCGGAGAGGGGTTCCGGATCGAGCGGATGAGGGCTTTCTGGGATCCGGCCTTCGATCCTGCGGGGGCCGGCTACCAGGTCCGGCAATCGTTGGTGGCCATCGGCTCCGGCGGACTCACGGGGGTGGGATTCGGGGAAGGGCGGCAGAAGTTCGGATTCCTGCCGGAGCCGCACAACGATTTCATCTTCGCCATGATCGGAGAGGAGTGGGGCCTCCTGGGGATCCTCTTCGTGGTGAGCCTCTTCTTGACCCTGATCATGGTAGGCTTTCGCATCGCCCAGAGAGCTCCAGACCTCTTCGGCGAACTGCTGGCAACAGGATTCACCAGCCTCATCGCCCTTCAGGCCACTCTCCATATGAGTGTGGGGTTGGGATTGGTTCCCAACACGGGCCTCGCCCTCCCTCTGATTTCCTACGGTCGTTCGAACCTCATCGTCACCATGGCGGCCATCGGAATCCTCATTTCCGTTGCTCGGGCCCAGCCCGACGTGGGAGGCGGGCGTGGTTAGGCAGGGTGCCCAGGGGCCGGTGGCGGTCTTCTCCGGAGGGGGTACCGGCGGGCACCTCTATCCCGCTCTGGCCCTGGCCGACGCCCTCACGTCCCTCCGACCGGATGTGACCACCTTCTTCATAGGCGCTCGCCAGGGATTGGAGGCTCGGATCCTTCCGGAAAGAGGGAGCAATCACCTGCTCCTTCCGGTCCGGGGGTTCCGTCGCGGCCGGGTCCTGGCAAACCTCTCCGTGATCTGGGACCTGATTCGCTCCGTTCTCCTGACCGGTGACCTTTTCACCCGCTTGCGGCCCGGGGTGGTGGTGGTCACGGGTGGCTATGCAGGAGGACCAGCCGGCCTTGTGGCAGGAATCATGGGAATTCCGCTGGCCCTTCAGGAGCAGAATGCCGAGCCGGGATTCACCTCCAAGGTGCTGAGCCGCTGGGCGAGACAGGTCCACTTGGCCTTCCCGGAGGCGCGGCAGGCTCTGCCGGCCCGGTCCAGAGCGCGGGCCTTTCTGTCGGGGAATCCGGTGCGGGAGGTGACCCACCTCCCGGCCGAGGAGGCCAGGGCTCGATTCGGGTTCGCTCCGGACTCCCGTGTGGTCCTGGTGACGGGAGGTAGCCAGGGGGCAAAAGCTCTGAACCGGGCCGTCCTGGATGCGGTAAAGGGCGTGGAATCCGGGGAGTTGGAACGCCCGGAGGACCTGTGCCTCCTATGGGCCACGGGGCCAGCGAATATCCATGAGGTTTCTTCCAGCCTCCAGCAGATGGGGGAGCCGGCCTGGGTCCAGGCCGCGGGTTACGTCGAGAACATGCCCGAGGCCTTGGACTGCGCCGTGGCGGCCGTGAGCAGGGCCGGGGCCATGACCACCTCGGAGTTGATGGCCTGGGGGGTTCCCGCCGTCCTGGTCCCACTGCCCACTGCCGCTGCCGACCACCAGACCCGGAACGCCGAAAGCCTGGCCAGGGCGGGGTCGGCCCTGCACCTGCCAGAGGCGGAGCTCACCGGCAAGGCTTTGTGGGAGGCCGTCGGCTCACTCCTGACTCCTCCGGAGCGGCTCTCGAAGATGCGGGAGGCGGCCGTGAAGGTAGGCCGACCCCGAGCCACCCGGGAGATCGCTGAAAACCTGGAATCCCTCCTTCCGAGGCCGGCGCTTCGGACGGGGCCGAGAAGGGGGGAGGAAAGGGCATGATTCTCCATGAAGTCTTCCAAAGGGATGGCGGAGCGGTGCATTTCATGGGTATCGCCGGGGCCGGAATGATCTCCCTTGCCGAGCTCATGGCCCGAAGCGGGTACTCCGTTTCGGGGTGTGACCTCCGGCCGGACGCGGCTTCCCGGGCGCTTTCCGCCCTGGGATGCCAGATCTTTCCCGGCCATCATCCGGACCACGTCGAGGACGCCTCGGCTCTGGTGATCACTGCTGCCGTTCCGCCCGACCACCCCGAGATTCTCCGGGCCAGGGAGCTGGGAATCCCCGTGATGAAACGGGCGGAGGCCCTGGGCCGATGGGTGAACCGGGGGACCGTTGTGGCCGTGGCGGGGACCCACGGCAAAACCACCACCACCGCCATGACGGCGGAGGTCCTGGCCGTGGCTGGAATGGATCCCACCGGCCTCGTGGGAGGGCGGGTCCTGAATTGGGAATCGAACCTCCGCTTCGGCGGCGACGAGCTCTTTGTCGTGGAGGCCGACGAATACGATCGTTCTTTCCACCACCTCCGCCCGTCCATAGCGGTTCTGAACAACCTCGAGGCGGATCACCTCGATATCTTCCAGGACCTGGAGGGCGTGCGGGAAGCCTTCCTCACCTTCCTTCGAGGAATGTCTTCAGACGGCCGAGTGGTGGCCTGCGGGGACGACCACGGCGTCAGCCGTCTCCTCCCGGGATTGGAAAGAGCCACCACCACGTACGGCTTGAATCCCGGCGCCCAGCTGCGGGGCATCGAGCTTCGGGAAGACGAAGAGGGGGCAAGCTTCCAGGTCGTGGAAGGAGGCCGGTCACGGGGAGAGCTCACCCTGGGCGTCCCAGGGCGCCACAACGTTTTGAACGCCCTGGGTGCGGCAGGTGCCGCCCGCTCTCTCGGAGTCGAGTGGGAGGCGATTCGGGAGGGCCTCGGGCACTTCAAGGGTGTCGGACGGCGCTTCGAGATCCTCGGTGACTCCGGCGGCGTTACGTTGGTGGACGACTACGCCCACCACCCATCGGAGCTCAAGGCGACTCTGCGGGCTGTCCGGACGCGTTTCCCGGGCAGGCGGATCGTCGCAGTCTTCCAACCTCACCTTTTTTCCAGGACCCGGGATTTCGCCAGGGACTTCGGTGATGCCCTGGCCCTGGCCGACGTGGTGTGGGTGACAGAGATCTATCCCGCCCGTGAGGCCCCCATCCCCGATGTTTCCGGAGTGCTCGTGGCCCAGGCGGCCTTGGACGCGGGGGCCTCCAATGTCTCCTTCCATCCCGACCTCACGGAGCTCCCCGGGGAGATCGTACCCGCCCTCGAGCCGGGCGATGTCTGTCTGACCATGGGAGCCGGGTCCATCGAATTCCTGGGCCAGGACCTTCTGGCGGCACTGAGGGCCCGGGAACAGGGTGGGGGGGGAGTCTCATGAAACAGTGGCTGACCTTCGTCTTCGTACTGGCCCTGGCCGTGGCCCTGGGGGGTGCTTTGTCCCGGATACCTCGGGCCCTGGCGGAGGTGGAGGCCTTCCAGGTGGACGAGGTTCGTTTGAGGGGGGCCCGTTTCCTGACTCATGAGGAGGCTTTGGCACTCCTGGATCTCCCTCCAGGCCTCAGCGTGTGGGACGACGTCCGAGAGTTGGAGCTGCGCCTGGAATCCCATCCTCTCGTGAAGGAGGCCACCGTGCATCGCCGGTTCCCGGATGCCCTCCTCTTCGCGGTGGAGGAACGGGAGCCTGTGGCCCTCTTTCCCAATCCCACCCTGGTACCGGTGGACAAGGACGGCCGAATCCTCCCCATAGATCCGGCTCTCCACAAGCTGGACCTTCCCATTCTGGCCCTCGCCGGCCGAAGGGAGGCCGGCTCCGTCTCGTCCACGGATCTGAAATTGATGGCGGGGGAGGTATCCCGGCTGGCCGAGGGTGACCCGGAGCTCCATGCGAAGATCTCGGACGTGGTTCTCTACCCCAGTGGGTATTTGAGAGCTCGGATCTCGGAACCCTCCGCGACGCTCAGCTTCGTTCCCGGGCTTTCCAGCAGACGGATACAGACGGGCCTTCGGGTCCTGGCCCACGCCTTGGGGCGATTCCAGGACAGGGACGTCATGGACCTGGACCTGCGTTTCGCCGATCAGGTGGTGGTTCGAATCAGCAGTGCTGAAGGAAACTGACCATGCGTGCGAATCTCATAGCCGCCCTGGACATCGGCACGACCAAAACCTGCGCCGTCATTGGTGAGCTGACGGGGGACGCCTCGCTTCGGGGTGGTTTGAAAGTCCTCGGTGTTGGACAGGCCAGGACCGCCGGAGTGCGGAGGGAAGTGGTCACCCACATCGAGGAGACCACCGAGTCGGTGAAGCGGGCGGTGAAGGAGGCCGAGCTCATGGCCGGGGCAACCGTGGATCGGGTCTATGCCGGAATCTCGGGTGAGCATGTTCAAGCCTTCTCCTCCTCCGGGGTCGTGGCTGTGGCCGGAGAAGAGGTCATGCCTGCCGATGTCAATCGCGTCCACGAGGTAGCCCAGGCCGTTGCCCTTCCGCCAGATCGGGAGCTC
>JASFVN010000029.1:0-26532 GCA_050049805.1 Gemmatimonadota bacterium
TGGCGGGGTTCATGAGGTTCAGGACTCCCGCAATGACGATGCCCAGGTAACCGGCGGCCTCCCCCACCACCTTCGCGGCCAGGGGGTCATCGGAAAGGGCCGCGTCTTCGATGGCCGCTACCGTGATTCCACCCCTTCGGAGGGAGCCATGGAGGGCGCTCTCTTGAAAGTCCGGGAGGAGGGCTTCCGCTCTGGCCACGAGTGCCTCGGACCCGACATAGGTGGCCAAGCATCCTCGATTCCCACATACACACTGGTGTCCCTGGGGATCAACAGAGATATGCCCGATCTCTCCGGCGACCCCAGTGGCGCCCCGATAGATCCGGCCCTGGATCATGTGGCCGGACCCGATCCCCGTGGCGACCTTGAGATAGGCGAAGTTCTCCACCCCTCTACCCGCACCCCACCAATACTCCGCAAGAGCCCCGAGGTTGGCGTCGTTGTCCACAAAGACCGGCACGTCATAAACGGCAAAGAGTCCCTCGATGCCAGGGTGACCACGCCAGGAGGGAAGCACGATCCCGGACAAACGCTCCGGGGCCCGTGGGTCCACGGGGGCAGGGACGGCCATTCCAATTCCCAATAGCTTTCGCCTGGCACCCTTCTTTGCCGCCAGGCACTGATCGCAGAGTTCGAGAATCAGGGCACCGGTCCCTTCCGGATCGGTTCGGACAGGGTGTTCCCTGTGGTGCCAGGCAAAAACCTTTCCGCGGAGGTCCGTGAGGCACACCGACACATGGCTCGCACCCATGTCCACGCCAAGAAGGACGTAGGCCTGGTCCTGGAAGTCCAGCAGAATCGGACGCCTACCTCCCCGACTCGGACCGTCTCCCACCTCGGCGATCAGGCCGGAGGGGAGGAGATTGGCAATGATCTCAGAGACGGTGGACCGGGACAGACCGGTTCTCCGGGCGATATCCGCCCGGGAAACCTGTCGGTGGCGCCAGATCAACTCCAGTACCGAGTGCGCCAGGGGGCGACGGCGATCCTCGCCCCAAGGATCCGGACCTGTGTTGCCGTGACCGGTCCTGTTCATGGTGTTCGCCGATATGCGAACCGGTCGGCCGTCGGCCCCAGCTGGGGGTGCGGGTGGGCGACTGCTCTAGTCACCGCCGCCCACCGCAGAGAAGGAAATATTGTCGAAGTAGACGACGTGGTCGGCAGTCCTGCCTCCCTGGAAATCGGGGAAGATCACCAATCCAGTGATGTCAGTATTGACCTCTGAACCTATGACGCCGGAAAAGTCGAAAGTCAGCTCTTCCCACTGGTTCACTACCGTGTTGGCCACTTTGATCTCACCGGTCGACGCTGTGCCCTTCTCGAATTTGATCCCCACGTCGCTGATCACCGATTTGTAGACCATCACCTTCACGATGGCGTTACTGGCGTCGAGGGTGAACGTCTCCCTGTCCAGGGTTTGCGTTCCTGCCCAAGGTTGGCCCGCCTGCCGGACGGTGAACATGGCCACTGTGGCCGAGGTGTTGGCCCCAGAAGCATCGGGGTTTGCCACAAATTGGAGCGGAGGATTGTCAACGTTCTCGAATACGGCCCAGGTCCAGGACGCGCCGACGCCATCTGGCTCGAAATCAATGACTGGAGCGCTGCCGCCACCCCCGGGGGTGTAAAAGTAGATGTTATCGAGGAACACCGTGTTGGGATCACCGGAGATGATCAGCTGAGCGATGTTGCTCGTCGTGGTGAGTCCCGCGAAGTCCGTGAGGGGTACGTCCAACGCCACCCAGGTCACGGTTTCGAGGGCCGGGCTGGTAGAGGCATCGAAGGTTAGCTCGTGCTCCACGTCATCGCCCCCTCCAAACGCCCCGTCAGCTCCGAAATCCACCAGCTTCACCCTGAAGGCGGCGGGAACCCCTGTTGGGTCTGGCGTCCAGAAGTCCATGTGGAACCGCTCCATGGCCGAGGCGTCGATGGGCTGGGACGTGGCCTCGATCCCGGCGAAGACCAAACCGGTGTAGAGCTTGGTGTCGTTACCAGCGATCTGGACGTCCTGCAAGTCGGCCGCATCCCATACCGCCGACCAGGTGTCCACCGTGACGTCGGTGTAGGCGTTGCTGAACATGGACACGACGTTCCCGGCGGGCACCGTGGGGGTCGGAGCAGGCTCGGTGGGAGCCGAAGGGGCCTCGTTGAAGAAGTAGATATTGTCCAGATAGACCGTGGGGCTCCCGCCAGAGATGATCATCTGGGCCAAGTGCCCGCGAGCGAGCAATCCGGTGAAGTCGGACAGGGGGATGTCCAGCGTGTTCCAGGCTTTCGCGGTGAGGGGCGGTACCGAACCTGGCCCGGGATTCACGCCGTTCGCGCTTGCACCCCCACCGGTGAGCGTGATCTCGTGCTCCGTGTCGTCGCCGCCACCGAAGGCTCCGTCAGCCCCGAAATCCACCAGCTTGATCTTAAACGCGGACGCGTCATCGAGCCACAGGTCCAGGTGGAGGAACTCCATGGCCGTTGCGTCGACGGGCTGAGAGGTGAATTCGATTCCGGCGAAGGCCAGGTTCGAGTACTTCTTAACGTTGTCCCCGAGGACCTGGATGTCCGCTACGTCCGCATCATCCCAGTCCGCCGACCACGTATCCACCGGGACATCGGCATAAGCGTCACTGAAGAGGGAAATCACATTCGCCACAGGGCGATCTGGCGCTGGCGCCGCCACATCCGGAGGGCTCGAAGTCTTGATGCTCAGCGCCCCTGACGCATCCGTTTCACCGAGCTTCGCCGTGATGGTGGCCGTCCCCTCTCCTACGACCCGGACGAAGCCCCCCTCGTCCACCGTGGCCACCGACGGGTCGGAGGACGAGAAGGCAAAGTAGGCTGGGGCCGCACCGATGGTTTGGATCTTTCCGTCGATGTCATAGGTGACCCGGGTTCCCGTGACCGAAGTCGTGGCACCTACTTCCAATTCGATTTCACGGGAATCAATGGCCGGCTGCTCGGAGGCGATGGTGCCCAGCTTTTCGAACTGGAGCTCGTCGATCCAGACCGTGTATCCCACTTCGAACTCAGAGCCGTCGGCAAAATGGAATAAATCTGTCTCCTGGGTGAGTTTGGAGGGTTCCGGAATCGGTATGACGTACTTTGTCCACCTGGTAGAAAGAGGTATGCCGTTCCAGATAGCCGAAAAGCTCGAAGTGAGCCCGATGCCGCCCAGGTCAAACACCGCGGCTGTGCTCGCCTTGGCCCAGAAGGTCAAAGCGTTGTAACCCGAGAGGTCCCGGCCAACCGGACTGGAGAAAGCCCCCCCCGCGAAGCTGCCCGAAGGGTCCGTCGGGCTGGGGATGGTCAGCCTGATGGATGCGGTCCCCTTGTAGGACTCCTCCTCGTCCACGCCGAAGGCGTCCACTTTCGACGTGCCGAAGGCGTCATAGCTGAGCCCGGAAGCGAATCCGTCCAGAAATACCGCGGATTCCGAGGGGAATGGGGCTAACCCCAATGGGTCCAGGTCCCGCTCGCAGCCGGAAACCCCCACGAGGATAGCGACAGCGGCCAGAGCGATCCGAAGTGAGCTTCTCGAGGTCATTGCTCCACTCCCAGTTGAGCATGGACGTCCGGGGCATGGGATTGCCTTGGACTCCTACTCCATTATCTTTGTTCGGTCTCCGAACAAAGTAGGCCAATGCTCCCACTCATGTCAAGCGCCGGGTTCCCCTCGAAGAGACTCAGGAGGCAAGGCTTACGCCCCGGCTCCAAGGGCTTTTCACTGACCTTTCGGATTGGAGTGCGCCTGGTGGATGATCATAGGCGTGCGGGACCCTGTCGCGAGGCCTGACGCTTTGGGTAAGGTCGCCCTGTACAAAGCGTCCAGACGCTGTGCCCAAAACCATGGAAGAGGAAGAACATGGCAGGAAAATCTTTCGACGATTCCCAGCGATTCATCCTCGAGAACTTCGCCAGCGGGTTGCCTTTTTCCAGCTTCCTGCCGGGCATTGCCGGCCCTCTCGGGACGCCCATGTGGGTTTTCTACGTCAACCGTGGCCAGGGAATCGCCAGCTTTGGGATCGGCAACAAAGACAACCCGATCATGGAGTTTCTTCCTGCCAACAAGGCCTACCAGAGCACGCCGTATACGGGGTTCCGGACCTTTTTGAAGTTGATCCGCCCGGAGGGAGAATCGCTCTATGAGCCTTTCTCACCGCGGCAGCCAGATGATTCGACGCAAATGTTCGTGGGCCCGAATGAGCTGGAACTGCAAGCCACCGACCCGGCGCAGGGCATTCAGACGAACGTCCTATACTTCGTGCTCCCTGGCGAGGACTTCGCCGCACTGGTGCGACAGGTGCGCGTCAAGAACATCAGCCATCGCCCCCTGGCGTTTGAGCTTCTGGACGGCATGCCCCGGGTCATCCCATTCGGCGCTGACAATTCGGGCCTGAAACAGATCAGCCGAACCCTCGAAGCATGGATGGAAGTGTTCCACCTGGAGCGGGGGATTCCTTTCTACCGACTGCGGGCGAGCGCCGCAGACACGGCAGAGGTGAAGGAGTTCCAGGCGGGGAACTTCTACCTCGCCTTTGCGGGAGATGAAGGCACAGCGCAGCGCCTGCCTGCCCTGGTGGACCCCAAGCTGGTGTTCGGGGAAGACACCTCCCTGAGCCTGCCTCGGACCTTCGCCACGACCCCTCTGGCCGAACTCGTATCTCAACCCCAGGTCACGGTGGGACGCACCCCTTCCGGGCTCTTCGGGCTGGAGGCAGTGCTCGAGCCAGGGGAAACGAGCACACTCTACGCGTTGATCGGGCACGCCAGCAGTGACGAGCGTCTTTACGCCATGGCCGAACGCATCGGTCGGGCATCCTACATCCAGGAGAAGCGTCAGGAAGCGCGACAACTCGTTCAAGGGCTCACCGACGTGGTCGATACCCAAACGGATCTGCCGGTGTTCGATGCCTACTGCCGCCAGACCTTCCTGGACAACGTGATGCGCGGAGGTTGGCCCCTCGTCCTGGGAGAAGCTGAGCCCCCCGTCGTCTATCATGTCTATTCCCGAAAGCATGGGGACCTGGAGCGTGACTACAACGACTTCTACCTGGCCCCAGAGCCCTATTCCCAGGGGAACGGCAATTACCGGGATGTGAATCAGAACCGCCGCTGCGATGTCCTGTTGAATCCAGAGGTGGGGGTTCACAGCGCCATGAGCTTCCTGGGAATGATTCAGCTGGATGGATATAACCCCCTGGTGGTGCACGGGAGTCAATTCACCCTCTCACCCGAGGGGCAAGACGAGATTCTTTCCCTCGCCCAGCAGCCGGAGCGCCTGAAGCCCATTTTGGAAAAGCCATTCTCCCTGGGCGGACTCGTCCAGGCGGCACGTGATGCGTCAGTGGGACTGACGGTGGGGCTGGATACGTTCATCGCCGAGGTAATGAGCCAGGCGACCCAGCACCTCCAGGCGAGTTTCGGTGAAGGCTATTGGGTCGATCACTGGCTCTATAACCTCGACCTCATCGACGCCTACCTGGCGATCTATCCCGACAAGGAAGAAGAGCTACTCCTGGGTGAGTCGAGCGTACCGTTCTTCGATAGTGCGGCCCCGGTCCCGCCACGCAACAGGCGGTACGTGCGGACCCATGACGGCCGAATCCGCCAATACGGCGCCGTCCATGAAGCGGACGGCGAGAAGCTGGCGCTGATCCAGTCCCGCACGGACCTCAACCGTCTGATGCGGACGGCGCACGGGCGCGGCGAGGTGTATCGAACCACGGTCCTGGCCAAGCTCGTGGGGTTGGCTGTGGTGAAGTTCAGCACTCTCGATGCAGGCGGTATGGGGATAGAGATGGAAGCAGGCAAGCCCGGGTGGTACGACGCACTCAATGGGCTACCGGGGTTGTTCGGCTCCTCCATGTGCGAAACGTATGAGCTCCAACGGCTGCTGACCTTCCTGACGGACGCCATGGCGGCCAGACCCGAGGCTCAGGTGGCGCTGCCCATGGAGCAAGTGCAGCTCCTGCAGCAGGTACAGGAAGCATTGTCCGCCTGGACCGATTCTGCCGACCCGGATCGTGACCATGTGTGCTGGGAAAGGATGTCAGCCGCCCGAGAGGCATATCGTGAAAACACCCGACTGGGGATCGACGGCGAAACGCACGTGTTCGACTGTCGAGCCTTGCGCCCCACACTCATGGGGTTCCGCGCCAAGGTAGAGGAGGGCATACAACGTTCGACGGAGCTGACCTCCGGTGTGCCACCCACCTATTTCAGGTATCGTGCGGTGGAGACCGAAGAGATCCTGGACACCAACGGCCAGCCGGAGAGAGATGATCAGGGCCGGCCCTATGTAAGGGTGAGGAGATTCGAGCCCGTCTCGCTGCCACCGTTCCTTGAGGGATCCGTCCATGCCCTCAAGGTGCAACCCGACACCGCCTCCGCCCGTTCCTTGCATCAGCAGGTAAAGGAGAGCGATCTCTTCGACCGGAAGCTCGGTATGTACAAGGTCAACGCTTCCTTGAAGGACGAATCCCACGAGATCGGCCGGGCGAAGGCCTTCCCGCCGGGTTGGCTGGAGAATGAGTCGATCTGGCTACATATGGAGTACAAGTACCTGTTGGAGCTCCTCCGGGCCGGGCTAAATGAAGAGTTCTTCGAAGCCATCCAGACGGCCCTGGTACCGTTTCAACCTCCCGCTCGCTATGGCCGAAGCCCCCTGGAGAACTCCTCCTTCATTGCGAGTAGCGCCCATCCTGATCCCGCTCTGCATGGCGCCGGTTTCGTGGCACGTCTGAGCGGCTCGACAGCCGAGTTCTTGAGCATTTGGACCACCATGATGGTAGGGAGGCAACCGTTTCTTGTCAGTGATTGTGAGCTTCACCTGAGGTTGAGCCCGGCCTTGCCAGGCTGGTTCTTCACAGCCCCTGGAATCGTGAGCTTCCGATTCCTGGGACACTGCGACGTTGCATATCACAACCCAAGCCGGTTGGACACTTTTGCCGACGGGGTCGAACCCCGCCGGATCGTCGTATGGCCCTCTGAGTCCGAGTCCATCGAGATCGAGGGAAACACCATTGGTGCTCCCTACGCCCAGATGATACGCAGCGGAGAGATCATCCGCGTGGAGGTGTTCTTCTAGCGAGGTTCCCCGGTCGGCCGGGCCTCCCTACCTTTCCAACAGATTCCATCCACCAGGCCCCAGCCAAGTCAGTCTCAGGAGGTACCGTGCGGTATCAGACGCAGGATGCTCGAGCAGGAACCGGGGGTAGCCGGTCGTCGGGAATCCCACCCCGGAACCTCGGAATACCCCTGGACCTGGAATGGATCGGGGCTGTCCGGGTGGACGAGGCCGAGGTGGAGGAGAGGGTTTCCGCCCTTGGAGCCCGGCGGCAGCTCGAAACCGAGGACAGGAAACACTGGCTCCTCCAGGCCGTCTCCTGCATCGATCTCACCACTCTGTCCGGAGACGATACCCCTGGCCGGGTGCGTGACCTCTGCGCCGAGGCCCGGGCTCCGGTCCGGGCGGAGCTTCTGGAGGCTCTGGGTGCCCCTGGACTGATCCTGACCACGGCAGCGGTTTGTGTCTATCACGAGATGGTGGGAACGGCTTTCGAGGCCCTGGAGGGCTCTGGGATCCCTGTGGCCACCGTCTCGGCGGGGTTTCCCCACGGCCTCTCCCCCCTTTCGGTTCGGCTCGCGGAGATCGAAGCCTCGGTATCGGCGGGAGCCCAGGAGATCGATACCGTAATCTCTCGCTTTCTGGTGCTGGAAGGAGACTGGGGACGTCTATTCGAGCAGGTGTCGGCATACCGCGAGGCCTGCGGGGACGCACACCTCAAAACCATTCTCTCCACCGGCGAGCTGGGCTCGCTGGCAAATGTCTACAAGGCCAGCCTGGTCTGCATGATGGCTGGAGCCGATTTCATCAAGACATCCACGGGGAAGGAAAGGGTCAACGCCACGCTCCCCGTGGGCGTCGTCATGGCCCGGGCCATCCGAGAATATGCCCGACGGACCGACTACGCGGTGGGACTGAAGCCAGCGGGGGGTATTCGTGAGGCAGAGGAAGCGCTGGCGTGGTTCAACCTCGTGAAAGAAGAGCTGGGCGAAGCGTGGACAGAGCCCAATCTGTTCCGGTTCGGAGCCAGCGCCCTCCTGGGAGATCTGAGGAGGGAGCTGGAGCTCCTGGCATCATCGGACTGAGTCGCCTTACCTGGCCGGTCTCAATACCAGCCGGTGCTGGGCCTGGCCCTCCACGGCCTCACGGCTGAAGAGGAGGGGGAAGTACTCTCCGGCCCCCCAACTCTCGGCCAGGTTCCCATAGTAGGGGCTCAGCGGCCGAGCAGATTGACCCGGCGCGTTGGAGGCCACCGACGCATCCAGATCGGAAAAGTCGATGATGTGCCGGTAGGTCGCCCCCGTGGCCGCAACGGTCCCGGCCCCTCCGGACCGCTCGACGGTCGGCAAGTCATAGGCCTCTACGAGGGTGTGGGGGAATTCGCTCCGGTGGATCCGACCCCAACGCCATTCCCCCGGATCCTCTCCTTGCCCGTCCCTCAAGTCATCCAGGCCTGCGGAAATCGCCGCTTCCAGAACCTCAACTCTCTGTGCTTCGGACAGGTCCACGAGGCGAACATCAGAGGGGAAATGCCGTCGAACGTGGTCATAGATGGCTGCAGGCCGACTCTCCCTCCGGTATACGCCATCCCAGGAGGCCAAGTCCGCTCTGGCGGTTTCGACCTCCGCGTCGGAGGAGGCCCATCCCTGGAAAATTGTGACGGCCGCTTCAGCGGAGGCTGAAAACGCATCTTGCTGGAGGGATTTCGAATCCTCCAGGGTGAAGTCATTACCGTGGGAGAGCACTTCCGCCAGCCGCTCGAAGCGGGGAAAGGACGACCCGGTCTTGAAATAGAGCGGAGGATCGTAGCCCGGCGGGTGTATGTCATGATTCGCCGTGGCGATCCAGCCCCGCTCGGGATTGTATTCCCTGGGCAAATCGTCCCGAAACCCCTGCCACTCGTAAGCACCGCTCCCGGGCACCGGAAGCCTGCCCAACCAACCCTCCCGTCGAGGGGAAGCCGCAGAAGCCTGCCAGGCGATGTTCCCCTGGGCATCCCCGCAGATCATGTTCTCCGTGGGGGCCTTCCAGTAGTCCAATTCATCGAGGAACTCCTGGCAGCTCTCCACCACGTTCAGGCGAAGGGCCGCCAGGTACCCGGTCGCTCCGGGTTCATGCATGGTGGAACGGAGGGCGTAGGCCAGATGGTTCAACGTGTCTTCGAAGAAGACCGGTCCGTGGCGGGAGAACTTGAGCTCCACGATCTCCGGCTCCCGATCCTTCACCGGGACGGTGTCCACGACCACCTCCAGAGGTTCCCAGCGGCCCTGCCACCACACCTGGTTTGGATCCTCCGGGCTCACTCGCTCTACATAGACGTCGGATTGATCCGTCCCCACGATGGTCAGACCCCACGCCACGCGCCCGTTGTGACCGATGGCCACGCCCGGGAGGACCGGCTCCGTCGATCCGATGGCAGTCCACCCGGGGGCGTCCAGGTGCACCACATAGCGAAGGGAGGGGTTGGTGACGCCCCGGTGGGGATCGTTGGCCACCAGCGCTTTCCCTGTAGCCGTCAACTTCGGAGCGAGGGCCCAGTTGTTGCTCCCGGGAGAGTCCTCCTGAGCCCCCTGATTCTGGCTGGAATCGGCCAGAAACCATGAATCGTAGGGCGGAACGAGGGCAGGCCGAGGCATCCCGTCACGAAACCCCGAAAGCCCGTCCGCCACCTCGGGCCCGATGAGTGAGAGATCCACGCCCCGCGGGACGGACAGTTCCCGGTACGGAGTCGTTCTAGCCCGGCTGTTGGCCTCCGCCGGCCCCAACTCCGCCACCTGTCGAGCCAGCCGAAGCTCCCGGCGGGCATCGTTGAGAGGCATGGCCGTCTGCATCCTGAGAAGAGGAGTCTCCGGCAGCCAAGGCTCGGGACGAATCCCCGTCAACTCGAACTCGACCGGCAGGTCGTCCGCCATGTGTTGCATGTAGGCATTCACCCCGGCGGCGAAAGCCTCGAGGATCCGGCGCCCTTCAGGGTGGTAGCTGGCGAATTCCTCGTCGGTCCAGGGCCCTCGGTACTTGAGGAGCCGGGCCACCCGATCGTGGGGGATGGCCTCGGGCCCCAGGATCTCCGCCAGACGTCCCTCTCCGGTTCGCCGATACATCTCCATCTGCCAGAGACGGTCCTGGGCCTGAACGAACCCCTGGGCAAAGAAGAGGTCGTCCAGATTTCCGGCGAAGATGTGAGGCACTCCCCAAGGATCACGGAGCACCTCGACCTCCCCACGAAGGCCGGGCAGGCGAAGCTCACCGTCGATCTTGGCCAGGCGTGCAACGGCCAGATCCTGGAAGGATTCCGGTGGGCCCCCTCCGGGCCCGGAGCACGCGGGGCTCAAGAGAGCTCCTACCAGAGCGACCCCGAAAATCCTCAGGGCCGGGAAAAACGGGAAGGGGATCCGGTGAACCGCCAGGGGAGCCTTCTGAAGCATGAGGACCATCCAGTCCGATGGGGGAGAAGGTACCGTGCTGAAAACGCACCGGAGGGCCGGAGCCGTCGATCCAACCTCAACCACCCCGAGGCGGCCCGCAAGGTCCCCCGGGGCGTCCGAACCGAACTCCAATCAAGAGACACGCGCCCACGGTTGGCGCCTGAATCCACCCCCGTGTAGACTTGCTTCGTGGACAAGCCCATCGGAAGTCGACCTCTCACCTGCTCGGGGAGGAACCCGAATGAACGAATCACGGGCCGCCGGTACTGTCAGCCGCTCCAAGGAGATCTTTCAAGGTCAGCGGGATCTCCTCTTCCCCTGCGTGGGGCATCTCTACAAGGAGCCCGTCGTCCTGGTCCGGGGCGAGGGTATGAAAGTCTGGGATGCCGACGGCAGGGAGTACCTGGACTTCTTCTCCGGAATCCTCTCCACCTCCCTGGGCCATTGCCATCCCAGGATCGTGGCGGCCATTTCGGATCAGGCGGCGAAGCTCGGCCACACATCGACCCTATACGTGACCGAGCCTCAGGTGGAGGCAGCCCGCCGTCTGGCCGGGATCGCCCCGGGTGATCTGACCCGGAGCTTCTTTTCCAACAGCGGCTCCGAAGCCATCGAAACAGCCATAATGTTGGCTTGTATCCACACCGGGAGGTCTGAGGTCATCGCCCTCCGAAGCGGATACCACGGCAGGAGCACTCTCGCCACCAACCTTACCGGTCTCAGTTCATGGCGTCCCCTGCCCTCCTATCTGCCCAACATCAAACACACCATTGCCCCCTACCCGTACCGGTGTCGGTTCGAGGCCGACTGCAAGAAGGAGTGTGCCGATAAGTGCGCCCAGGACCTGGAGGAGGTGATTCTCACCACCACCAACGGAAAGCCTGCGGCCTTCCTGGCCGAAACGATCCAAGGGGCCGGGGGCTTCATCGACCCACCTCCTGGATACCACCAGCGGGTGGCGGAGATCATCCGGGGATACGGCGGACTTCTCATCATCGACGAGGTCCAGGCGGGCTTTGGCCGCACCGGGAAGTGGTTTGGGATTCAGCACTGGGACGTGGTCCCCGATATCATGGTCATGGCCAAAGGAATCGCCGGGGGTATGCCGGTCGGGGCCACCATCACCACAGAAGAGATCGCTGCATCCTGGACCTCGAAAACCATCTCCACCTTCGGTGGAAACCCAATCTGCATGGCGGCCATGGCCGAGACCCTGGCAGTAATGGTGGAAGAGGACGTGCCCTCCAAGGCAGAAGCGCGAGGAGCCCAGCTCCGGGAGGGCCTTCTGACCCTGGCCGGGGAATTCGATTGGATCGGACAGGTCAGGGGAATGGGCCTCATGAGAGCCATCGAGTTGGTGAAGGACAGGGATACCAAAGAGCCCGACGCACCGAGAACCGGTGCCCTCATGGAGGCGACCAAGGCAGAGGGTTTGTTGGTGGGGAAAGCCGGCCTCCGGGACAACGTTATCCGATTTGGACCCAGCCTACTGGTGACGGAGGAGGAGGTGGAGGATTGCCTCCAGCGCTTCCATAGGGCCTGTTCCCAGGTGGACGGATAATTTTGGGGCCTTCAGAAGGCCCCCCCGCCGGACGAACCGGCGAGGGGGCCCGCAGTGGCGAGGTACCGACTCGGAACCGGCCCCATCGAGGCCGGAGGTCAGCTACATCCCCCGGTATCCTCCTCCCCCATGCCCGGTTCCCAAGACGATGGCGTTCAGCACCAGCTGGTGCTCGCTCTCCAGGAACATGCGGTAGAGGGGATTGTCCGCGAAGAGAACAGCTTTGCCCCGGCCGACGTTCTCAACCAGGAGCCACGCCTTCTTTGCCAGCTCCTCCTCGAAGTCCGGGGGCGCATATCCACTGAGGAGGGACTCCTCGGCGAACACGGCCACATTCACGCCGCGGTCCGAGACGGCGAACCCTCGGTCCCCCCGCTTCAACACGGCCATCTCGTCGGGAAGCCCGAAGGCCAGCCAATGATCCGGGTCCAGAACAACCTTGTAAAACCCCCCTGGGGTCCGGCCCTCCTTTGCCTCCTGCTCCTGTTCGGCAAGGGTCCTACGGGCTTCCACGGCAGGTAGGTCCTCATCCTCATCTTCCTCGTCGTTCCCTCCGACTCGCGTTGTGGCGCTAGTGAGCTCTGAGCCTTCCTGGCCCATGAATTGGGCCCCGCCCTCCCAGGCGATGACGGTCCCCCCCCCCTGCATCCAACTCCGGAGGTTCTCCACCCCCCGCTCACCCAGGGTGTTGGCCAGATTGCTCCCGGAAATGACGAGGACGTTGTACTCCGAGAGGTCCATGCTTGCCAGGCGGGATGCGTCGATGTTGGAATAGTCGAAGAAGGGGTATCCCTGGTCAAAGAAGTTCCAGGCTTCCCCGAATCCCCTGGCGGCCTCCCCGGCGGCCACGGCGATCTTGGGCTTCTCGAGAGTCCGATAAGAGTTGGCTCCAAGATCATCCCCCTCCTCCACCATTCCGGTGTTGATGGGATAGGCACTGACCCCCCGTCCCTCCGCTACCTCATCCACAAGCTGCTGCAGGTTGTCGGGGTTCCGATAGACAGGCATCAGGAAGCTTCCAGGTGGATAGGCTCGACCGTGCACGGTGAAGGCATCCCCGGCCGATTTCACGGTCACGCCGTGATTCAGGAGCTCCACCGCGGCCAGGAGGGCCGACGTGCCCTCATAAGGAATGGCGTAGGCATACGCTCCGCTGCCACCCTCCAGGCCCCCGGTCATGACGGGCATCCCGGTGACGAGTTCGGACGACACGCCTGGAACCTCGGAAAGCATGTAAGCTTCCACGTTGTAGACCAGGGGGAGTGCCCACCCCGAGAGATCGTAGAAGCTGGTGTCTTCCAGGATCGGCTCCGGTTCCATCAACATCTGTACGGCGACGCCCTTCGGCTGTCCCGCGGACACCAGGTAAGTGCCTGCCGGAAAATCCTTCGACGCCGGCGCTGAGTGGAGACCAAATCCCCGGGCGACCCGGGCGCTGAACCCTTCGGTTGCCGCCGTCACTTCGATGTCCTGGCGCGTGAGGAGGTCGGCAAGCTGGTCGGCGTTGTAGGGATCCGTCCCGGGCACGAGGGCATAGGATTTCACCGGCCCGTCGCCCAGGGAGATGGCGTGCCGGAAAAACGCCAGGAAGTCCGCCAGGCGCTCCTCTCTCCTCTCCGCCGTGGTCTTAAGGGTAGCCATGGAGGTGGTGAAATGACCATGGGCCCGCTGCCGGAAGGTGTGGGTGGTCCCGTCTTCACGCCTGATGGCGATTCCCACGCCGCTTCCGCCCCCCTGCTCATAGGTCATCCCGATGGCTCCCATCATGCTGGGCCAGGAATCGCCGAACCCGGGGTAGTACATGTCAAAGCCGATCTTTGTGTAGTAAGGCCACCCAAACCGATCGAAGGCCTCGGCATTCCCCTCCCCATAGATTCGCTGCCACTTCATGACAACGTCCGGTATGGCGCCGTGGACGGGTGTAGCCGCCGGGAAGAAGAAGTAGGAATCCCCGCCCATCTCGTGCAGGTCCACGTGGACCACCGGATTCCAGCGGAAATACTCGGCGATTCTCTGTTTCGTCTCTACCTGGGTCAGCCACGACCAGTCCCGGTTCAGGTCGAACTGGTAGTGATTCGTTCTGCCCCCAGGCCAATCCGAATCGTGTTCCCAGCTGTCCGGGTTGTCGTCGTAGGTCATTCCCTTCCGTTTCTGGAAGCTGTGGACGACCCGCTCGCGCCCATCCGGGTTGGAGGCGGGATCAATGACCACGACCAGCTCGTCCAGAACGTTCTCCGTCACTGCGTCCATCCCCGCGGCCAACTGGTAAACGGTGAGGATGGCGGCTTCGGTCCCGGCAGACTCACTCCCATGGACGCTGTAGGACAACCACGCCACGGCAGGGCTCTCCTGGATGATCCGATCCAACTCGGCCCGGTCTACCCCCCTTGGGTCGGCCAGCCGGGCCATATTGGCCCGAATCTCATCGACGTGAGGACGGTTGGACGGACTCGTGATGGTGAGTAGAAGGAGATCCCGTCCCTCATTGGTCTTTCCGTACGACCCCAGGGACACACGGTCGCTGGCTTCGGCCACAGCCTCCATGTAGGCCTGAAGGCGGTGATGAGGAGTGAAATCATCCCCGATCTCATATCCCAGGAAGGAGGCCGGTGACGGTACGGAGGGATCGTAGGTCCCGCCGGGGAACCATTCGAACTCCCCAGCCGACTGCCCGTGGATCCCGGAAGGGAGCAGAAATAGAATCAGCGCAAAAAACGCGATTGAACGTTTCATGAAGGCCTTCCCAGAGCTGTTGGACGTGCGGCAGATCGTCGGATCTTCCACACAACGAACATATTTCGGCCTGGTATCTTTACTACGCCCGAAGAGCCTAGGCAATCCGGAGCGCGGTCGCGAGGCCGGGGAGGACCCGCCCCGCCGAGATTGGTGTATCTTTGAAAACGGGGCCCGAAGCATCTTCCCGGAGCGATTCATGCGGCTCCAGAAAATCATCCTGTTTCTCCTGTCCCTTCTGGGGTTCGTTCCCCCCAGCGACCGGGCCCGAGCCCAAGTCATCATCGGGCGCCTCCTGGACGGGGAATCCATGCAACCCATCCGAAAGGGGTTTGTCCAGCTCCTGGATACCGCCCTCTACCAGGTGGCTGCAGCCCAAACCGACGATGAGGGCGGTTTCGTCTTGAGAGCACCGGGACCGGGAGAGTATTTGATCCAAGTTGAGGCCCTCTCCTACCACAACATGCAGGACGGACCTGTAGCGCTGGAGGGGACCGACACCATGGGCGTCGAGTTCTTCGTCCTTCCGAAACCCGAGGAGTTGGATCCCATCATCGTGGAAGCCGAGCGCACCGAGGTCCATCTACGTACCGCTGGGTTTTATCGGCGAAAAGACCGGGGAATGGGATCGTTCATAACCCGGGAGGACATCGAGGAAATCCGGCCTTACGATGTGTCCAGCCTCCTGCTGTGGGGAGCTCTCCCGGTCATCCTACGACCAGGCCCCGGTGGCTATCTGATCCCGGCCTTTCCGGCGGGGCGGTCCTCCACCACGGCCAGTGGCGCGGGATGGTGTCACCCTTTCTACTTTGTCGATGGCCTCCCCTTCACGGGGATCGTGAATGAAGGGGGATTCCTGATTCACCCCAACGAGATTGCCGCCGTGGAGGTGTATGCGACCCGGGCCGAGACCCCGGCACAGTTCCGCGACCCCAGGGCAAGGTGCGGTACCGTCCTCATCTGGACCCGGTGGGAGGAGGTACCGCTGCCGTGAAGCTTTGTCCCCACTGTTCGGCGTCGCTGGAAGATGACGCCGTCAAGTGCCGGCGCTGCGGGAAATGGCTTATTCCCGTTCGGGACATGGCCCTTTCCAAGAAAAGACGCAGTAGCAACCCAAAACGGCTCCTGATCTTCGGTGCTGTTGCCATCCTGGCCTACATCGTATGGGCCATGCCCGAGGGGACCCTCAGGACCCGGGATATTCTGGACCTCAAGCCCGATCGGCAATCCGCTATTCGGCTGATGAGAGGCGACCTCGGCAAGCTCGTGACTCTGCAGGATTCCCATCGGGAGAACAACGGAGCCTTCACTGCCAACCCTGGAGCACTTGGGTTTCTCTCCTCGGAGGGCGTAAACGTATCCATCATCGCCACCCCCGACGGATGGTCGGCTACCGCTCGTCACGAGGACCACCCTGCAGCCATCGGGTGTGCCGTCTTCGGAGGATCCGGACCTCCACCCCATTCACCGGCCATCCCGGAAGAGCCGGGAGTAGTGGCTTGCACCGGTGGAGACCGCTGATGGAATCGTGAGGCCCGGGGTGCCGGGGGAGGGTAAGCGTCTGGAAGGATGCCGGCCTCAAACGGTCTCCAGAACCTCTCGGACTCGAGCCGAGAAGCCCTGCACCGTGAAAGGCTTTTGCAGAAACGGGACCCCGTCCTCCACGATCCCTCTGTGGGTGATGATATCCGCCGAATAACCCGACATGTAAAGGACTTTCGAGTTCGGGAAGAGAGCCTGCACCTTCCCGTACAATTCCTTTCCGTCCATGCCGGGGAGGATGACGTCGGTCACGAGAAGGTGAAGGGGATCCGAAAAGCCCTCCAGGAGGTCGAGGCATTTCTCGGGATCATCTGCCTCCATGACGGTATAGCCCTGACGCCTCAGGACCCTTACAGCCAGGCTCCGGACCGCCGGTTCGTCCTCTACCAGCATGATCGTTTCAGTTCCGCCCATACCGTCGGCTTCATCCTTCGATGCCACCAACTCGACGGCGGATTCGTCGGCCAGAGGCAGGTAACACCTGAACGACGCTCCATGTCCCGGCTCACTGTACACGCCGATGTGACCATCATGCTGCCGGATGATACCGTACACGGTGGCCAGGCCCAAGCCCGTGCCCTTCCCCCTCTCCTTGGTCGAGAAAAAGGGCTCGAAGATCTTGTCCCTGGTCTCTGCATCCATGCCTTCACCGGTGTCGGTAACGGAGAGTACCGCATAATGACCCGGCCCCACGCCGGGATGAGCCTGGGCATGCTCCCAGTCCAACTCGACTTCGTCGGTTTCGATGGTGAGGACCCCGCCCAAGGGCATGGCATCCTGACCATTTACCACCAGGTTCATGATGACCTGCTCCAGTTGCCCCCTATCCCCTCTGATGGTGGGGGATGCAGGGCTCGGCAAGAACCGGATCTCCACATCCTCCCGGATGGTCCTTTTCAGCAGGCGCTGGAAGCCCTCCACCATCTCATTCAGATCGATGGCCTCGAACTCCATGGGTTGCTGACGACCAAATGCCAGGAGCTGCCGCACCAGGTCCCGAGCTCGTATGGCGGCATCGAGAATCTCTTTGACGTCGTGCCTCCTGTCGTCCTCCGCCGCCAGCTCACCGAGGATCAGGTCGCCGTACCCCATGATGGGAGTCAGGAGATTGTTCAGGTCGTGGGCGACTCCCCCTGAGAGGCGTCCGATGGACTCCATTTTCTGAGCCAGGAGAAGTTGCTGTTTCAGAACCTTCTGTTCGGTGATGTCTCTGAGAAGGCCGAGGATAGCCTTTCCCCCCTGGTAGTCGATCTCGGTAACCGAGGCTTCCACCTGGATGGTGTGGCCATCCTTGTGCTGAACATCGAACTCATAGATGCCGGGGACTTCCTCTCCCCGCTCCCTCTTCTCCAGACGTTTCCGAATCACGGGAACGCTATCGGGTGCCACGAGGTCCCAGAAATCGAAGTCGGGACCGGCGGCCTCTGCCGGCGTCACCCCCGTGAGCTCGCAAAACCGGGGATTGACCAGATCGAAGCGCCCGTTGAAGAGGATGTAGGTGGCATCGTTGAGTTGTTCGATCACACTCCTGAAACGCTCCTCGGAGCCCCTCAGTGCCGCCTCGGTTCTCTTGCTCTCGGTGATGTCCCAGTTGGTTCCCACAGTCCTGATCGCCTCACCCGCTTCATCCCTGGTGATCCCGGCCAGACCCCTGATATACCGAGTCTCACCGTCGTCCTTTCGAACGATCCGGAACTCGGTATCGAAGGGAGGTCCGCCCGGGGCCAAAGAGGCCATGAACTCTCCTTCGGCCCGTTCCCGGTCCTCCGGATGGACACAATCCCGCCAGCGCTGAATCCCCTCTTCCGGGGCAAACCGAGGACAGCCGTGCAACTCAAACATCAGGTCGTCCCATTCCAGGCGGTCTTCGGCGATATCATACTCCCAGACACCGACGCGGCCCGACTGGGCAGCCAGGCGTAGGCGCTCTTCACTGGCACGAACCGCTTCCTCGGCCCTCTTCCGTTCGGTGATATCGAGAAACATCACCGCCACCTCGTTGGGAGCAGTCTGGAACGCAGACACCTCGTAGGCTCCCGTGATGCCCCCGTGGTCGTAGTCGATCTGGAGGGTGTGCCAGGGCGTTCCGTTGGCTGCCGCTTCGCGATAGCGGGCGGGTACCTCGGTATCGGCAAGGGGGGGGAAGGCTTCCTCGATGGTCTTTCCGATGAATTTCGAGTTGTCGACTCCGAGGATTTTGTCGGCCGCCGGGTTAGCCGCGGCGAAGACGAGCCGTCCGTCGGATTTCAGCTGGTAGAGGAACACACCCATGGGGGAGGACTCAACGATATTTCGGAACCGCCTTTCCGTTTCTCTTTTTTCGTCCTCGGCCTGTTTTTGTTTGGTGATGTCGACGATGATGCCCCGGATCCCGGCGGGACGACCCTCCACCCGGAAGAGGGAGGCGTGGAAGAGAACCGGAAACGTGGTTCCATCTCTGCGGAGGGCGGTGTATTCCATCACCCCGGGCTCCGTCCCCTCCAGCCGCTCCTGAAGAGATCTGAGGGCATCCTCCCGGGATTCGGGGGCCAGCATGTCGAGACCTGAAAGTCCCGCCTCGAAGTCCTCTCTGGTGTAGCCGAAGAGCTCGAAAGCTCGCTGGTTGACATAGGTCAACCTGGCGGTGAGATCGGCTTCGAACACGGGTTCTGGAAGAAGCTCAGCCAACCCCCGGAACCATTCCCGGCTCTCCTCCAGCGCCCGTCTGGCAGCCGTCTGTTCTGCGAGCTCTCGTCTGAAAAGGATGTTGGCGACGATGAACCCGAAAATCAGAAAGAGGCCAAGGACCATGACTCGACGGGTCAGGTCGGCAGGAGCCACATCCATGATGACCAGATCCCCGAAGCTGCCGGACTGAAAAAGAAATGCTTCAACGGCAGCGTCCAGAATCCAGGCCAGAACGCCCAGCAGCAGAGATAGGCTGAAGATCCTGGAGTTGAATTTCACGCCGGCTCCACCTCCGGGTTTCTTGGAATTCCATGTCGCTGCGGAATTCGCCTGTGGTGGCGGCTGGCACACCATCAGGTGCGTCAGCTGCCTCCTCACATGCAACGCCACGACCCACCTCACCCATCATCCATCAAACCGCGGCTCACCGCAACACAAAACCCCTCCGCACCTTGCCTCCGTGGAAGCGCTCGCCCTAGCATGGCCGACAGGTCGTATGAGGCATTCAGTCGAAAGGAAGGAAAATCCATGGAGAGGAAAGAGTTCTTGGTTTCGTCGGCCCTCGGAACGGTTGCTTTGGGGACTGGACAGCTGAGTATGCCGGAATCGGCGGCAGCCCAGAGGCCGCAAAATCCCACCCGGAAGATTCTCATCGCTGGTGGTGGATTCGGCACCACCTTCATCCGGTACATGGCCGAACTCACCGGGAAGGAGCGCCCGAATCTCTGCTACTTACCCACGGCATCGGCGGATAGCGATTCCGGGAAGATCCGCTGGTTCCAGAACTGCGCCGAACTGGATGTGATCCCCTACGTCCAGGACAGTTTCATCGCAAGCTACAGCACCCTTAGGACGTGGGAGGAGATCTTCCTCTCCATGGACGGGATCGTTGTCTCGGGCGGGAACACCTTGAACCAGCAGGCCATCTGGCGTGCCCAGGGAATCGACGAGGTCCTTCGGAAAGCGTGGGATCGGGGCATCGTCCTTGGCGGCGCCAGCGCAGGTTCCCTCTGTTGGTTCGAGGAAGGCACAACCGATTCCCGCCCCGTAGAGCTCACCAAGGTGGAGTGCCTGGGCTTCCTGAGAGGCAGCCATTCGCCTCATTACGACGGAGAGGCTCAGCGGCGTCCCACCTACCACCGCCTCATCGCTTCGGGGGAAATGAAGCCGGGGTATGCCTGCGACAACAACGCCGGCATCTACTTCGAAGACAACGAGGTGGCCCGAGTGGTCAGGACCCGGGAGGGCGCCAACTGTTACTACGTGAGCATACAGGGCGGTCGCGTGGTGGAAGAGCAGTTGGACGCGGAGATGATCGGGTAGGCCCCTTCCCTGCCCCTTGTCCCACCTTAACATGGGAGCGCCCTGGAAGGGCCCCATGTTCCCATGGTATTCGTCCCCTCGGATCTTGGGCCATGGACTATACAGGCTAGTTCAGCTATTTTTTTTCTAGCTAGTTTAGCCAGAAAAGGATCAGCTATGAAATCCTGGAAGCTCGAGGACGCGAAAAACCGTTTTTCGGAAGTGGTGCGTCGCGCAGAATGCGAGGGACCGCAGCTCGTTACGAAGTATGGGCGAGATTCTGCCGTTGTCCTGGCCGCCAGAGACTATCGACGAATGATCGAGACAGGTGACTTGGCGGAGTTCCTCTCAACTTCTCCTTTTGCCGAGGCCCTCAGGGAGGGTGAGCTCCGACTCAGACGATCCCGAGAACCGGGGCGGAGCACGGATTTCGACCTGTCTCCAGGTATGTGAAGCCCTAGACCTCGGGAGCTTGAAGGCCCATGCCCTTCCTACTTGACACCAACGTCCTTTCAGAACCCGGGCGTCCTGAGCCGAACAAGAATGTCCTGGCCTGGCTCCGGGAGCTGGACCCCCTGGAGGCTCACCTATCGGTGCTGACCTTGGGCGAGATCGAGAAGGGCGTGTCCCTCATGGCCCCGGGACCCCGCAAGACCGCCCTTCGCCAATGGCTGGCTCACGACCTCCCTGGGCGTTTTCTGGGGCGAATCCTACCCGTGGATGCGGCCGTTGCTTCGGCCTGGGGAAGGCTGGACGCTGAGGGCCAACGGATCGGCCGCCCACTCCCGGTGGTGGATGGACTCCTTCTAGCCACGGCTAGCGCTCACCAGCTCACCTTTGTCACCCGAGACCTGAGGGACTGTGGGGACCGGGGTGTTCCTGTGTTGAGTCCGTGGGAGGGCCCCGACCCTCATGGGAGCGACGCAGGCCAAGAGCAGTGACAGGGCCCAGGTGAGAGCCAGGGCGATGAGGAGGTGGACCGCCGGAAAGAAAGCGGCCGGAGAGTGTAGAAAGGAGGCGTCGACACTCACACCGACTCAGGATCGAACATGTCCGAACCTCCTCCCCAAAATCCGAATCGTCAATCGGACCCAAGGCTACGCCGGTGGCTCCGGCGGGCCGTTCTGGGTGTATTTGCCCTGGCCTTCCTTTACCTGGCCGTCGCGTTCAGTCTGTCTCGATTCCTCGATCCCGAGGAGCTGGCCAACCGTCTCGAACCCCGGCTGACCGAAGCCCTGAGTCGAAGCGTGGAGGTGGGCCAGGCGAAGGTCGGGCTGTTTCCGTTCGGGGTGCGTCTTTCCGAAATCGCGGTTTCGGACCCTACGGGGCTGGCGCCGGAGATGGTTCGTGTGAGATCGGTGGACCTTCGGGTGAAGCTCCTGCCCCTTCTCAGGCGAGAGGTCCATGTGAGCCGCCTCAAAGTGGAGGAGCTCTTCGCGGACCTGAGGGTGTCGGAGGAGGGGGTCTCCAACTTCGGGGATTTCTCCACCCGACCTCCGGAAGGCGTCGAGCCGGAAGCGGGGGGACCGGGCGATGAGGATCCCGCTTCCGAAGAAGTCGGAATCCCGGACGCTGAGGTCGAAGGCTCCGGGGCCGTTGCTCCTGGCACGCCGTCCGGAGGCTCACAATCGTTCGCTCTGGACCTCCGGGGCATCAGCCTCGAGAATGGCGAGATCCGGTTCACCGACGCGTCGAGCTCCACGGATGCCGCCATGGCTGGGTTGGAGCTCGAGGCCGCTGTCCGCCGAGAGGCTTCAGGCGGGTGGCTCTTCGTCGGATCCACCAGCGGCGAGCTCACCCTTCGAAGAGGCGAGCCCGTTCCACTCCTTCAAGGAACCCCCGTAGAGATGGCTTTCGACGTTGAGGCTGACGGGGAGATGGAGAACGTCACGATCCGGGCCGGGGAGCTCCGTCTGGGGCGAATGGCCC
Organism: Gemmatimonadota bacterium; assembly: GCA_050049805.1. Classification (GTDB taxonomy): domain Bacteria; phylum Gemmatimonadota; class Gemmatimonadetes; order Longimicrobiales; family Gaopeijiaceae; genus JABDNZ01. Next base: position 22,217 of record JASFVN010000029.1, read on the forward strand.
TGGGCCTCAGCGGCGAAGCCAGGGACATTCAGGACCCGGTCCGACGCGTGGCGTTTAGCCTCACCGGCCAGGAGCTGGCTCTGGAAGATCTCCTGACCATCCTCCCGGATTCCATCCAGGACCGCTTGCCTCTCGGTGCGGAGGGATCTTTGGCAGCAGACCTTCGAGTCGATGGTGAAGTCGGCCCCGGCCGCGTTCCATCGATCTCAGGGGGTGTGGCCGTCACCCAGGGGCGGCTTTCTCTGCGAGGGGATCCTCTGGCTGAGAACCTGGCCGTCAACCTGGACCTGGCACCGGACCGGGTGGTGCTGGTCCGGAGCGAAGGCACGGTCCTGGACGGTCCATTCTCGCTGGACGGAAGCCTACTCCTGGCCCCGGAGGGCAACCTGGATCTGGCCGTGGACGCCACATCGGACCTGGAGAAGCTCGAGACCCTGGTCCAACTTCCGGCGGGGGTGACCGCAGCGGGAGAAGCGGTGGCGGCTGTTCGCATCTCGGGCAGATTGGGCCACCTCCAAGACCTCCGATTCAACGGAACCGTTCGGGGCAGGGACGTCCGAGCCACACATCCGAACCTTGGAGCCCCCGTCGAGATCCCGGCTGGGGAGTTTATCCTGGAGGGGACCCGGGCCACGGCCAATAACCTGCCCGTCAGCCTCGGCGAGGACCGAATGGTGCTTTCGGGGGAGGTCGCCGACGTCTTTGCTTTCCTGGATCCCCAGGCCACACCTCGGTTCAACGGAGCGGTCCGCGGTTCAAGAATCGACCTGACCAGGCTCAGCACCCGGCCACTTCCTGATTCCACCATCACCTACGGGAAAGTGGCTTTCGCCAAGGTGGGAGACCGCCGCCTTGCGGGCCAAACCTTCTCCGAGCTGGCCCAGATGTTGGGGCTTTCTCGACCAGAATCCCTTCCCATGGCAGGCAACCTGGCGGTGGCGTTCGATACGGTGATCGACCGGACCGGCAGAATGCAAGGAGTCCAGGCCCGGCTGGAGTTCGGACCCGGCTTCGTTCGAATACCACAGGCTACGTTCCAGCGGTACGGCGGAACCATTTCCACCACCGCCGACCTCACCCTCACACCCGATGCCGCGGCGCCATTCTCCTTCACCCTTCAGGTTCAGGACCTCGACGCAGGGAGCTTTCTCGCACAAACCACGCCCCTGGGACGCTTCATCAAGGGTCGGATCAGCATGGAGCTGGACCTCGTCGGGACCCTCGACGGGTTCCTCCTCCCCGACCGCCCTGCACTGGTGGGCTCGGGGCGTTTCAGTCTCACGGACGGCGGCCTGGCCACGGCTCCCCTGACCCAGGGCGTTGCCGAGTTCCTCGGGCTTCCCAGTCTCCGGGAGCCGACGATCCGAGACTGGCAAAGCTCTTTCCTCCTGGAGGAGGGGAAGGTCCTCCTGGCTGATGCCACCCTTCGGGGCGCTCCCGGTAGCCCACAGGTAGGCGGCGGGATCGGTCTGAACGGTGAGCTGGACCTGGAGTCGATCTTCAACCTCCCAGGGGACCGCCTGGAGGCCTCGGCCCTGGAAAGACTGGGTGTGGCGGGGGGAATCGCGGCAAATGTGGCCCGGCGGCCCGACGTGGTTCAGGCGATTCTCCGCATAGGAGGATCGGTCCTGGACCCGGCAATCCAGGCTGACCCTGGGGCCACAGCCAGGGCTCTGGGCCAAGCCGTCCAGGAGGAGGTCTCGGCCGAGATCGAGGCTCGGATCGACGAGGAACGAGCCGAGGCAGAAAGAGTCCTTCAGGAGCAACAAGCCGAAGCTCGACGGAGAATAGAGGAGCAGAAGGAGCAACTGAGAGACCGGGCAGCGGGGTTCTTACGGGGCCTGGGAAGGAGGCCGGATACAGCTGCCTCCGACTCGATTCGCCCGGATACGGCTCCCCCGGATACGATCAGGCCGGACACCACCCGCCCTGACACGGTGCGGCCCGACACGACCCGCCCGGATACCCTGAAACCCGATACGCTTCGACCCGACACTCTACGTCCTAACGCCCTGCAGCCCGATACTACCCGGCCCGACACGCTACCGCGAAACTTCCAGACCTCATCCCACCAAAACTGACATGGCCAGGTCGGCGAGAAAAAAGCTGCCAGCTCCCGGTCAACCAGCTGATCGGGCCAGTTGCTTCCCAACCCGGGAGCTACGTGAACGATTCAACATTCGTAGGTCCTCCCGAGCACCGGGAGCCTTCATCCCTCGGGCGGAAAAATCAAAGAACTCTTGACTCCGGCTCCCGGCCACCCTGTAGTATGGGGGAGATCGGCGGCAAGAAACTGGCAAGTCTTTCGCGACATCCGGATCCATCGGGGGGAGTAATGTGGCCAAAACCAGGACTTCAGAGGCCCGGAAGCGAGGCTCGTCCCCCCTTCCCCTACTCCCGAGTCGCGATGGGCCTGGCAACCCTCCTGCTGGCGTTCGGGTGCGGAGAGGCCTCTAGAGAAGATAGCTCCCTGGCACATATCGGTGACCAGGCGGCGGTAGCGGAACCCGAGGAGCGCCTCGAGGTCCCCCCCCCTCCTTTCTCCCCGGGCATTTTCCCCTGTTCCAACTGCCACGACATGATCCCGGTGAACCGCACTCGACGGCAGCTCACCGGTTTTCACACCGAAATTGCTCTTGAGCACGATGAGGAAAATCGTTGGTGCCTCGACTGCCATGATGCCGAAAACAGGAATGTTCTCCACCTGGCCAGCGGGGCTCCTGTGCCCTTCGAAGAATCCTACAGGCTCTGTGGGCAGTGCCATGGGGAAAAATACCGGGACTGGAGAGCAGGGGTACACGGCCGAAGAACCGGGAGTTGGAATGGCCACAAAAGCTACCTCCTCTGCGCCCACTGCCACAATCCTCACGCGCCACGCTTTGAGCCCCTGACACCGGAGCCACCGCCGGCCACGCCATCCGGAACCACGGGAGGTTAGAAGACCATGAAGTCCAACCTCATCGAGACCCCACAGGATTTCTCCCGACGGAAGTTCGTCTCCATGGCCGCCTCTGCCGCGGCGGGTTGGGTTCTCACCTCCTGCGGTCCCAAACGCCTGTACGAAGTGCCCCCAGACCGCCTGAGGGCAGTTATCGAGAAGATGGAGGAGGAATACGCATTGAAGTACGGCCAGGCAGTTTCTGTATCAGATGCCCAGGCGATCCCCGGTGTGGAGTTCGCCTACGCCCTCGACATCTCCCGGTGCATCGGCTGTCGGCGTTGTGTATATGCTTGCGTGGAGGAGAACAATCAGTCCAGGGATCCCCAGGTTCATTGGATCCGTGTGCTCTCGATGGATAAAGAGGGAGGCGTGGATTTCTCCGAGTCGGATCCCTACTACGACCCGGAACTAGTCCCGGAGGAGGGTAAGTTCTACGTCCCTGTGCAATGCCAGCAGTGTAGGAATCCTCCCTGCACCAAAGTCTGCCCTACTGGAGCCACATGGACAGAAGAGGACGGCATCGTGGTCATCGACTACGACTGGTGCATCGGATGCAGGTATTGCATGGCGGCTTGTCCTTACGGGGCACGGCACTTCAACTGGGGAGAGCCGACCATTCCAGAGGGAGAGTTGAACGCCAACACTCACTACCTCGGGAATCGTCCACGGCCAAAGGGCGTCGTCGAGAAGTGTACTTTCTGCATCCAGAGAACCCGGGAAGGCCGTTACCCGGCATGCGTCGAGGTCTGTCCCGTGGGCGCCAGAAAATTTGGCAATCTCCTCGATCCCGAAAGTGAGATCCGATACATCCTGGAGAACCAGAGAATCCTGGTGTTGAAAGAAGAGCTCAACACTATGCCGAAGTTCTTCTACTTCTACGGGACCTGACCGAATCATGGTTATACTTCAGCGCCTTGGGGGTTTCGTCTCTGGCAGCATTCGCCTGGTCACAAGAGGAAACCGCTACTACTGGGCCTGGATCCTTCTGCTCGTGGTTTTGATCATCTCCGGCTGCCTGGCCTACTGGAATCAGGTTTCTCACGGACTGATCACGACCGGGATGCGGGACCAGGTCAGTTGGGGTTTGTATATCGGGAATTTCACCTTTCTGGTAGGGGTCGCGGCGGCAGCCGTTGTCCTGGTGGTTCCGGCCTACATCTATGATTGGAAACCGATTCGTGAGATCGTCATCTACGGAGAGCTGCTGGCCATCAGTGCCATTATCATGTGCCTGCTCTTCGTGGTGGTGGACATCGGGCGCCCCGATCGTTTCTGGCACCTCCTTCCTCCGTTCGGCCACCTGAACTTTCCGGAGTCCCTGCTGGCCTGGGACGTTCTGGTCCTCAACATCTACTTCTTCCTCAATTTCGTAGTC
>JASFVN010000239.1:0-7130 GCA_050049805.1 Gemmatimonadota bacterium
TTCCCGCTCTATGCGCCGGGCCACAACCAGCCGAAGGCGCCAGCCGTGAGCAAGGCGTAGACAACGGCGTCGAAAAGGTTCTTGAAGGTTGTGCTCCATGCCTGGTTGTACCAGATGGATCTCTGGAGGTGCGCAAGTCCATAGCCGATGAAAGCCGTACACCCTGCGAACCGGAAAACCGACAGGTATTCAGCCCCTGGACCCACCGCCCTCCCCGCGATGTAGGCCGCAAAAACTCCTACAACGACACAGTACACGAACCACTGGACAAGCTGGCTGCCCATGTTGAAGGGGTCGCCGGCCGGGAGCACGGTCATAAACCAGACCGGTCCCTTCCTGGCCTTCTCCTGAAACGCCTCCGACTTGAGGGCCTCGGGGCTCCCCGCCCGTGGGATCACATAATCGCCCGGCGGAACATTGAATCCTCGCATGGCTTCCATGAGCGCGTCCTCGTCGGGCACCTGGAGCCAATCGGAGCGATGATAGGGGAGGAACATGTGGATGATGGAGCTCGCCACGAACACGAGGATGGCAGCAACGAGGATAGGAAGCCATAGAGCGAAGATGCCGACCATGGCAAAACTCCTTCCCGGGGAGAGAGGGACCTTAGAGTATTGGAAGATTATGCGCTCGAGATGAAACCACTTAAACGTTCAAGGATTTCCCTGTCAAGAAAGTTCTGGGAGCCAGGGTTTGGTGAGGCTCACCCGTGAACATGGTCCCCGATCCTCCGGGCCCGCTCCAATTCCATCGCATCCATGGGTCCCAGGGAAAGAGCCTTCATCCCCTCCAGCATCTGGGTCTCGTCCCGGGGCCCCGCCAGGCAGTTGTCCACGGCCGGGTGGGAAAGGGCAAACCGGTAGCAATCCGCAGCTGTCATGGGTGCCTCGCCGAGCGGCATCTTCTTCGCCCTCAACAGCTTTCCCCATCGGGTGGCCGTATAGGTGGAGATGCCCGGACGTACTTCCGGCAAGCCTTGAAATACGTCGGTCTCCGCTCCCCGGTGAGCGGCATTATACCTCACCTGAAGAACGTCGAACGGAGTGTCCTCCCGGCGAGCCATTTCCCCGTGGAATTCCCGGTTGTGACCGGTTACTCCCAGAAAGCGAACCTTGCCGATTTCCTTCAGCTTCAAGGCCCGATCCAGCAGGGCACTCCTAGGCATATGGTTGAACCAACCCAGGAAGAAGATATCCAGGTAGTCCGTGGCCAAGTCGGAAAGAGCCTTCTCAACCGATCGCTCCAGGAAGAAGCCGCTCCGGCTGTAGGACTGGGCCGCGATGATCACCTTTTCCCGCCCGCTCCTGGCAATCTCCCTGAGAGCGGCTTCCATACCGGGCTTCCGTGTTACCCAATAGAAATAGTTGATCCCGAATTCGTGAAAGGCTTTCTGAACAGCTGGAGCCGAGAGCCCGTACCCCCCGGAGATCCCGATGCGGCTGACTTCCAAGCCGGTCCTGCCCAAGGTGCGGTATTCTTCGAAGGTCATTCCGGTCGTTTCACCGATTGTCCTGCTGCTCTCGAAGCGTCTTCCGTTTTGCTACTCCCGAACCGTCCTCTGTCTTACTACTCCCGAAGCGTCCTCGATGCTGCCGCATGCCCAAAGAGCCCTTTCCAACCAGCATCCGTCTTCCGGAGGACGAAGCTCAGACCGACCTGGTTGTTGAACTCCCTTCCATCGTCGAATCGGAGGAGGCCCGTGATCTGACCCGTCAGGACAGCTACTTCGGGAGAGAGGACGTCCACTCGCCTCGTAGCCCACTCGCCCTCCCACTGCTCCCAACTTCCGTACACCTCCTCGAGGCCAACGCGAATCGCATCCCAGTTGGACCAATAGGTGGAGCCACTGAAGAAATGGGCGTCGGCCTGATCAAAGAGAAGGGCCACCCCCATAGCGTCCAGGTTCGTGCCAGCTTCCAGATATTGATCGGCCCACCCCAGGGTTTCGGCCTGAAGCTGCCCCCGCTCGGCGGCGGTCATCTCTTGGGGCGGCGGTGGAGCCTCCCCACCACAAGAAATCAATAGGATGCTCAGGATTACTGAGGAAAACACTCTCATCTATTCTCTCCCGTCAGGTTTTGGACTGAACCTATCTAACCATGGCGACCTGTGACTTCAACGCCCGGAAAAACATTTTCAGCGGCTTCTTACAATTCTCGAACCACGGCCCGCGGCGATCTCACCTACCCTCCGCCCACCCGGGCCGCCACCCCTGTTCCTCCCCCGATTGGACCCAGAGAATAGGTTTTATTGACAACTATTCACCCCATCCGCTATAAAGGGATTTGAAGGGACCATTCCCAAGACAACAAACTGCGGTTTGGAATAGATCCAGGGCTTCAGGCCGACGTAGCCAGCCCTGACTTCGCGTCTTTTCTTCGTTCCTCACGTTTGGGAGTTTTGGGAGATGATCTCGAGATGGCAGACCAAAGCCGGGGTTCAGGGCGGCCTCATGGCGGGAGCAGCGGTACTGGTCTTCTTCTTTCTGTTCGATCTGGCCCGACTGGAACCTCTCGCAACGCCCTTCTCTCTCAGTGCGCGACTCTTGGGCCCCAGCGGGCCCACTGTGGATATGCCCGTAATCTCCCAGATCCTTGCCATCGCGATCTTTGCAGGGAACCTCCTCTCCTTGACCGTCCTCCATTTCCTGGCGTTTTCCCTACTCGGCGTAGGAGCGATCTGGGGATGCGAGAACTGCCGCTTTCCTCTCAACTTCGCCACTGGGGCCCTCCTGGGAGTCACTGTCGGCACAGGCGCCTACTACGCATGCATGGCCACGTTCGGTGACCGCGTCCTGGCAGGATCACCGGGCGTCCCCGGCGTACTGGCGGCGAACCTGGTAGCCGGAGCGCTCCTTGGAGGCTTCTACCAGTTCCGACGAGCGGTGTCCTCCTGGTAGGTGGCCCAAGCCCCTGAGTGTTAGAATCCGTCTCAGGGGTTTCTTCGATTCCCCTCGAGATCTCCATCGTCCGCCGAGACCCTTCATCCGATGCAGCTCATGCAACATCGACCGGGACTCACCCGCACCCTGCCCTTCGCCATCTTCATCGGGATCATGGCCCTGGATCCTCTGCTTCAAGGGATCTTTCCACCCGGTTTCGACGGTCGGTGGTCGTATGGCATTCGGACAACCCTCGCTCTCCTGGCATTGGCAGTGCTCTGGAGGAACTATGGAGAGCTTCGAAGCTTGCGCGGGCTCGGCTGGAAGGACTGGCTCCTGGGATTGAGTGTCGGAATCCTGCTTTTCATCTTCTGGATCAACCTCGACTTTCCCCAGCTGAGCCTGGGTAGCGGGACGGGGTTCGATCCCAGGACCGAGGAGGGTTTCGCCCTGGGGTTGGTCGTCACCAGGCTGGCCGGTGCAGCTATCGTGGTTCCGGTCATGGAGGAGCTGTTCTGGCGTTCCTTTGTTCTGCGGTGGCTCCACAACTCTCGATTCCTGACCGTGGCACCGAACGTGATCGAGATCCGGCCCCTGTTGATCAGTTCGGTTCTGTTCGCCACGGAGCACCATCTATGGTTCGCCGGCCTTCTGGCAGGTCTCGGTTACGGGTTGGTATACAAACGCTCAGGAAACCTCTGGGTTCCTATCTTCGCCCATGCTGTCACAAACGGACTCCTGGGTGCGTACGTACTCATGACCGGAGAGTGGGGTTTCTGGTAGGATCGAGTCGGCGGACAACTCTTCCCACCCATCCGGCATCCAATAGTCAAAGGCCTTCGGGCGAGGGACCACAAAGGTCCCATTCACCCGCTGGAAAGCAACGAGCATCTCAGAAGAAGGGTGGGGGTCATGAGCTGGTTGAAGTCGGACATGGTAGCCATCGCTTGCATCCTGGGCGGAGCTGCGGTAGGTGGAGCCGCGACCCTGGCCCTGGCTGATTCAGGGAGTTTTGGGGACCCGGGTTGTACGGTCGACGCAAGGGCCCTATCCCCCACCATCGCCATTTCCCATGGCCGGAGGGGACAGGCCATCGTCGTTGCTCCGGATGTGAGAGTCCACGCAGTTCGAGATTGTGTCTCCGATGTCCATGAGATGGTGGAGATCCATCTGGACAACCGCCTTCGGCATCTGGATGCAGAGTTGGAACTTCTCGACGAAACTCTGGAAGCCCAGCTTGAAGGCCTGGAGGCTCAGATCGAAGCGGAGGTGGAGGCAAACCTCGAGGCGGCCTTCCAAATTGAAGAGGCCATGAGGGAGGTGGAGCAAGCGAAGGTGAAGGTGGTGTTAGAGAAGGTTGGCGGCGGCGGAATCTGATCCACCCTTCCCACCTTTGTCCCTTCCCCCGGCAGCACGGCTGCCGGGGGTTTCTCTTTTTCCTTGCTTGGGCCCCCGTCGAAAACATAGGTTCGCGAAGCTCCAACTAAGAAAACACCCATGACTGGCACAGCCACCCATGACTGATATGGCCACCCATGACTGATACAGCCACCCATGACTGATATGGCCACCCATGCCAGGCACCTCCTCCCCCCTCGGGCATCGGGTTCCCTCGGGCTGCTGCTGATTTCGGCGCCCTTTCTTGTGATTGCCTGTGGGGAGAGTGGGTCGGACCAGGAATCCGCCCTCATGCTCCTACCAGAAACCGTCGGGGAATGGACCAGGCAGAATGACCCTGTCACCTACGACCGGGAATCCATCTTTGATTACATCAATGGCGCGGGAGAGGTCTACCGTTCCTACGCCTTCAGGGACGTTGTCGTGGATCGATACGAGAAGCCCGACGGCAAGGGACTCACTGTGGAGGTCTTCGACATGGGCAATTCCGACGATGCCTTCGGAGTCTTCAGCTATTCCCGGGAGCGAGAGGAGGAGGGGATCGGGGCCGGGTACGAAAGGCAGGGAGGCATCCTCTGCTTCTGGCAGGACCGTTTTTTCGTATGTGTCCGCGCCGAGGAGAGGTACGAAGATCCAGCAGCGGTCCTGGAACCGGTGGCTCGAGGAATCTCCCAGGCACTTCCCGCCGCAGGGGAGAGGCCGGCCCTCATGCAGGTCCTACCGACAGAGGGCCGTATCGCGTTTTCGGATCGATTCTTTCACAATCACCAATCCCTGAACTACCACAACTACCTGGACAGGGAGAATGTTCTCCAACTCTCACAGGAGACTCGCGTCGCCCTGGCCCGCTATGATCCCGGCTCTACCTACCTGCTTGTCATCGAGTACCCGGACGACGCCGATGCCTCGGAGGCCCAGGAGTCCTTCCGGACCTTCCTGACCCCCGGATCCGGCGGTCCAGAATCGGCTCTTGATGGCACGGCAGAAAGCTTCAGCAAATACGGCAGCACCTGGACCCTCGTGGGGATCCAGGGAGAGTTCATGATCGCAGTCCTTGACGCCGCATCGCAGCAGGCAGCCGAGGGCCTTTGGCAGGCCGCTTCGGCTAACCTTGCAGACCTTTCCTCCCCCACTCCATGAGGAACAACCCATGACCGAAAAGAGAGCGGACCTTTCCCGACGGGATTTCGTGAAGGGCGTGGGGATGGCAGCTGTGGGAAGCTCAGTGGCTCTTCCCGAGTTGAATGCCGAGAGAGGAGGGACGGAGGGCCAACCCACTTCCAGGGTGGTTCTGATCCGAGACCAGGACGCGGTCTCCGCCGACGGAGCCATAGACGGAGCTCGGATCCAACAGATGATGGACCAGGCCATGACGGCTCTTTTCGGCATGGATTCGCCGGAGGCGTGCTGGGCAAGCATCATCAAGCCCGACGACGTCGTCGGAATCAAAACCAACGTGTGGACGAACCTGCCCACTCCAGCTGCAGTGGAAGCTTCCATAAGGCGAGGTGTAATGTCGGCCGGAGTGCCCGAGGAGAATATCGATTCGGGGGACCGGGACGTCCTTGAGAAAGAAGTCTTTCGGAACGCCACCGCCCTCATCAACTCCCGCCCCATGCGGACCCATTCCTGGTCGGGGGTCGGAAGCCTTATCAAGAACTACATCACGTTCGACAACCCTCCCGATTACCACGCCGACGCCTGCGCGGACCTGGCCAAGCTATGGGAGCTTCCCATGGTGAGAGGGAAGACCCGGCTCAACGTCCTGGTCATGCTCACCCCACAGTTCCACAACATCGGGCCCCACCACTTCGATCCAAGCTACACCTGGCCCTACCAGGGTCTGGTCCTGAGCGTCGATCCAGTGGCGGCCGATGCCGTGGGGCTCCGCGTCATTCAGGCAAAACGGCGAGAAGCCTTCGGTGAGGATCGGCCGCTGCAACCTACGGCCCACCACATTCAGTTGGCCGAGACGGTCCACGGCCTCGGCGTGGCCGACATGGACCGGATCGACCTGGTACGTCTGGGATGGCGGGGTGAGGAGCTGATCTGAGGGTTTGAATCCGGCTGCTGGCTGAGCAGCAGCAAGGCCCCCGATTTCTGGGCCGCTGTGAGCCGCGCAACGTGAACGGCCCTTTGAAACGCTCCGCGGTCCGTTTCGAACTGTATGACGTGACCAGCCCGCTGAGGCAGTCCGCGGTCCCGGCGAGGCCGAGAGGGACCGGACCATGTTGTGATTTCCCCGGTGAAGGTCCCTGCGTCCTCCCGCTGGCAATCCCCGGTTGCCAGGGTCCTCTCGCCTTTTGGCAGAGTCCTCTCTCCCTCCAAAATGGCCTGGGCGCCGGGGGTCGCTGTCTCCAGGTCCGTTCCCACTCTCCCATTCAAGCAGGCCGCCGAACACGATGGTGCCACCCCGCCTGGTGGCCGTTGGCTGCGATGGTGCCGAGCCGCGCATTGGGCTGCCGCCCAGCCACGCACGCACCTCTCGTCGGCGCCGGCTGGTCTCGTAGTCGTTGGCTGGCCTCATCGTTGTTGGCCCTCCTCGTCGTCGCTGGCTGACCTCGTCCCAGTCGCTGGCCTCTTTGCCCCGGACCGGCCTCGTCGCCGCTGGCCAGCGCGTTACCGCGATAACGTATCAGGGGGGGACTTCTGCTCGGCATTGTCCTGCCGCGGGCTCGAGGCTATCCCAGCCGAGTTTGCGTCTCTCGTCGTCGCCGGCCATCGGAGTTCTGAGGTGCCGCCGAGCCGAGTTTTGCGTCGGCGCCGATTCGAGCATCGTTTCGCCCACCAGAGCACCGGATCGCCCACTTTTTTTCTTCTGAGAAACAAGGAGTTGGATTACGCCTGTGTG
>JASFVN010000240.1:0-7116 GCA_050049805.1 Gemmatimonadota bacterium
GACGAGTCGGCTTGGCACCTTTCCGCTGACGACGCCCCTTGCTCGTTTGCAGGCGAGGCAGGGGAACGTTGTTTCCAGCCAGAAACACCGTAGCGTGCACCTGAGTGATCTGGCGCGGTTCATCCTGCAAAAGCTGGATGGCCAGCACGACGTGGGCGACCTCGTCGATCTCACGCAGCATGAATTGCGAGCGGGGAGAATCAGGCTGATGCTATACGAGCAGGGTGATGAGCGGGAACTGGTGGACCGTACGCTACGGGAGTTGACTCGGTCAGCGTTGTTGGTGGGTTGAGGCTGGGCTGGGAGGGGAGGCCAAATCCGGGCCCGAAATGAAATCTCTCGCGTACGCACCGCCCACGCATTACCGACATCCTCGGAACAGCAAAAACCCCACCTCGGTCTAAACCGTTGCGGGGCTCTCACTTCCGAAAGCTGACGTCCGGACTCGAACCGGAAACCTGCTGCTTACAAGGCAGCTGCTCTACCAATTGAGCTACGTCAGCGGGTATTCCACTCGGCTGTCGGGAGAATCTCGTTTCCCCGACACCTCTGGAAGATTGCCCACTGGGGGCTCCGGTTCAAGCCCGGCTTGCGCTGGATCGCTTCCTCCGGCAGTGTGACTTCAGGTTCCTCGGATCGGTCTTTAGGATTGTCCTTTCCGGTCTTCGGCCCCGGGCCGGAGGCCGCTCCCCTCTCATGACTGGAGCAAAAGCCATGACGAACCTCGATGTTCAGGCCCTTCTCACTCAGATGAGCGGCCTCATCACGGAGTACGGACTCAAGGTGATCGGTGCCATCCTGGTACTGATCATCGGTCGGGCCGTGGCAGGCTGGGCCCGGAAGGCCACCCGCCGAGCCATGGAAAGGGGCAAGATCGACCCAACCTTGATTCCCTTTCTCAGCGGCATGGTCTACACGCTGGCTATGGTGTTTGTCGTGGTCGCCGTCCTCGGCCTGTTCGGCATTCCCACAGCCTCCTTCATCGCGGTGTTGGGAGCCGCTGGCCTGGCCGTGGGACTGGCCATGCAAGGCACCCTGTCCAATTTCGCGGCCGGGGTCATGCTGTTGGTGTTTCGACCGTTCAAGGTGGGTGATTTCGTCGAAGTGGCTGGAACCCTTGGGAAGGTCGAGGAGATCGGGATCTTCGCGACGCAATTGAATACGCCGGACAACATCCGAGTCATCATCTCCAACGGAACCGTTTATGGAGACAAGATTTCCAACTACACGGCGAACGATATTCGGAGGGTCGACCTGACTGTGGGCGTAGGTTACGGCGATGATCTCGAGTTGGCCAAGAAAACCATTCTCTCCGTCGTGACGAGTCACGAGAAGGTTTTGCAGGACCCGGCTCCGCAGGTCGAAGTGGTGGAAATGGCCGACTCCTCGGTGAACTTCGTCGTACGCCCCTGGGCCGCCACTGCGGACTACTGGAGGGTCTACTTCGACGTCACCCAGGGCTGCAAGGAGCAGCTGGAGGCGGCGGGGTGCAGCATCCCCTTCCCACAGAGGGACGTGCACCTGTTCCCGGAGGAAGGTTCGGCAGCCTAAAAGGTCGCCGGGACCTCCCCTACCCCAACGGCCACCTAGTGGCCCCCATCCGACAGGGCCCGCACAGGAGACTGATCTCCAGTGCCGGCCCCGTCGCTCCTTTGCTCAGTACTGTAGCCGAGGCCAGATCTCCGTCACCCGTTTGAACCTCACCGATAAACTGGTCCCAGGTACTCATCCAGCCAGGCGATGATCTCCCTGACGTACTCCGCCCTGGGGGGGATGTGGTCCGTTTCATAGAGAATGAGGCGCTTTTCTTCTTCAGGCGCGCCAAGAAGGTCGTACATTGGACGGATACCTACATCAAGGTGTCGGTCGTATCTCCCGTTCATCATGAGGGTGGGGACCGAGATGCGAGGCAGGTACGTCGCCGGTGCCACCTCCGGTCGGACGGGTCTATACTCGCAGCTCCCGGCCAGGAGGATATTGGCGCGCAATCGGTCCTCCACCGCCGGAATGATGCCCCCCAAGACTCCGCCCCAACTCATTCCGTAGAACGCCAGCCGCTGGCTGTCGATGTCCGGCCTGGTCTCCAGATAGTCCACGGCACGCCGGAAATCCTTGACCAACTGGACCGCGAATTCGGTGTAGGCGATCGTTTCGGCTCCCGCATGCAGGGTCGGATAGTCGGGGCCCCCTCGCTCGAAGGTTCCCTTGTAGATCGGAAACAGGACCGCCCTGCCGTTCTTGACGAGGAAGGAGAGGAACATGGTGAATTCGTAGTAGCGCTCCATGTCGCTGCTGGACTGTATCATCGTCGCGGCGCTACCGGGAAAATAGACCACGGTTTGATACGGAGGCGGCGTATTTGTGGGGAGGAAGAGGTAAGCCATGACCCGCTCGCCACCGTAGGCTGCATCGAAGGAGACCCGTTCCAGGGTCCACCCCCCGGCCCGTTCCCCTCGATTCTCCACCTCGGCGTTTAGGGGAGTCGGATCGTAGGCGAACTGTTCACGATACACCTGGAAAACTTCCTCGGAGACCGGAGGGGTTGAGCAACGGTCTGCGACTTCGGCATAGCTGAGGGGCCCGAGGACGGCGGCAGGCACTCCCTCTCGGTCGGGATAGAAAGCCAGCCGGATTCCGTTTCTGGGTGATCGATCCAAGGGCGGCGCTTGCCGAAGGTTCCCGAACTCATAGGCGTTGTCATCCCAGGAGCCTCCCAGAATCGCTCTACCCCCGGGCATCTCGTTCCAGCACCACTCCCGGACGTTCCCCGCCATGTCGTAGGCTCCGTAGGCGGTGAGGCCGTTCATGCTACCCACGGGCATCGGACCTTCCCCGGCGAAGTTGGCGAAGGGCGCCAGGACGTTGAACCCCGCCATCTGCGAGCTGGCGATGAGCGGTGTAAGCGCCCCCCTGGCCACGTCCCAGTGGGATGCGGTGGGGAGGCTCATCCCGGAGTATTCGGCATAGGCAGCCGCCTCGTACCAACTCACCCCGGAAACCGGGTAGTCGTCCTGTCCGCTAGGATAGTCTCCGGCCATCCAGGTGGCGGGGCCGGGCTGACCCGACGGATCCACCAATCCCTGCATGGCTTCTTCCCAGGTCAGTTCCCGGCCCTCCCTGACAAACGGATACCTCCAGAATTCCTGGTTCCGATATCCCCCGGCGTCCACGAAAGCTCTGTACTCCCGGTTGGTCACCTCGTACTGGCCGATGAGGAAGTCGGGGAGGAGTCCGGACGGGATCTCGGTCGCCGGTACCCGCACCATCCCGGGAGGCCGAGTCCCCTCGGGATCCAGGGTCCGAACGAGGGGCGAGGGGCGCAACGAGGTGGGACCCTCCCCGGAGTAGTCGGCAAGCCCTCCCCAGGTGGATGCCGCAGCCAGGACGGCCTCGTAGCCCTGCTTTTCCAGCTTCCAGCGGAAAATCCCCACGGGAACCCGTACTCCCTCCAAGGGCGTAACACCCAGATGGGTCCATTCCTCCTCCGGATGCACGTACTCCTTCATGTACACGTCAGCCCCGGGAGGGTCTGTCTGCACATCCACATTGAGGGAGACCTGAGAGAAAAGCCCCGACAGATCAGGATCGTTCTCTCCTAGAACGGCCTCCGCCTGCTCGGCCAAGCGGTACGGCTCCACCAGGTTCCGCCAGACGTCGTTGGCTTCAATGAGGCGTCGGACCTCGGGAAGGACTTCTTCCCGAGCCCACCGAATCTCCGCCCGGCGTTGCGCAAACCAGGCCCCGAGAAGAATCACGGCGACCACCGCTGCCGCCGTGGGGATCGCCACGACCGGCCGCCGTAGACGCTTCACGAGAGACCGGACGTTGAAGACCCCCAGCTCCTCGGCCTGGACTCCCGCCTCGTACCTCGCCAGATCTTCCAGCATCTCCCCCGCCGAGGCGTAGCGGTCTTTGGGGTCTTTCTCGAGAGCTCGATGCGCGATCCTCCGGAGGGCAGCCGGGATCGGGGGCTTCAGCTCCTGGAACGGTTTCGGGGGTTCGTGAAGAATGTGGTGCACGACGGCCGTCTCCCGCTCCCCCTGGAACGGCAGCTCGCCGGTGAGCATCTCGTAGAGGACCACGCCGGTGGACCACAAATCGGAGCGGTGATCTACCTCGTCCCCGGCCGCCTGCTCGGGGGACATGTAGGCCACCGTACCCAGCGTCGTCAGCGTCTTGGTGAGGGCTGGCCCGCCCCGGACCTTGGCCAGGCCGAAATCCATGATCTTCGCCTGGCCCCTGGCGGTGAGCATAATGTTACTGCTCTTGATGTCCCGGTGGACGATGCCTTTGGCGTGGGCCTCCTCCAGGCCGGCTACCACCTGGTGAAGAATGGACGGCACGGCCTCGGCCGCTAGGGTGCCCGCCCGGATCCTCTCCCGAAGCGTCTGGCCCTCCACGTACTCCATGGCCATGAAGGGCCGACCCCGCGCCTCTCCTGCCTCCGTCTCATCGGCACCAACCTCACCCACCTCATGAATCACGCAGATGTTGGGATGAGTGAGAGCCGCCGCCGCCCGGGCCTCCACCAGAAACCGCTCCCGAAACTCCTCGGACTCGGCCAGAGCCGTAGGTAGGAACTTGAGCGCCACCTTTCGCTGCAGGGAGGAGTCGTCGGCCAGGTAGACCTCCCCCATGCCTCCTTGGCCGATCTTTTCCAGAATCCGATAGTGACCGAAGGTGGTGCCGATCATGGAAAGTCGCTCCGCTCAAGCGGGAATAGACGTCACTCCAGGCGCCCGCTCGTTGGCCGCTCGTTGGCCGGCCGGGTGTCGGGCGGGCTCGGATGGAGAGATTCAGATGCTGGGATGGACGATACTGCGACGGAACCCGAAACACTGGGAAGATCAGGGTGGACCACGGGCACGGGAACCGGCGCCGATCGGCCCGGCTCGAACTCCAGGTTCATTCGCCGGAACACCGCCCGGTAACGGGGATCGTCCCGGAGGGTTTCGCCCTGCGGCAAGGCCCAAACCCAGGGCAGCGAGAAACTGGGTGGCTCATATTCGAGCCACCGGAGAGCTTCCTCCCGGTTCCCCAAGGCTGCGTAGAGGCAGAAGAGGCCTTCGCCGTCCACGATGCCTGACACCGGTTGAGCTTCGACCTCCCTTGCGACCTGAAGGGCCTCCTCCCTTCGACCCGCGAGAGCATAGGTCTCACCAAGTAATACCCCAAAGCCCTCATAACGGGGGACCAACTCTTCCCAAACTGCCATGGCCTCGTCGAACCGTCCCAGGTAGGCTGCGCTCTTCCCGAGAACCATGTTGGCGATCAGATCGTCCGAATAGGGGCCTTCCACGAGGGCCTGAGCCTCCTCGTAGGCCCGCTCGAAGTCTCCGGAGAACCAATAAATACCCGGGAGCCAGGTCGTGTGGTAAGAGGTGAGGGGATCGAGGGCTTTCGCCTTCTCGTGCTCTGCGACAGCTTCCTCCACCCGGCCGAAGAGGGCCAGGTACCAGGCGTAATGGTAGTGGTTCCAGGCCAGGCTGGGGTTCAGTTCGTTCGCCCTCCGGAAAGCCTGCTCGGCCGCTTCCCAATCCCGCCCCCAGTAGGACTGGTAATCCGCCAGCGCCGCATACCCTTCCGCTGAATTGGGGTCGAGACGAATCGCCCTTTCAGCAGCCGCCCTGGCATTCGACCACAAGTCAGGATCCGAAACCCCGAGGTCGTGCCCCAGGGTCACGTAGCAGTCCGCCAGCCCCGCCCAGGCCAGGGCGTCCCCTGGGTTCTGATCCACGGCTTGCTGAAAGTAGGCGGTGGCGCTGTCGAACTCTTCCTCTGTAGTGGCGTTGTGGAGGGCGTGCATCCCCCTGAGGTAGGCCTCGTAGACCGCCGGATTCACGGGCGCTTCTTCGTTCAAGCGAGCCTCGTCCCCGGGATCCAGGGCCAGGCGGATCTGGCCGGCGATGGCCCGGGCGAACCCCCGGTACATGGCCACGATGTTCGGCAGCACGCCGTCGAAGGTCCCGGCCCATACTTCCCGGTCACCTCGATCATAGAGCCGGGCCACGATCTCCAGGCTGTCTCTTTCCCGAAAAAACGATCCCTCGATGACCCCGTCGACGTTCAGCTCTCGAGCGATCTCCGAGATGCCCTTGTCCGTCTCCCTGTACCCGGCCATGCTCGCCCTGGAGATCATCGAGAGGCCCAAGCGTCCCAGTTCGGCGATCAGCGCTTCGTGGACCCCCGACACCAGGTGGGCCTGTTCCGGATCGTTGGTCAGGTCCATGAGGGGGAGCACCGCGATGCGATCCATGGTCTGGCCACCGATCATCTGGGAGACACCCCAGGCAATCGCCAGTACCACGGCCGCCGCAGCGCCAATCAAAGTCCGTTGGCGCCTGCTCCTCGACCGTACCCGTCGGACGATGGTCCCTGTGTTCAGCGCCTCGGCAAACGCCGAAGCTGTCTCGAACCGCTCCCCGGGGTCCGTTGCCATGGCCCGGGACACCGCCCGGTCCAGAAATACCGGAATGCCGGGGTCGGCCTTCCGAAGGCTGGGGCCTCGGTCGGCCATCTGCTTGGCCAGGAGAGCCTGAGGACCTGTCCCCTTGAAGGGGAGTTTTCCGCTGACCATCTCGTAGACCACGCACCCCAAGGCGTACACGTCGGTCCGGGCATCCACCGCCTCTCCACCCAGGGCCTGCTCTGGACTCATGTAAGTGGGTGTACCGACGGCCAACCCGGTTCCCGTCAGCCCTTCCGTGCTGGCCGCCGCCACCGCCCGGGCGATGCCGAAGTCTGCGACGATAGCCTGATCTCCGGTGAGGAGGATGTTTCCCGGCTTGATGTCCCGGTGGATCACTCCCCGCTCGTGAGCGTACGCCAGAGCCGAAGCAACCTGATCGGTGATCCGAATCGCCTCTTCCTCGGGAACCTTCCCGTCCCGGGCCAGCCGGTCCCGGAGAGACTCGCCCTCCACATAAGGCATGACGTAATAGAGGAAACCGTCGGCTTCACCGGAGTCGAAGAGGGGGAGGATGTGGGGATGGGTGAGCCTGGCCGAGATTTCGATCTCGCGAACGAACCGCTCGGCACCGAGCCCGGCGGCCAACTCCGGGCGGAGGACCTTGACGGCCACGCGACGGCGATGTTTCAGGTCCGTGGCAAGGAACA
>JASFVN010000241.1:0-7111 GCA_050049805.1 Gemmatimonadota bacterium
GATGGATCGAATGACCGCCGAGCCCCCGTCCAGAGTGGCGGTGGAGCTGGCCGCCCTCGAAGTCCCGGAAGGGGTGGAAGAGATGGCGGCTTCCATGGTTCGGGAGAGGTTCCCTTCGGCGGAGGTCTCGGTCCGTAGCTGGCCCACCGGTTTCGGCGTCGGAGATACCATCTTCGTTCAGGAATGGGAAATCCCCTGGGAAGTGGACGATGTGAGGCGGGTTCTCGAGGAGGAGGTCTATCCCACCGTCCAGAGGGCAGAGCCTGCCTTCGTCGAGGTCCGAGTGAGTGAGCCCCCGGGAATCCGTGAACAGCTGAGAGCGGAGATCGAGAAGGAGTTGACGGAAAGGGGCGCATCCGAAGCCACCGTCCATGTCCTCAGCGCCTACAAACAGGGCTATTCCTGGATCCACGACGTCCTGCTGCCCCAGCTGCGGGGCAGGGAGGTGGCATCCATCGACCTCACCTATCACACGCTGGAGGAGTCGGAAGAGGTGAGGTGGCAGACCATCGCCGCCGAGACCCGCTGGCTCCAGGAGGTCTACCCCATAGACGCCATCCTGGCGAGAGAGCTGGGAATCTCCGATTCGGTGGTCACCTTCTACCCCACCCGTGAGAAGGACCCCATCTACACCTTCGAAGCCCGAAACCCTTCGGGAGAGCTGATCCTGCGGGATACCTTCAATCCCCGCTACGTTATCCGGCCTTTCTTTGACCTCTTCCCCGAATACGAGCAGGTCAGGGTGACAACGGGATGGATCACGGCGTCTTCCGGCGGAGAGACCCTGGTGGACCAGCGCATCGTCACCGACCCGGAACGGTTCTGGGATCGACTCCAGACCGAGACTTTTGGGAAGATTATCTCCTACGTCATGGATACCCAGGACGGCAATCCATCCGGGGACAACGCGCCGTTCTTCGACGAGTTCCGTGTCGACCTCCGGCTCAGTGAACCGGATCATCGTATCGGCGTGGACGAGGAGACCATCAGCTCTCTGGAGGCGCTACACGAGGATCTTTATTTCGAGACCCACACTCTCTTCAGCCTCATCGCGGGGCGATACCAGACCTCCCTCTCCAATCCCGGCCGGGTCCTTCCCTTCGTAGATCCGTCGGGGGCGGGGCAGCCCGGTGAAGCCCGATTGGTGCTCACCGGAAAAGAACGAGGGAACCCGGAGCTGGTTGTCCGAACTTGGACTCAGGGAGGGTCCTCTCCCCTTCTGCAGCGATACGAACTCACCCCCCTTCCCGTGGAAGAGCTTGGTCTTGTGGGGGCCACCCTGGCTGCTGGGGAGGAGGGTGTCAGGCAGCTCATGGTCCGAGCTACGGTTTCCGACTCCATCGACCGATACGAGGAGTTCGCTGCCCGCAGCAGCGAAGCGGCAATCGACCAACAATTCCTGAACGTGGAGCTTCTGGAGGGGATGCTCCGGAACCTCAGGAACCTCCACGACCGAGGCCTCATGGAGGAGACCCTCTCCTGGGATCGAGTGGGGGAGCTGGCGGTGGATTTCCGGCTGGAAGATGACAGCACCTACCAGAAAACGGTGCTGATTCCCAGGAGCATGGGCCCCAGATCCACGGACAATCCCAGGGTCTCGGCCGGTGAGTGGCGGTGGGACGGCGGGCCCATCGTCCAGTGGGATACCCCCATTTCCGTGGAGGAGAACGAGGAGCTCCTTGCCCGCCTCGGGACCTTCCCGGGCGTGGACGTCTACTACCTCACCGAGTCCTTTCTCGGACAGAAGGTGTGGGCCGCGGATTTCCTCCCGCTCCAGGGTGGTCGCTATGTCTCCCAGGCAAAGTTGAACGCGCTCAAACCGACGCTGTTCGTCAGCGGCCGGGAGCACGCGAACGAGGTCTCCAGCACCAGCCACATCCTGCGACTGGGAGAGTTGCTGGTCACCGATTCGGCCTATCAAAGCATGTTGAAGAAGGTCAACGTCGTGCTTCACCCCATGACCAACCCTGACGGCGCGGCTCTGGCCTACGAGAGGCAGCTGGTAAACCCGGATCACATGCTCCATGCGGGCCGGCCGGGAGCCCTGGGGTTGGATGCGACGAGCGGCGGAAACTCCGACGATCCGGTCTATCCCGAGTCCCAGGCTCGCCGGATGATCCGGGAAGCCTGGCTCCCTGACATCTATCTGAACCCCCACGGATATCCGAGCCACGAGTGGGTCCAGTACTTCGCCGGATACAGTGCCTGGGCCCGAGGGAGGAGGGTAGGTCCCCGAACCTGGTGGGTACCCCGGGGCTGGTTCATTCCTGGGTTCTCTTGGGTGGAAGACGAGGAGAACCCCGAATACCAGAAGGCTCAGTTCGCCATTCTGGACTCCATGGCGGCCGCCGTCACGGCCGACGAGGAGGTCCACTCCATGAACCAACGCCTCTACGCCCGCTATAAGAAGTACGGCGAACAGGACCGTGACGGGTTCACGGAATACTTCCACAACGGGATGGTGGTGAACATGAGGCTCCGGGGGAGCGAGGGCATTGGGAACGGCCTGAACAGCCCTCGCATCACCTACTTCTCCATCACCACCGAAGCCCCGGATGAGACGGCCCGGGGCGGCTGGATGGATCTCATGGGGAGGATCGGGCTGGCCCACACCACTTCCACACTTCGGTACCTCGCCAATGGAGAGTTCGAGGTCGAGTGCGAGGCGGAAGCCTTCGACGAGGCCGTCATTCGAAAGCTGTACAGGGTGAAACCGGTACTGCCACCCGAGAAAGAGGAGTCCGAGAAATGATGCGTTTCTTCGTACCCCCGGTCATTCTGCTCCTGGCGGTGGCCCTGGCGCCTGAACCGGCATGGGGGCAGGGAAATCAGGAAGGTCCCACCACCGTGGCCGAATCCAGCGGCTTCACCAGAACTTCCTTGCACTCCGATGTCCTGGCCTTCGTCTCGGAACTCCAGGCCTCGAGTCCCCTCATCCGGATCGAGACCATGGCAACGAGCACCGAGGGGCGGCCTCTCCCCCTCATCATTATCGGCGATCCGGTGCCGACGTCCCCCTCGGACCTGGGTTACGACGATCGGGCGGTGGTCTATCTGCAGGCCAATATCCATGCCGGGGAAGTGGAGGGTAAGGAGGCCGCTCTGATGCTGGCCCGGGACATCGTTCAGAGACAGGCCCGGGATTACCTGGACCGGCTGGTCATCCTCATCTGTCCCAACTTCAACCCTGACGGAAACGATAGAATCAGCACCCAGAATCGGACCAATCAGATGGGTCCGGAGGGTGGGGTCGGGATCCGGTACAACGGACAGAACCTGGATCTGAACCGTGACGGAATGAAGCTGGAGAGCCCCGAAGCTGCGGGGCTGGTGGAGAACGTCCTTCTGCGATGGGACCCCGTGTTCTTCCTGGACAGTCACACCCACAATGGGTCGTACCACCAGGAGCCCGTTACCTGGACCTGGGGCCTGAATCCCAACGGGGACCGGGAGATCTTCGCCTATATGGCCGATGTGGTCCTGCCCGAGATCACCCGCCGCACCAGGGAGGACTACGGGCTCCTCACGATTCCCCACGGCGACTTCATCGACGCCACCGACCCGGAGGCCGGCTGGATCCCCCTGGGGCCCCAGCCCAGGTATCTGAGCAACTATGTAGGGCTTCGGAATCGCCTTTCCGTGCTGAATGAGCAATACCCCTACGTGGACTTCGAGACCCGGGTCAAAGGTGCCTACGATCTGTTCAGGACCTTCCTGGACTACCTTTACGACAACAAGGACGAGGTGGTAGAGCTTGTTCGGGGTGCCGATGGGAGGACGGTGGAGCGGGGGCTCGGCCGGTTGCCCGCTGAGTTCGCCATCGAATTCGACAGCCAGGCCATCGACTACCGGATCACCATCGAGGGATACGAGATGGAGATGGTCGGGACCGAGGGCAGGCGGCCACGAGCCCGGCCTACCGAGACCCTCCGGACATACGCCGACGTCCCCTACCTGGCGGATTGGGTACCCACGCGGACGGCGTCCTGGCCCAGGGGTTATCTGATCTCCGTGCAGGACAAGGAGGTGGTAACGAAGCTCCTGCAACACGGGATCACGGTGGACCGTTTGATGGAGCCGGTGACTTTGTCAGTCGAGCAATTCATCGTAGCGGAGGCTACGGGGTCTCCTCGGCTGAATCAGGGGCATTACAACACTCAAATGACAGGGGAGTACTCCACCGTCGAGCGGCATTTCCCGGCGGGCACCTTCTTCGTCACCACGGCCCAGGCCCTGGGCGCCGTGGCCGCGTCCCTCCTGGAGCCGGAAAGCGACGACGGCCTGGTGTTCTGGAACTTCTTCGACAAGTACCTGGCGGCACAGTGGAGCTCGGAGGCCCAGGTCTACCCGGTCTTCAAGTTGAATGAACCGGCCACCCTGGTCACGGAACGAGTGGGTAAATGAACGGGTTCGGTTAGCCGGGGTCAGATCTCTCCCCCGTCGGTAAGGCGCCAGAGGTACCAGGAGGCGACGCTCCGAAGGGGTGCCCAGACCCGGGCCCGCTCGGCAGCCGCCGAGGGCATGGGCCGTTCGGCGAGGCCGTCAAGGATCCGGATGCCCTCCTGGAGCCCAAGATCCCCCGGGGCGAAAACGTCCGGACGCCCGAGGTGAAAGAGGAGAAACATCTGGGCACTCCATTCCCCGATCCCCCATACCGCCGTCAGTTCCTTCAGGATTTCCTCATCGGACATCCTGGATAGAGTCCGGAGTCGCAGCTGGCCCTTCTCGACCCGCTGGGCCAGGTCCCGTATGGCCCTCAGCTTTCCTCTGGAGAGGCCGGCGTTCCTCAGATCGCCTTCGGGAATGGCCAGGAATTCCCCTGCCGTCGGAAATCTCCGGGGGTTGGGGCTCAGAGCTTGGACCCTGCCGTGAATGGTCCTGGCCGCTGCCGCAGCCAGCTGCTGATAGATGATGATCCTGGCCAGGGTGTGGAAATAGGGCCGTCTCGGTTTCCCCGGGAGATCAGGGAAGGAGGGAAGGTTCTTCATCATCTTTCCCAGGGCTGGATCCCGACGGGCCAGCGCCCGCAACTCTGCGTTCGTGGGCTTCACGTAGGATGTCCTCTCGGTTTCCTGGGGTCAGATAGCGGTCGGGCGGCTGGAGAATCTGGGTGCTGTCCGGGCCCGCGGTCAATCGTCCACCTGGCCCGGGGTAACCTACCCCTGCATTCTTGGGGTCGACGGAGGGTGGAAGGGGATGCACATCATTCCCACGGACGAGCGTATTGAAGAGCAGACCACAGCTGGAGGAGCCTCCTTTTATGCGGATGTTGATCGACGGCCATTGGGTAGGAGCTTCTGAGGAGATCCCGGTTCACGATCCCTTTTCGGGGGAGGTCATCGATATGGTTCCCAAGGGGACCGCGGCCCATGTGGACCAGGCTGTCACGGCGGCCCTGGAGGGATACCGGATCAATCAGGACCTTCCCACGGGCGAGCGGGCCCGGATCCTTCGACGGACGGCGGAGCTCCTGGAGGAGCGGCAAGAGGAGTTTGCCGTCATCATCGCTCGGGAAGGCTCCAAGACTATCCGGGAGGCCAGGAAAGAAGCCTATCGCTGCACCCAGACCCTGCGAGTTTCGAGCGAGGAGGCTACCCGGATCCTGGGGGAGACCATCTCCTTCGACCAGCAGAAAGGATCGGAGAACCGACGGGGGTATTTTTATCGGTGCCCCATCGGAGTCATCGGAGCCATCACCCCCTTCAACGACCCGCTGAACCTGGTGGCCCACAAGCTCGGACCCGCCATTGCCGGCGGCAACGGTGTGGTCCTGAAGCCTGCCACCGTTACCCCCCTATCGGCCCTGAAGCTTGCCGAGCTCTTCCTCGAGGCCGGGTTGCCATCTCGAATACTGAACGTCGTCACCGGGCCCGGCGGTGAGGTCGGAGCCGCCATCGTCTCCGATCCCCGGGTCCGCATGATCTCCTTCACAGGAGGAGTGGAAGCCGGCCTGGAGGTGACTCGCCAGGCAGGGCTCAAGAAGATCGGGATGGAGTTGGGATCCAACAGCCCGGTGGTGGTATTGGCTGACTGCGACCTGGAAGCCGCCGTGGAGAGTTGTGCTTCCGGAGCGTTCTGGGCCGCAGGGCAGAATTGCATCGGCGTGCAGCGCATATACATCGAGGAAGGCGTGTTTCCGGAGTTCCGTGACCGATTCGTGAGACGGACCCTGGAGTACAAGGTTGGGCCCAAGCTGGAGGAGGACTGCGACATGGGCCCCCTCATCACCGAAGGGGAAGCGATGCGGGTGGAGAGCTGGGTGGAGGAGGCGCTGGCCTCAGGGGCAAACCTGGAATGCGGCCACAATCGGGAGGGTGCCACCTATTGGCCCACCGTTCTCACCAATGTTGGCAGGGGAATGAAGGTGGATTGTGAGGAGATCTTCGGGCCTGTGGTGAACCTGTATCCGGTGAGAGACCTGGTGGAAGGAATCCAGCGGTCGAATGCTGTCGACTTCGGTCTGCAGGCTGCTGTTTTCACCTCCTCCCTGGAGTCGGCGTTCCGGGCTGTGGAGGGCCTGGAAGCAGGGGCTGTCATCGTGAACGATTCCACGGACTACCGGATGGATGCCATGCCCTTCGGGGGCATCAAGAACTCCGGTCTGGGCAGGGAGGGCATCCGGTTCGCCCTCCAGGAGATGACGGAGCCCAAGACGGTCTGCTTCAACCTCTAGAAGGTGTTGGGGGAGGGCCGTTGGGCCGTCTCGGTCCCGGGGACCGGCCCCCCGGCGTCTAGGCCGGCCGCCCCCGCCGGCTTCCCCCGGCGCTTACCGCTTCCAGGTCTCCTTCAGGACGCGAAGCCAGTTCCCGTGGGCGATCTTCTCCAGGGCGGCGCCCTTGAAACCCCGCTCCTTCAGGGCATCCATGAGCTTGGGTAGCCCCGAGGCATCGGCCATGTCCTGAGGCACCTGGGTTCCGTCGAAATCCGAGCCCAGGCCCACGTGCTCCACCCCGATTTTCTCGGCGATGTACTCCACGTGTCTGGCGATCTCTTTGACCGTGGTCCGCTTGTCCCCCAAGCCATCCCGGCGAAGAAAAGCCCGGGCGAAATTGACGCCCACGATCCCCCCGGAATCGCCGATGGCCCGCAGCTGGTCATCGGTGAGATTTCT
>JASFVN010000242.1:0-7016 GCA_050049805.1 Gemmatimonadota bacterium
TGGAACCCTCCGGTGTGAAGCCCATGCGAGCGGATGCGATCTTTCAGATATGGTCGATGACAAAGCCCATTACATCGGTCGGTATTATGCAGCTCGTCGAGAAGGGTGCCCTCGAGCTAGATGCAGCGGCGGCGGAGTACCTGCCGGAACTTAAGGATCGCGAAGTGCTCGTCGGTATCGACACCGTCGCAGCCACGTTCACGACACGCCCGGCTTCGCGTCCGATCACCATCCGTGATCTATTGCGGCACACCTCGGGTTTCGGGTATGCGTTCGCGAGTTCGGAACTCGTCCAACTCGACCGAGTGTCCGGGTTGTCACCTCGCGAACAACCCATCCTGCATGACCCAGGTGAGCGCTGGACCTATGGGATGGGGACCGCTTTCCTCGGATGGATCATCGAGGCTGTCTCAGGTGAATCCCTGCCCGGTTTTCTTTCAGCGCAGGTCCTGACACCCCTAGGTATGGACGACACTTCGTTCGAGCTAGCTCAAGCCGATACCGGTCGTTTTGTAGCGACGTATCGCCGTGTGGGCGACAGGCTTGAGGGCGAACCGCGACCGGACCCGTATATCCCGACCGTGCGGGGGGACGGCGGTCTGCTCTCTACTGCTGACGACTATGCCCATTTCGTTCAGATGATCCTCGGTGGTGGTGTGTGGCGGGGAAAAAGGGTTCTGAGCGAGGCGAGTGTCGCGGAAATGACTCGAGACCAACTTGATGGGATGGTGGTCGAGAAGCAGCCCGGGGCCATCCCGGCGTGGTCGAATGACTTCCCGCTGGGGGCAGGTCGGGACGGATTCGGGCTTGGGTTCCAGATCAGCGTTGGGAGTGAGGCTGAGAGCCGACCAGCAGGGAGCCTTAGTTGGGCCGGCATTGAGAACACACATTTCTGGATCGACCGTCAAAACGACATCGGTGTGGTCCTACTGCTCCAGGTCTTGCCCTTCTACGATGAGAAGGCAATCAACTTGCTCTCGAATTTCGAACGCGCCCTCTATACGGATTCGGGTGGGCGGTAGGCAGAGCGGATATTGGCGCGTGAGCGAGAGATGCTCACGAAGGCTGGCAGGCAGCGACGTCAGTTAACACACGGGTGCCGCTTCCGCTCGCTGGGCTCGCTCCAGTTACACATGGCCCCATGGCGTTTCGGTTGCCTGAGCGTTCGTGCTGCGAGCGGGTAGGCGGGTGTCGGGAACGGGCGTGTGGTTGGGCCACGTCGGCACCCTGGAACGTTAGCTGCAATCGCGTGATGACTCTTGTTCTTCAATGGTACGAAGGAAGGTCGGTTAAGGGCTTGTTTTGATCTGGCGGGAGGGGATGAGTGCACTTGAAGAGGCCGAGATTCCCAGGATTATGACATGTTGGAGATTCTTAGTTTTTCGCCCAGGTTTGTCTATTTGGTGACTTTTTTCGGTATCGCTGTTGTAGCTGAGTCCTGCACCGGGGGAGACCGACCAATTGGCACCGTTTCTAATCGCTATCGAATCGGAATAGTCGCGGAGAATATCGACGAGGACCTCATCCCCGATCCCTTGCAGGGCGACTTCGATGAAGACGGTGAACCAGACCAACTCACCGTGACCGATTCATCGGTGCGAGTAGAACTCAGCCAAGGAGGCGACTTCGAGTTCTCAGTGAGGGGACCTGACGAAGAGTCCCCTAGAATCTGGGACGCCAAGGTGGTCTCACTAAGGTCGGACGGAAGATTTCCCTCAATCGTGTTGGCCACGTGCCCCGAGCCGAGTCATGAAGGGGTACCCCTCACCCAAGATCTGCTCTACAACGATGGTGGGAGCCTTATTCACAAACAGTTAGGGGGTTATCCCAGTACCAGTATGGGTTCGGCTGTGTGGGCTTACCCCATGCGGGCCATGGGTCTCGACTGCGCGTGGCTCGAGTCCAACGATCTGCCTGTCTGTTTCTTTGCTTCCATGGAGGACGGGGGACTTGGCGTCAGTCGTCTGATCGAACTTGACCCGGCCGGATACGTCAATCTGGCGTCCGACTCAGCCACACGGGCCGAATATTCGCACAAGTTGGAGAGAAGGCTGGAGGTCGTTCGCCGAATCGGCCGAGAATGGACCACCGGGGAAGCGATGGTGGGATCTGCCAGACAGGTGGTGCAAGAATGGATGGATATAGACCCCGCTGAGCTCGACCGAATCCTATCATCAGAGGTGTCGCAACCACTCTCATCGGCCTCCGATACACTCTTTGCAGCAGTGGACTGGCTCGAACAGGCTGGCCCAAGGCGCCGGGCGCGAGCCTATATGTGGATGGACGAGGAAGAACTGGACAGTGGGCTCGCCGGTGCCGTCATTCGGGAGCCTGCCGAAGCAGTCGATTACCTCCTAGCTGTGGCCCTAGAACGGCTCGACCAGGGCAGGCTCTTTTCCCACGATCTGACACGAGATTACCGCCTTCCCTGGCCGATGCAATATGGACATGGTCGGCCGAACGTGGACGGCATGTTCATGATGGGCGCGGCGTTTGTTGACTTCAGTGGGGACGGCCTCCTGGACCTGGTGGTGGCAGGACAGCACTCCAGACCGTTCTCGGCAATACAACACCCGGACGGCTACTTCACGACGGGAGGATTTCACGCAAGCCCAGATGAGTACGTGAGGGTTTGGGCGCCGGATCCCGCCGAAGAGGGAGACCTTGCGGTGCCGCCCTGCGTCTATTTCGGGATGGAGAAGACCGAGGAAGAGGCTTGGAGATCGGACTACGTCGACTGCTATGATTCAGGATTGGGAGAGTGGTATGACCTGACCTTACCCGGCGGTCCTTATTGGACCGAATACGAGCCGGTAGTCTTTTGGGACATGAACGAGGATGGAACAGTGGAGTTTGCCGCTCGCACTGCCCAAGGGATCTGGAATGTACTCACGTTCCTCCACGGCGATTTGGAGGTTTCCGCTCTCGATAGCGGGTCCCGCTAATTGTCTTCCGTTGCCGAGCGGTGCCAGAACGGAGCGGGTCCTCCCCCTCGGCCCTCTTCGGCCATGAAAAGGTTGATCCTTTGGATTGGTGGGACGCGATTGCAGCTAACAGCAGGGCCTGCCGCACACTCGCTGTCGCTCGTGGCCCTGCGCCGGTGACGGTTGTGGGTCGCGGAGCGTCGTACATGTGGGGCGGCTTCGGGTACGGGCCTGACGGCCCGTCCGGCAGCCCGCAGAACGTTATAGGGCATAGGCGGGAACTGACTGCCGACAATAGAATCACTACTGATTCCTTTCCTTTCGGGTTCTACAGTGGACTCTTGCCGCCTCCCTGCTTGAGTCTCTTCGCTGCGTCGGCTCGGCTTGCCCGCCAAGCGGGGAGTCCGCTGGCTACGAGGGATACGACCAGCAGCAGCACCACCACCGAGCCAGACACAAGTGGATCCTTGGGGGAGACTTGGAAGAGGGGGGAACCGACGTGGCCCCCCGCAACCCAGGCAGATGTCAGGCCTCATATCCACCCCAATGGCAAATCCGACAATCCGACTCCCCTGACACCCGGAACCCGCCGAAGGCGCTCGGCTACCTCCCCGTAACGGGCGGTAGTCTCCCCTGGAGTGGGCTCGGCAGCATCCAGATCCAGAGGCACCTGGGATAGGCGGTCTACATCCATCCCCAGGGCCAGGGAGCTTCAGACAATCAATCCAGCTGCAACCATCGAGAGAGACCGTGTGTCTTAATACATGTCTCAAGCATGTAACCAGGGGAGAGCCCTCACATGGTCGACAAAGAAATGACGCCCCATCTCCCAACGCCGCTGAGCCCGCTGGAATTCCACGTCCTCCTGATCCTGGCCCCGGCGCAGCTTTACGGATACGCCATCAAGAAGGGTGTGGAGGAGCAGTCCCAGGGGGCTATCTCCCCTGAGATCGGCTCCCTCTACCGTGCCCTGGCACGCCTCATGGAGAGGGGTTGGGTGGAAGAGTCGAATGACCCGCCAGATGAGGGGGGTCCCCAACGTGGGAAACCGAGGAAGTACTACTGCATCACCTCTGAAGGGGTGGCGGCGGCCAAAGCTGAGACGCGGCGTTTGAAAGTGGCCCTCCAAGCGGCTGAGGATGCCTTTCCGAAGGTGGCTATATGACGCCCGGACGAGGCCCGAGACGGGTCTATCTTCACCTGTTTCGGCTCTTTCTCCGGGCGTTCCCGTCACGCTTTCGGGCCCTCCACGGGGAAGGGATGGAGGAGATGTTCCTAGACGAGATGGGCCAAGCCCACCGAAGGAGTGTGGGTTCAGCAGGTTGGTTCATGGCCCGAACGGCATGGGACATGGCCTTCTCCGGCCTCAAGGAAAGGAGAGTGAAGGGAAGAGGGGAAACCCCGTCCCTCTCCGCCCTCGGGCAGGAGCCCCCGAGAACCCACTCAGCCCCCGAACCCCCATCCCAAGGAATCGGACAGATGCTGGACAACGTCAGACAAGATCTCGTTTTCGCCCTTCGGTCGCTGCGTCGAAACCCTCTTTTCACCCTGGTCGCCCTCATCACCATCGCCGCCGGCGTGGGCGCCACCACCACCGTTTTCAGCGTGGTGAACGGAGTCCTTTTGAAACCTCTTCCATATGGGGAGCCGGGACGCCTCGTGAGGATCTATCGAACAAACGTCGATCGCCCCGGAAGCCTGAGCGTCATGGCGAAGGAGGATATCCGGGACATCCAGGATCTTCCGGTCTTCGATGGGGTCGTGGGCTACACGCGGTCTGATGACGTCCTCACGGGGATCGGCGACGTAGCCCTGATTCCCGTGGGCCAGGTCACCTCCGGCATCCTGGCTGCCTTTGGCCTGGAGCCCCTCATGGGAAGAGATCTCCAGTGGGAGGAGGGTGACCCCGGTAATCCCAACGTGGTGGTGGTGAGCCATGGGTTCTGGACCGAGGAGTTGGGCCGGGATCCCAAGGTGTTGGGAAGGACCCTGGAGCTGGAGGGAGAGACCTTCCAGGTGGTGGGTGTCGCACCCGCGGGGTTCGAATATCCTGATGGAGCCAGACTCTGGCGTCCCATGGTCCAGAGTCCAGCGTGTGGGCGAGGCTGTCACAACTATCGGGTCATCGCTCAGCTGGCCCGAGGGGCGACCCTCGTGACAGCCTCCGACCAGTTGAAAATCCTGGGAGACCAGTTGGCCGAGGCCTATCCCGACTCCAACGAGAAGAAGCGTTTCGCTCTCTTCAGCCTAGATGAGGTGACGGTTGGGAGCGTCCGAAGCCAACTCTGGACTCTCTTCGGGGCCGTAGCCCTTGTCCTCCTTGTGGCATGCGCCAACGTGGCCAACCTCCTCATGGCTCGGTCCCAGGGACGCTTGGGGGAGGTGGGGGTCAGGGCTGCCATTGGGGCGAGTCGCAAACGTCTCCTTCTTCAGGTAATGACGGAGAGCCTGGTCCTGGCCGGGCTGGGAGGGCTCGGGGGTGTGGGGCTGTCCTTCGGGGGTGTGGGCCTGCTCCGGAGATTCTCCGCAGGGGCCCTTCCCCGGTTGGAGGAGGTGAGTTTGGACGGAACCGTTCTCCTCTTCACCTTCGGCCTTGTCCTCCTGGTGGCTTTGGTCTTCGGCCTCACTCCGGCCATCAAGCTGGCCCGGACCTCTCCTTCCCAGGCTCTGGGCCGGGGCCGGCAGGGAGGAGCTGCTGGCCGGCGGTCCGCCCGAGCCAGGAACACCCTTCTGGCCGGTGAGGTGGCGCTCTCATTGGCCCTTCTGGCTGGCTCGGGTCTTCTCCTGAAGACCCTTGTGCAACTCAGGGATGTGGAATTGGGCTACGAGACGAAGAACGTCCTCCGGTTCGACCTGTCCCTTCCGGAGGCACGATACTCGGAGCTTTCGGAGATCCACGGGTTCTTCAAGGAGTTGGAGGAGGGGATTCGAAATATCCCGGGGGTCATCTCGGTGGGATCGGCATTCGGAGCCCCCATGAGTCGATGGGGGACTTCCGGCGACGTCCTCGTGGAGGGAAAGCCGGATCCGGGACCTGCCAATCGGCCGTTATCTTCCCTCAGGGCCGTAACGCCCTCCTACCTGGAAACCGCCGGAATCCCCATCATCAGAGGTCGAGGCCTGGAGCCATCTGACAATTCAGGATCCAGCCTGGTGGGGGTGGTGAACGAGACATTCGTCAGAAGGAACTTCCCCGGAGAAGACCCCCTGGGACAACAGGTCCGCGTCACTGCCAACCTGGGATTCGGTTCTCCGACCTGGACCATCGTCGGGGTCGTGCCCGATGTGCGGACCTATGGAATCACGGACGCCTCCCCGGCAGAGATCTATGTACCTCAGAGCCAAATGGGTCCCGGATCCATGAACGTCCTCGTCCGCCACGCCGAGGGGGTTGGTCCCCTCCTCTCGGCTATCAGGGGTCAGGTCGAATCCATGGACCCGAACCTCCCACTTCGGAACGTCACCACCATGGAGTCCCTGGTCTCGGAGGAGTTGGCCCCGGTCCGGTTCTTCCTGGTTCTTCTCTCGGTCTTCGCCTGGATCGCCGTGGCCCTGGCCGCAGCCGGCCTCTACGGTGTGGTGGCCCATCTGGTCTCGCGAAGGAGGCAGGAGATGGGGATTCGTCTGGCATTGGGTGCCAAGGGGGAATCCCTGATCCGGATGGTCCTCCTGGAGACGGCAAGGCCTACCTTGGTGGGCATGGCCATAGGTCTGGGGGCAGCGATGGTGGCAGGAAGGATTCTGGACAGCTTCCTCTATGAGGTCAGTTCCAGAGATCCGATCGTGCTCTTTCTGGCTGTCCTGGCCCTCTTTGGGGTGGCCAGCCTCGCTTCGTACGTCCCGGCCCGGCAGGCCAGCAGAGTGGATCCTGTCCAAACGCTCAACGGCGAGTAGACAGGATCGCCCACCGCCGAGCAACCGCGGTGAGAGGAAAGACAACGTGGCCCCGGCGGAGTACCCGCCGGGGCCATTCTCGTCCGAGAATGAGTAGAGGGAATGCAAGGACACTATGAGCTGCAGAGAGATGTGAGGGAGGGTGGTGGGATCGGGCAAGAACCGGAGGGGAAGAAGGAGGAGTCGCAAGAATTCAGT
>JASFVN010000345.1:0-4804 GCA_050049805.1 Gemmatimonadota bacterium
CCGTTGGTGGACGGG
Organism: Gemmatimonadota bacterium; assembly: GCA_050049805.1. Classification (GTDB taxonomy): domain Bacteria; phylum Gemmatimonadota; class Gemmatimonadetes; order Longimicrobiales; family Gaopeijiaceae; genus JABDNZ01. Next base: position 16 of record JASFVN010000345.1, read on the forward strand.
ATATCTGGGGCTTCAGGCCAGGTGTGGACAGTGCACCTACCCCGATGCTCCAGGGTGACCACGATGAGACTCACCCCAGCTTGTCTCCTGATGGCCGTTGGTTGCTCTACACATCCACCGAATCGGGCGAATCTGAGGTGTACGTCCGAAGTTTTCCTGATGTCGAGCAGGGGCGCTGGATAGTCTCGTCCGACGGCGGATCGGAACCGCGGTGGTCCAACAGTGGGAACGAGATCTTCTATATCGATGGTCAGGGCCAGATGATTTCCGGGGCGGTAGCCACTTCACCGAGTTTTTCCGTGATCGACAGGAAGATGTTGTTTGATCCGTCCGGTTGGCGTGCCGTCGGCACAGGTGCGAGAACCTATTACGACGTAACGCCCGACGATCAGCGATTCATAATGGTGCGGAAGGTGGAATCAGACGAAGCTTCCCAAGGCGATCGGTTGATACTCATCGAGAACTTCTTTGAGCTGTTGCGGGATGCGGGTGCGGGCGGAGAATGACGGACGCCCATGCCCTCTCCCTCCCTCCTCCAGCGCCTGAAAGAGCGGAAGCTCGTGCAGTGGGGGTTTCCCGGGATTGGGATGGTTCTTTCGGCGATTTCGAGATAGCTGTTCGGAAGTCTCACAAGAGTGCGGAAAGGAGTACGCCTTATGAGTGGTGACGCTACCCCGGAGGGTTCGCCATCAGGTCCGTGCATGCTAACCGAAGAGGACATCTCCGCTATTCGGGCTATGGAGGCGCGCCATGCAGAGCAGGCTGCGCAGCAAGAGTTCGATGCCATGGCAGAGGACATAGCAGAGGATTTTGTGGTATGGGCTCCCAGCCAGCCGGAGGTGGTGGGAAAACACGGACTCAGAGAATGGCAAAGGGCATGGGAAGGGGTTTCGTTTTCGACTTATGAACTCCCCGTGGATGAGATCATAGGCTGCGGTGATCTGGCTTACGTGAAGGGTTCGTACTTGATGGAATTCACCCCAGAAGGGGCGACGGCACCAATCTCCGACTCTGGCAGATGGATTCACCTCCTACGGAGGACGCCGGAGGGAAAATGGGTTGTGATTCGAGACATGTTCCACTCGGAACGTCCCGTCCCGACAGAGTGACGGATTGCTCACGACATGTACAAGTACAGTATTGACCTGACACTCGGCCACGCCGTCCGCTCCCATCCCCGCTTATAGGCCCTGCTGGATCGGTACCGGGATGACGTGGAGCACTGACTCCACCGACTGAGCCCTCCCGCCACTGTGTCCCGAATGTATCTCTGAAGGCGGCGAAACCCGGCGGAGACACAGGCCCAGAGCGGCGAAAGTCGCCGGAAAAAGCCCGAAAAGCGGCGAAATCCGCCGGATTTGGCCCCCTGGGATCTCTCTTTGCAAGCCAGAGGTCGCCGGTTCCAGCCCGGCTGGCTCCACTCGGTATTTCCGGACCCCGCAACCACCATCGGCTGCGGGGTTTTTTCTCGACACCTGCTGTGAACTGACCTGAGATGTGACGGCTGGGCAGCCGTCTCTGATCCTTGCCCCTACCTTATCCACAACCCATGATTCTTCTTTGTGGCTGACTGGGCAGGGATGGGCTGTCCACTCTCACCGGAGCCATCAATGTGGCGTCCAAGCTCTCGTTGTTCCTGGCTGAGCTGAAGCGACGGAAGGTCGTTCGGGTTGCGGCAGTTTACGTGCTGGTGGGATTGGGTGTGATCGAAGGTGCCCAGATGATCCTCCCAACGCTCCAGCTCGAAGCCGCATACGACTACATCGTCATCTTCGTTCTCTTTGGCTTCCCTGTCGCGTTGGTCCTCGCCTGGGCGTTGGAAGTCACCCCTCAGGGCATCCAGAAGACTGCCGATCTGACTCCCGAACAGTTGGCCTCCCATACTCCAGCGAAATGGAGGGCGAGTAGCTGGGTCCTGGCAGGGGTCGGGCTCGTCGCGGTACTGGGGGCTGGGTACTTCGTCTTCTTCCGGGGAGAGGCCGATTCGCTCTTCCCTGAGGATTACGTGGCGGTTTTCCCATTCGAGAACCGCACAGGGGATCCGAACCTGGGCGACCTGGGATGGTACGTCGCGCACTCCATAGCTGATGGGCTCGGCCGGATACCCGAGGTCCGGCAGGTGGCTCCGAACCATGTTGAGGACGTTCTCTTGGCCCAGGCCGAGGGCATTAGCACCCTGGAGACAGCGAAGAGCCTAAGGGTGGGGATGGCCGTTTCAGGCGGGATCGCCCGGATCGGGGATCAACTGGAGTTCCGTGCTCAGATCACGCGCGTAGCCGATGGGGAATTGCTCCAATCCATTGTGGAAATGGGAAATGCCGAGGACCCAGGCCCGGGGGTCGGAGCATTGGCCGAGCGGGTCATGGGGACGCTTGCCGTCCTAATGGACGAGGTCTATCAGGGTCAGCTCTTTCGACCAGTGAGCTATGAGGCGTTCCTGTCTTTTAGGCGAGGAGGGGAGAGGTTTGCAGCTGGAGACTACCCGGGGGCTGTGGCTGAGTGGGAGGATGCCTGTCGGCAGGATTCCACCAACTTTCTTTCTGCCATCTCCCTCTTCTCCGCCTATCAACTCACAGGACAAGACCAGAAGAGGGATTCCATCCGGGTCTGGCTGGATTCTCGTAGGTTGGATATGAACTCCGGGGAGCGGACTGCCTGGGACTTGTTTGTAGCAGCCTCAGAAGGCAACATCGAGAGTCAGTTGGCGGTGCTGCGTGCTGAGGCTCAGAGGGACCCAGCAGCATATGCAGTGGCTCTGGCGCCCTTTGCTGTCTCCGTTGGGAGGGCGGAAGAGGCTCTGGAGGCCCTGGACCAGGTAGACCTGGACGGCACAATCTTGCGCGACCAGCCTGGGCTCTGGACGGTGGCGCCTCTGGCCAACCATTTGCTTGGGCGCTACGAGGAGGAACTGGAGGCAGCTCGTCGAGGTAGGGAGCGGTTTCCAGAGTTCCTCGCGCTTCGACGCTATGAGATCCAGGCTCTCGTGGCTTTGAATCGGCTGGACGAGATCGGCCCCCTCCTAGACCAGGTCTGGGAGATGGAACCGGATGATTATGGTTGGTCACCGGGAGGAGTTTTTCGGGCTGCCGCGGGGGCACTGGCCCGATTCGGGCACGCCGAGAGATCGGAAGCCGTGGCAGAGCGGTCTCTCAACTGGTATCTGGCCCGAGATCCGGAGTGGTATCGGAGGGGAAGAGCCCAGACACTGATACTCGTCGACCGGGCTAGCGAAGCCCTGACACTCCTTGGACCGTTGGTGGAGGCGTCTCCTGAGGATGTGCGCCGCCGCGGCCTCTATGGGATCGCTCTAGCCTCCACCAGGGATCAGGAGGGCGCGGAGGCAGAGGCGAAATGGCTCGAGGAGTTGGATAGTCCCTACCTGGCCGGGTCCAACACGTTCTTCAGGGGGGCGATCGCTGCGCACCTGGATCGAGGCGAGGCGGCCGTCCGGTTGTTGCGCCAAGCGCTTCAGGAAGGGTTGTCTTTCGAGACACTGTCGAATGATTCCTATCTTCTCCGGCCTCTCTGGGGCTACCAACCCTTCGAGCAGCTGATTTCCCCCAAAGGCTAACCCATGCCCGCTCCCTCCCTTCTCCAACGCCTGAAAGAGCGGAAGCTCGTGCAGTGGGAATCCTTGCCCCCACCCTACCCACAACCCATGATTCTCCTTGGTGGCTGACCGGGCTGGAACGGGCCGTCTCCTCTCATCAGACCATCCGACATGGAACACGAGGAACGCCTGAAGACTGCACTCGCTGACCGCTATCAGGTTGAACGGAAGATTGGCGAGGGCGGTATGGCCACGGTTTATCTGGCCCAGGATCTAAAGCATGATCGACAGGTGGCGGTGAAGGTGCTCCGCCCCGAAGTGGTCGCCTCACTCGGCACCGAACGGTTCCTGGCTGAGATCCACCTGACCGCGCGGCTTCAGCACCCGCACATCGTACCTCTGTTCGACTCAGGCAAAGCGGACGCCTTCCTCTACTACGTGATGCCCTATGTCCAAGGCGAGTCGCTCCGGGCTCGGCTTGAGCGCGAGCAACGCCTCGACGTCCAAGGGATGCTAGGGATCGCCCGGCCTGTGGCCCAGGCGCTGGCCGCGGCACACGAGTTGGGCGTGGTCCACCGGGACATCAAGCCGGAGAACATTTTGCTTTCTCGGGGCGAACCGCTCGTAACGGACTTCGGGATCGCGCGGGCCGTAAGCGTCGCGGGAGGCGAGCGGCTGACAGCGACGGGTGTGTCCGTGGGGACCCCAGCCTACATGAGCCCAGAGCAGGTCCTGGGCGAGGAGTCCTTGGATGAGCGGAGCGACGTGTACTCGCTGGGCTGCGTGATCTATGAGATGCTCTCCGGGGCTCCACCCTTCGGCGGGGCCACGGTTCAGGCGCTTCTAGCAAGGCGGTTGACGGGTCCACCGCCACACCTGGCGAACGTGCCGAGCCCGGTGGACGAGGTGATTCGGCGGTCGCTAGCCACGGCTCCGCAGGACCGGTTCGGGACGGCCCTAGCGCTGGCGGACGCGTTGGTGGAGGCGGCCCGGAAGGCGCCAGCAGCCGACCTTTCGATCGTCGTGCTCCCTTTCGAGAACCTCAGCCCGGACCCGGACAACGCGTTCTTCGCGGGTGGGCTGACTGAGGAGTTGATTGCGGACCTATCGAGGGTGCGGGCCCTCAAGGTCATCTCGCGCACCTCGGCCATGGCCTTCAAGAATACTACGAAGACGATTCCGATGATCGCGCAGGAGTTGAACGTGCGGTACGCGCTCGAGGGGAGCGTGCGCCGAGCG
>JASFVN010000030.1:0-26181 GCA_050049805.1 Gemmatimonadota bacterium
CGGTGGCGAGGAAGATCCCCCCTGCGAAAAGGATTCCGAAGGCGAAGAGGAGCTGCCGTCGAAGAGGGGTCTTGGGTGTCATGGGCCGAAGCGGGTGCCGAAGCAACTGTGAGGGACGGCTTTCGCCCCCTGCTTCCGACAGGAAAGGACTGGGAACAAAGTTGCTGCCCAGGACGAATCGGGCAATGGGCAGGAAAGGAGCCCTCTTTTTCTGGCTGTCTTCGGTTTTTGGTTGTCTTCGGGGGAGGTGGGGCGTGGGGACGGGTTGATTCCTACGTACGCGCTTTAGTTCTCGCAGGTGATCTTTCCCGCAGCGGTAGCCGGGCTGGCGTTGGCGGCCGACGCGGCACCGTAGAAGATCCCACATTGTCGGTTGGGTACGGCGTCGTGGAAAGCGGTGGCTGCCCAACCGAGACCGTCTGCCTCGTTGATGGAGATGTTCACGCCCCTTGAGATCACCATCTCGGGAAGGATGGATGGGTTGTCGGCATAGACGAAGTTGTCGTCGCGGTAAATCTCCTGCTGGGTGGCGACGTTCTTGAGATTTGCGATGACCGTGGCAACGTAGGAGTCCTCGCGCACCGAGGTGAACTTCGGAATGGCGATGGCTGCCAGGATCCCGATGATTACCACCACGATCAACAGCTCGATCAGCGTGAATCCTCGGTTTTCCGGCTCTCCGGTGAACATGGTGCTTTCCTCTCTCATCCTTCCTGTTCTGCTTGGCCCCCGAAAGGGAGGGGGGCGTCGCCCGATCCTTCTTCGGGCCACGCCCCCCTCGGGCTCAAACGTGGCCATGCCTGCCTGTAGCAGGCATTGGCCTTCGATCATCCGTCGGTACAGGCGATCTCCCCAGCCTGGCTGGCCCCACCAGAACCGGTGGCCACTGCGTTTGCTCCACTACCATAGTAGAGGTTGCACCCGTCATTGGGGATACCGTCATGTACGGCATTGGCGTTCCAACCCTCCGCGTCACCGGCAGTGACGATGGTGATGCCGTCCGTGGCCACGAAGCCCAGATCGGTCAGGGAGCTGGAATAGGTGAAGTGGTCGGAGTAGTAGATCTCCTGCTGCGAAGCGAGGTTCTTCAGGTCGGCTTTCATGGAGGAGAAGTATGCCTTCTCCCGGGTCGAGGCGAACTTCGGAATGGCGATGGCGGCCAGGATCCCGATGATCACGACCACGATCAACAGCTCAATGAGTGTGAAACCCTTCTTGTCCCGCATTTTGACTCCTCCTGTTTGGCTTCGAAATCGAACGAACCTTCAAGTCCGGCCAGGAGGAAATGCAAAAGGGAGTCCCACTCTTGGCACATGACAGACAAGTTTATATTTGACAAATACTTAGATCATATCTTCCTCTCATTTCTCAACCTTTTCCGGGCCGACTGGCTCTTGGATTCTGCAAAATCCTTGCAGTTTCTGGGGAAGGAATGCCTGGCCGCCAGGCCTCGGATTGTTGAGGAAAACCTGTCAGAAAGGCAGGATCAGGGAAGCTTTCGGGACTCCCAAGGAGGTACTTCAGGTGGATTCCAGGGCTTCGCCTTCGGGCCCAGAAGGTTGGAGCGAAAGATGTACCAGAGGGCCGCCACTCCGTCCTTCCAATTGATCTTCTTCCCCTCTGCATAGGACCGGCCGTGATAGCTGATTGGCAGCTCGTAGACCCGGGCGTGGGCCTGGGCGAGACGGGCAGTGAGCTCGGGCTCGATCCCGAAACGTCGGGCCGAAAGAGGAAGGCTCTGGAGAAGATCGGTCCTGACCATCTTATAGCACGTTTCCATGTCCGTGAGGTTCAGGTCCGTGAACATGTTGCTCAGGAGAGTCAGAAACCGATTGCCCACCGAGTGCCAGAAGAGAAGGACCCGGTGGGGCCCCCCGAGGAACCTGGATCCATACACCGCGTCGGCCCGCCTGGAGAGAATGGGCTGCAGTAGCAGGGGAAACTCCAAAGGGTCGTACTCCAGGTCGGCATCCTGGACCACCGTCACGTCCCCACTGGCCCTCTTGAACCCTGTCTGGAGGGCGGCCCCCTTTCCCTGGTTTTCCTCATGGAAGATCAGGACGTCGACGAGTCCCTCCCCCTCCAGGCTTTTCAGCAACTCCCTGGTGCCATCGGTGGATCCGTCGTCCACCACGATTACTTCCAGTTTGAGCGGAACCTCCCGGACCCTACGTAACAGGACTTCCGCCGTTCCGATCTCGTTGTAGGCAGGTATCACCACCGAGAGAATGACATCTTCCCAGGGTAGGTCCTCTGAGGGGTTGGCGCCGCCTACTGGGGGCGAATCACTCGGTGAGGCCATAGCGGTGCAGCTTCCGATAGAGAGTCGACGGATCGATGCCCAGAACTTCCGCAGCCCGGCTCTTGTTCCCCTCCTCCGCCTGCAGGACCCACTCGATGTAGGCTCTTTCGATCACTTCCATCGCCGGATTCGGAAGGGGTCGATCGGAGACGAGTTGGGGTGACGGAGCTTCAAGAACCCGGTGGGGGAGATGTTCTGCGCGGATTTCAGACGACGCCGCCACCACGGCGGCTCGTTCCAGGGCGTTTTCCAACTCCCGGACATTCCCTGGCCAATCATAGACCATGAGTGCTTGCATGGCCTCCTCCGAGAGGGTCGGGGTTTCGGACTCATCATGAGTAATCTTCTCCCGCCCACTCATTTTCTCGAGGAAGTGGTGAGCAAAGAGAGGGATGTCCTCCTTCCGTTCCCTGAGCGGAGGTAGGTGGAGGGCGATGACGTTCAACCGATAGTAGAGGTCGCTTCGAAAGGACCCCCGACGAATCTCTTCCTCCAGGTCCCGGTTGGAGGCGGCAATGACCCGAACATCGACGGTGACGGCTTCTGTGGCGCCCACAGGGATCACTTCCCGCTCCTGCAGGGCTCTCAGAAGCTTCACCTGGGTAGCCGGAGTCATCTCACCGATCTCGTCGAGGAAGAAGGTGCCTCCTTTCGCAGCCACCAAAAGCCCCTCCTTGTCCTTGACCGCTCCGGTGAAAGAGCCCTTCACATGCCCGAAGAGCTCGCTTTCCAGGAGGTTCTCCGGCAACGCCCCGCAATTGACCGAGAAGAACGGCTTTTCGGCCCGACCGGAAAGTTCGTGAACGTATCTGGCAATCACCTCCTTACCAGTGCCGCTCTCTCCGCTCAGCAAAATGGTTGAGTCCGTGGGGGCCACGGTCTCCGCCAGCTCCAATACCTCCAGGAACCCTTTGTTCTTCCCGATCGGTCGGTTCTCCCATTTCTTGCCCTGGAGCTTGATCTCCTTCTTGAGCCGTCGGTTCTCGACCCTCAGCTCCCGAACCTCCGAGGCTCGCCGGCAGATGGCCAGGAGGTCATCGTTCGCAAAAGGTTTTTGAAGGTAATAATAGGCCCCCTCGTTCACCGCTCTTACGGCGGACTGGAGGGAGGCCTGAGCGGTCATGAGGATGACCGGGACTTCCGGATCCAGCTCCCTCGATCGGGCCAGGACCTCCAGCCCGGAAACGCCGGGCATCCGAATATCGGTAACCACCAGGTCGGGTTTCTCATTCGAGAGGATCTGGATGGCCTCCGCCCCTCCCAAAGCGGTCAGGACCTCGTACCCTTCCCCACGGAAGAGAATCCTGAGGGAATCCACGATGCCCGTCTCGTCATCCACCAGGAGAATTCTCACGCCTTCCTGACTCACGAGGCCTCCGCTTCCTCGAGTTCAAAGGTACCTGGAAGGAAGATGCGGAACTCTGCGCCGCCCTCCGGACCCTCATCCACCAGAACCGCCCCTCGATGGGCTTCCACGGCCCGGTGGACCACAGCGAGGCCCAGCCCACTCCCACCGGAACGGCTTGTGAAGAAGGGGTCGAAAATCCGCGGCAGCTCGTCGGGGTGAACCCCCGGCCCGGAGTCCGCGACCTTCAAACATACCGGAGCCTCCACCGAACCCACCGTGGCCAGGCATTCCTCCTGATCTTCCAGAGTCACTCGGACGATTCCGGCGGGCCCGGCAAACTGAGCCGCGTTCAGAACGAGGTTGAAGATGGCCCTGTGCAGGAGATCCGCGTCTCCAGGAATCAGAAGCTCTCGATCCAGCCCGGATTCCAGGACCCTGACTCCTACCGCCAGCTCCGGGTGTCGCCTTACCAGAGTCACGCAATCCCGGGCCAGGGCCGCCAAATCCACCTGGCCCAAGCGCCCCATCCTCAGGACCGAGAACTCGATGAACCCGGAGAGTAGACGACTCAACCGCTCCGACTCCGAGACCACCAGTCTCTGAAGGACCTCCCTATCCGCCTCGCCAAGCTCGGGGCCGGAGAGCTGTTCCACGGCACTACGGATGGAAGCCAGGGGGTTCTTGATCTCGTGGGCCAGGGAGGCGCTCAGTTCGGCCACGGCCTCCAACCTCTCGGCCCGCCGGTTCAGGACGTTGAGGTTTTCCTGGCCGGTAATGTCCTGGAAGATGGCCGTCACGGAGGGAACAGGCTCTCCCTCCCGGTCCAGAACGGTGGTGCTGACACCCAACACCACTTCGTTCCCATCTCGTTTGGCGATGCATTTGAACCTGGCCACTGGCTGGCCCTTGGCCAAGGAGGATTCCATGACTGAGCCCAGGCCCGCAGCTATGGTCTCGACGACTTCAAATACCCCGTGACCTCGCCAGTCGTCGAAGCTCAACCCCAGCAGAGCCTCCCCTGCCGGATTCAGGTACATGAGGCGACCGCTGTTGTCCACGGTCATGATGCCGGTGCCGATGTTCGCCAGGATGTCCCCGGTGTCGAGCTGAAGCTGGCGCAGCGCAGACTCGACCTGCCCCAAGGCCAGCCCAGCCCGCCGGACACGATCCCCCACCAGTCCGGTAATGACTGCGACAGTGGCGAAGAGGCCGATCTGGAGAAAGACCCCGGCTCGAAAGGTGTCGAGCTGGAGCCAAACGGCATCGGCCAGGAAGAGGATGGTAGCCAGGACTCCCACCAGCACACCCCCGGGAAGGGGGAGGAGGAGCGCCCCAGACGAGATCACCAGAATGTAGAGGAAGGCGAAGGGGCTGTCGGCACCCCCGGTGATATGGACGATAGCCGTGACCAGCAGAGCGTCGAAAATGACCTGGAGATAGACGAAGTTGTCGGTGGGTGGCCGCTTCAGGATCTGCGTATACCAGTATGAAAAGGATGTCAGCCCCACCGACGCCAGGAAGACCACCGTGGCGATGAAAGTCAACGTGGGCTCGATGCCCCACCAGACAAAGAGGGCAGCAAGGAGGATCCCTGCCGCCAGGGTGAGGCGACCCACATAGAGCCACCGAAGAACGCTCTCTCGCCGTATCGTGAACCGGATCTCGGTTGGCTGAAGCCGCAAGATGACCCGTTCCTCCAGGGGAAATTTTCGGGGAAACGTTTGTTTACCCCACACTGAAAGCTAGAACAAAGGCTTGCACCATGCAATGATCATCATTGGCAAAATGCAACCTGCCCCGGGGTTCCTCCGGATTCCTCTCGTGGTGACCTCCCACCGGGGTAGCCCGGGGAAGGCATCCGGGCCAAATTGCGGGATGATGAAACAGACGCTGTTGCTCTCCGTTGCCAGAGGGGATACCCCCGCAGACCTCCTCCTCCGAGGCGGCCGGGTCGTCAACGTCTTCACGGGAGAGATCGCGGAAGAGGATGTGGCTTTGTCCGGGCCCTACATCGCCGGGTTGGGACCGGGATATAAGGCTGCCTCCGTCATCGATCTGGACGGGCGGTTCCTCCTGCCCGGATTCATCGACGCCCACGTGCACATCGAATCCAGCTTGGTGGGTCCACACGAGTTCGCCAGGGCCGTGGTGCCCCGGGGGACTACCACGGTGGTCTCGGATCCCCACGAGATTGCCAACGTTCACGGCCTCGACGGCATCCGCTTCATGTTGGACGCCAGTGAAGGTCTTCCTTTGACCGTTCTGGTCATGGCCTCCTCTTGCGTCCCCGCCACCCACATGGGAACGGCCGGCGCCGCCCTGGAGGCCCGGGAACTGGCCTCCCTTCTCGACCATCCGCGGGTCATCGGTCTGGCCGAAGTCATGAACTTCCCCGGGGTGATCCATGGGGACCCGGGGATTCAGGAGAAACTCGCCGCCTTCCACGGACACCCCGTCGATGGACACGCACCCGGGGTCACGGGGAAGGAGTTGAACGCCTATGTGGCGGGAGGCCCGTGGTCCGACCACGAATGCACCACGCCCCAGGAAGCCCTGGAAAAACTTCGCAGGGGGATGACGGTCTTCTTCAGGGAAGCTACCAACGCGAGAAATCTTCTGGGCCTTCTCCCTGCCCTCACGCCTGACAACCGCCGGCGAGTGGCCCTCTGCACCGATGATCGACAACCCGCTGACCTCCTGGAAGTCGGAGGCATCGACGCCATGGTTCGGACGGTCATGGAGGAAGGCACCCCTCCCGTCGATGCCATTCGAATGGCCACACTCAATACCGCCGAGCATTTCCGCCTCAGGGACCGAGGAGGGATCGCCCCGGGGCGCAGGGCGGACCTCCTCGTCGTGGAGGACCTGACACGGCTCACGATCTCTTCGGTTTTCACCGGGGGGAAGGCGGTGGCTCACTCCGGTGAAGCGCTACCCTGGAACCTACCGAAGGGCCCGCCCCCCCCACCGCCATCCATGCAGGTGGATTGGACGTCGATGGATCTGCGGATTCCGGCCAGGGAGGGGAAGGCCCGGGTGATCCAGGCGGTCCGTGACCAGCTCGTCACCGGAGCCGTGGAGCTGGTCCCCCCGACAGAGGACGGCTATGTGGTATCCGACCCGGGCCGGGACCTCCTGAAGATCGTCGTCATCGAACGGCACACCGGGTCGGGGCGAGTTGGAAAAGGGCTGGTGGCGGGCTTGGGATTGCGGGAAGGAGCCATCGCAGGCACCGTAGCCCACGACCACCACAATCTCATCGCCATAGGCGTGGACGACGACTCCATCCTTGCGGCGGCGAAGGCCGTGGCGACCATGGGAGGAGGCCTGGCGGCAGCATCACGGAACATCGTCCTGGAATCCCTCCCGCTACCGCTGGGAGGCCTCATGTCGGACCAGCCTATCGAAACTGTCCGAAACCAGCTGGAACGGCTGCTGGCTGCAGCTCGAAAGCTCGGCACACCCCTTCACGATCCCTTCATGACCATGGCCTTTCTGGCCCTGGAGGTCATCCCTTCCCTGAAAATCACCGACCAGGGGCTTGTGGACGTCCATCGGTTTGAGACGGTGGACTTCTGGGTCCGGCCCTAGGCGGAGCCTACCGAGCAGTGGGCAGCCTCAGGAGCTGCCCAGCATAGATCCGGCTACCCTCGAGGTTGTTGGCTTCCTTGAGAAGATCCACGGAGATCCCATGGGTTTGAGCGATTTCCCACAAGGAGTCCCCGGCCCGAACCCTGTATTCCCGGGTATCGGCCGAGGCCATTCGGGAATTCGCCTGCCTCGCGGTGAGGTTTGCCACGTAGCGGGCGTAGGGCTGAGGATACACTGCAACGTGGTAGTGGGGAGGGTATCTCTCCCTGGTGGCCTCCAAGACACCGGACCCCTCCAACGACAAAAGCACCCGCTCCAACCAGGACCTGCAGGCCCCGCTGTTGCTTCTTCTGACGTCGATGGCCATGCCCGTGGGGTGAACGGAGCGGGAGGACGCATTCCTCGGCTGCCGAGACAGGGGCCGGGTCATGCTCGTGACGACCAGCTGCTCTCCGCAGGCCCGACGGTACTGGCTGGAGAGACGCAGAATGAAGGTTCGGGTTTCTGGACGCACGAAGGGATAGGAAACCCCATGAAGGGTGAAATCCCGGTTGGGTCTCACCTGGACCAGGTACCCGGCTTTGACGAAACGCTCCACCTGGGCGGGACTCTCGAGGTAGGTGAAATCGTGGACACTGGCCGCCCTCTCCTGCCGATCCAGGGAGGCCGAAGACCCGCTAAGGCTTTGCCCCGCGCCGGAGTGCGGGAAAAAAAGGCCGATCGCCGAGAGACAGAAAAGGAGTACCTGGGACCTCGGTCGTTTCCCATGTAGGCTGAAAGCGGAAAGTCGACGGGTTGGCGTCATGAGCCGTTTCTTGTGGCGGTACATGCCAAATCCGGAGACCCGATCAGAGGCCCCGGGCCATCGGCGTCTATGAGTAAACATATGATTACCGAGACACAAGTCTTTCGGTCCCGGGAAACTGGATCTACCACCGGGGTTCCACCTCATTCTAGATTCCCCTAGCGCAAGAACCGGACCCACTCCCTTCGACGTCACACGGAGCCCTACGAGTTGCCCTACCCTTCAGGTCTTCACTATCGGTTCCTGGCCTGGTTCATGGCTCGTGGATCCGGCGTCCACAGTGCGTTCGTGCATGGCCGGAAACAACACCTTCTCTCAGACCTGACCGGGACTCTGGTGGAGATCGGATCGGGGACCGGCGTGAACCTCGAATTCCTGCCCGAAGGCGTCCGGATCATCGGGGTGGATCCCAACCCCTTCATGCACGCCCATTTCCGGCGGGAAGCCCGGGCCAGGCGGAGACCCGCTCACCTGGTCCGGGGCGTGGCCGAATCTCTCCCCTTCCCCGACGAAAGCGTCGACGCCGTGCTTTCCACCCTCGTTCTTTGCTCTGTGCCCTTTCTCCAGCATACCCTGGGGGAGGTCCTGCGGGTGCTTAAGCCGGGCGGGAAGTTCCTTTTCATCGAGCACGTGGCGGCGCCGGAGGGCACCTGGCTCCGACGCGTCCAACGAATGGCACGTCCCATCTGGAGCCGAATCGGCGACGGATGCCAGCCCGACCGAACCACAGGCGAGGCCCTTCTCGAGGCAGGGTTCAGCAACGTGACGCTGGATCGCTTCTCAGTGCCTCTCCTCCTGGTGTCTCCTCATATCTCGGGATCGGCCGAGAAGTAAAGAAGGGAGAGGAGGTCGGACGAGGGACCCCCTCCCCCGGAACCGAAAGAGGCGGGAAAAAGGATCTTCTTCAGATACTCTTTATCCAACCCCCTCGCCGGTGGGCAAATCGTTCAGCGACCCTGTCCCAGTTCACTACATTCCAGAAAGCGGAGATGTAGTCCGGGCGTCGGTTCTGGTAGTTCAGATAGTAGGCGTGTTCCCACACATCCAGACCCAGGATGGGCGTATGGCCTTTCATGAGGGGACTGTCCTGATTCGCCGTGGAGGTGACCTTCAGATTCCCGAAGGGATCGATGATAAGCCAACCCCAACCCGAGCCGAACCGAGTGGCAGCGGCTGATCCGAACTGATCTTTGAAAGCCTCGAAAGACCCAAAGGTCTGGTCCATGGCCGTCGCCAGATCACCGGTGGGCGCGCCGCTCCCCCCCGGCGAAAGGATATCCCAGAAGAGAGAGTGGTTGTAAAACCCGCCACCGTTGTTGCGAACCGCGGTTTGAATCGCCTCCGGAAGCCCGTTAAAGCCCCTGAGGATGTGTTCCGCATCGACAGAATGGAGTGAAGGATGGCCCTCCAAGGCTTTATTGAAATTGGCGGTGTAGGCGCCGTGATGCTTCTGATGGTGGATTTCCATCGTCCGCGCATCGATGTGGGGCTCCAGGGCGTCGTAGTCGTATCCAAGCTCCGGGAGCTGGAAGGGATAGGCCATGGGGTGGATCTCCTTTCGGGGGTGTTTCGTCTACTCGTGCATTCGGAGTTTCGTTGATGGATCCGGTCGTTGTACACCCCAATCGAAAAAGGTTCTTCCCACATCCCCTCGAACGCCCGAAGTTCGGAGGAAGAAGGGGGTAATAAATGCCGGAGACGGAAGCCCACCGGAAGGGGATGGAGACGATACCGCAGGGGGGTGTGCCCCGGATCCTCCTGGTGGACTGCGACATGTTCTACGTCCAGGTGGCTCGCCTTGAGGACCCCGACGGGGTCGGCCTGGAGGATCTACTCATCGTGGGGGGATCTCCCTCGGGAAGGGGGGTGGTAACCTCGGCCTCCTACGGTGTAAGGGAGTTCGGTGTCCGTTCCGGAATGCCTACTGCCCAGGCCCTCGCCTTGTGCCCGGCAGCCAGAGTGGTCCCCGTATCCCGGCAGGCCTGTAGCCGGCGAAGCCGCCAGGTCGGTCAGGTGCTCCGGGAACTGTCGCCTGTGGTACAGGCTGCCTCAATCGACGAGTTCTACCTCGACCTTTCGGGGACCGAGCGTCTCTTCCACGGAGAGCCATTGGCCGGCACCGCCCGCCGCATCAGGGAAGAGATCCTGGCCCGTACACAGATCTCCGTATCCGTTGGCGGTGGAACCCGAAAGCTCATCGCCAAGCTGGCTTCCGGCCGAGCCAAACCGGGAGGAGTCCACGTGGTCAGCCCCGGCGGCGAGGAAGTCTTCATGAAGAGCTTCCGCCTGAGGGAGATTCCAGGGGTCGGGCCGGCCCTGGCCCGGGCTCTGGAGGCCAAGGGACTTGTGCAGGTGGAGGACCTGCTTGCGGTGGAGCTCACCTGGTTGGAGAGATGGCTCGGGTCTTCCAGGGCCCACTGGCTCTGGAACCGGGCCCGGGGCAGAGATTCCTCGCGGGTGAACCCGGGAGAGCCCAGGAAATCCATCAGCTCCGAGCGAACCTTCGGTACGGATCTCAGCGATGGAAGGGAAATGGAGAAGGAGCTCCTCCGGCTAGCTGGATCCGTCGGTGGAACACTCCGCAGAAAGGGGCTTCAGGGGCGCACCATCACCGTGAAGATCCGAGACCACGACTTTCGCACCAGACAGGCCAGCCACACTCTACCAGATCCGGTGGAATCCGACGCCACGATCTTCTCGGTGGCACAGAATCTCTTTCGTGAGCTCCGAAAGAAGAGGCGGATGCAGGTAAGGCTCCTGGGCGTTGGAATATCGTCCTTGGTGGAAGAAGAGGGCCCTCCCCAACTCGACCTGTTCGGGGAAGAAGGCCTTCCTGAGCCAACCCGGGATCGGGTGGTCTCCAGAGTCGTGGACGACCTCCGGGCCCGTTTCGGGGACGACGCCATCCTGCCAGGGAGGATGTTGGAGGGAGGGGACCGGACGTAGTCGAAGAAACTGAGAAGCGAAAGGAGAATCGAATTGGGTGAACTCGTGAAGGGTGCCGGGTCCCACGACGACCTCTGGGGTGAGGATCCCCCGGTTGTGGGCATGATCCACCTGCCACCCCTACCTGGATCCCCTGGATACGGGGGATCCATGGACGAGATCGTCGACCAGGCGGTGAGCGAGGCATCCCAGCTGGCCAACGGAGGGCTCACCGGCATCCTGGTGGAAAACTTCGGAGACACACCGTTCTTTCCCTGCCGGGTGCCTTCCGTAACGGCATCTACTATGGCAGTTCTGGTTCGAGAGGTGGTCAGGGCCACTTCCGTCCCCGTGGGGGTGAACGTCCTGCGTAACGACGCCGGGACGGCTCTGGGGGTCGCCCTTGCTGCGGGAGCACAGTTCATTCGGGTGAACGTACATACCGGCGCCATGTTCACCGACCAGGGACTGATCCAAGGGCAAGCTCACGACACGCTTCGCCTCAGGGCGAACCTCGGGGCAAACGTCTCGATCCTCGCCGACATTCTGGTGAAGCATGCGGTAGCGCCCCCTGGACTCTCCGTCGAAGCAGCGGCCCGGGACACCTGGTCACGAGGGAGAGCAGACGGGGTGGTCCTAACGGGGGAGGAAACCGGATGCCCGGTCCGTGCGTCCGAGGTCGATCGAGTCAGGAAGGCCCTTCCGGCCGGGGCCAAGATCTGGGTGGGAAGCGGGGCCGACCCGGACAACGCCGGCTCTCTCCGTTCGTGGGCCGACGGCATCATCGTAGGAAGCGCTCTGAGGCAGGGCGGTCTCGCCGGAGCTCCGTTGGACCCCCGGCGCATCGACACGTTCATGGCGGCGTTGCAGCGGAAATGAACGCCTGGGAGGCCTAAATCCGGGAGTCCCGCCTCACTCGAAGTCGAGCCAGGAAGGCTCCCTCATCTCCCCTCCAAACCACCTCCATATCCAATCCCTCCCGCTTCGCCAGGATGGCCAGGGTGGCTGGATCCACAAATACCTGGGGGAAGGGAGCTCCCCGCTCCCCCCGGAACTCCAGTTGGTAATGGGCCTCACCCGGATATTCCCCCTCAAACCACTCGGGAGGCAGTTCTTGGTCGGCAGCCGCCGGTGCCGATGGTTCCTCCAGGAGATTCGTGGAGTCCAGGAGAATCTGCCCACCCTCCTCCAAACGATTCCGGAGAGCCCTCAGGAAACCCGGGACCCCGCCCAGGGATCCAGCCAGAGCGATGCCGTTCATCAGCACAAGGATGGTGTCGAAGACCTCCCCGGTCGCAAGATCTTCCAGTCGCCCTTTCCGGGCATCCCTGACCCCCCTCTCGGCCATGATCCCCACGGCTTCAGGAATCACTTCCAACGCAGTCACCTCGAAGCCCAGCCCCTGGAGGGCCAGGGTGACAGACCCGACCCCGGCACCCAGGTCCAGGACGCGGCCCTTCACGTGATCCAGGGCTATCCGGTCCTCATCTCGCAGCTCCGAGGGTGAACGAAAGAAAAGAGACACCGGCAAGGGATCGGCCTCTCCACTGTCGACGTGGACCTCAAGAACGGCTCCCTTATCCCCTTCGGCAAAGGCCGTCAGGGCCTTCGCCAAAGGACTCCAGCACCCCGGCTCAAAAAAGACGTGATGAATGCTATCTTCCTTCCATGTCACCGACCCAAATGCCTCCCGAAGATCGACCGAGGCCCGATCCGATCCAACTGAGCCCGGGACGAGCGGCCACCTTCCTTCTCAGGGGTATTCGCCTCCGCTGTCCGAACTGCGGGGGCGGACCCCTGTTTTCGAAGTGGGTGAAGATGAGGGCAAGCTGCCCGCGTTGCCACCTCCTCCTCGACCGGGGTGAACACGACTACTTCCTCGGCGGGTACACCATCAATTTCGTCGTGGCCGAGCTCCTGATCGTCGTCGGCGGAGCCGCCAGCATCGTGATCACCTGGCCCGATGTGCCTTGGACCCTCATCACCTGGCTTCTCGTGGCGGCTATGGTCCTGGCTCCTGTCCTCTTCTATCCCTTCGCCAAGACTCTCTGGCTGGCCGTGGACCTTGTCCTCCGGCCACTGACTCTCAGCGACCTGGCCGGACACGGGGAAAATCAAGGAACGGTCCTTCCTGAGCAGCTTCGAGGATCGGGACCCTGACGAAACCTCGGCATCCGGTTCCCATCGGGTAGGGCGCGGCGGCTAGGGCCGCCGCCGCCCTCCCACACCACCGTGCGTACGGGTCCGTACACGGCGGTTCACGAACAACACTTGAGCCTCCTGTGCTGTTGAAGCAGGCTCACGAGTCCCTTCTGGTCGAACGTACGGATCGGTACGGCCTAGTTCATGTGGCTGGACCCCGCGTTCCACCAAGGGCCCCGCCCATTGTACGCCGAGCTCCACGCCCGGTCTCGATCCAAGCCTCGCTTCTGGAGTTTCTCGGCCCGGGTCCGGGGTCGCTTCCACTGCCGCCACAACAACAGGCGCAGTCTCCGTCGTATCCACCCGTCCAGTTCCTCGAACACTCCTTCCACATCCGCCAGCCGGTAGTAGTAGCCCCAACCCCGCAAGACCGGGTTGAGCTCCCGGATGGTGCGAGCAAGGCTCCAGCCCCTCCCTCGCCTGAAGAGTTCTTTCAGCTTTAGCCTCAGCCGTTTCACCGACTTCGGATCCGGCTTGAGCTTCGGCTTCCGGTTCGTCGTGGTCCGGTACCCCAGGAACTTCCTCTTCCAGGGCCGGCCCACTCCACTCTTCCTCCGGTTCACCTTCAGCCGGAGTCGCTTCTTGAGGAAGCTCTCCAGCGATGTCCTCACCCGTTCGCCGGCCGCCTTCGACTTCACAAACACCTGGAAGTCATCGGCGTACCGCACGAACCGGTGTTCCCTTCGCTCCAACTCCTTGTCCAGATCGTCCAGCAGGATGTTGCTCAGGAGTGGGGACAGGGGTCCGCCCTGGGGCGTACCCTCCGTCCGGGGTGACATCAACCCACCCTCCATCATCCCGGCTCTCAGGTAATTGCCGATCAGACGAAGCACCCGTTTGTCCTTCACACGCCGTTTCACACGAGCCATCAAGACGTCGTGGTTTACCGTGTCGAAGAACGCCTCCAGGTCCAGGTCCACCACCCATCGGTAACCTGCCTCGATGTGCTCCTTCGCCCGTTGCACCGCTTGGTGGGTACTCCGCCCAGGACGGAAGCCGTAGCTGTCCTCACTGAACGTCGGGTCGAAGATCGGGGTGAGCGCCTGGGACAGGGCCTGTTGGATCATCCGGTCCATCACTGTTGGGATACCGAGCGTCCGCATCCCTCCCCCCGGCTTCGGTATCTCTACCTTCCGCACAGGACTCGGCTTGTACGTTCCACTCAGCAACTGTTCCCGGATGCGCGGCCAATCCGTCCGGAGTTGCTCCTTCAGGTCGTCGACCGTCCTGCCGTCTACGCCTCCTGCTCCTCCGTTCCGGACCACCCGCTCATACGCCGCCGTCAGGTTCTCGCGTCGCAGCACCTCCTCCATCAGTCCACAAGCCCCGTCCCCGGCCTTCTCTCCAGACGCCCCGGCCGCTTGACGCGCACCCGCACCAGTACCCTCGGCGGTTCCGCCGCCTACTCTCCCGGCCCGCTCCGGCCTCTCAGCCTTCTTGCCTGCGTCTCCACGGTCCATGTCGGGTCCTTCGTGCCGGTTCGGCTCCTCGTGTATGGCCCTTCGCCGCCGTGCGAAAACGGCTACTATGGCCGTGGCTGACTTCTCGCTCCGCCGGACAGGCAAGGTCTTAGCGCAGGGCCCGGCGTCGCCCTTTCAGACACAAGGCGAGATCTCCCAGGGTAAGGCGCGTGACTTTCGCTCCACATACCCGCCGCATATACGCCCGCTCGGTCCGGAGTGCCTTCGGGCTTCAGGTCTTCAGGCCCCCTCGCCCACCTTGCGGTCGCCTCGTATGCGGTTCGTGTTCCTCGGGCCAGAGCTTTGCTTTCAGCTTCCTTCCCGCGTCTCCTCGCGAAGCTACGGTTGCTGTTCAGCTAGGGGTTCCCGGCACTCAGGGCCCCCAGGGGACTCACACCCCCAAGTCACTTCCCGCTCAGCTTTCGCCTCACGGTTATCAGCGCCAGTCACGGCGCTGCGCGCCATGCCTGGCGCAACTGAAAGGACGACCGGCCCGGACAGTGCCGGACCGGCCATGAGATGTCACCCCGGTTTGGTTCTCGGTTCGGTCCCGGGCCGTCTCGCCAGATCGGCGACGAGGAACTCGGGGCCCTAGAGCTTTTTGCCCATGCGCTTCCACTCTTGCCGCTTCTGGTAGTTCTCCTGCCAGGGTTCCCGCTCGAAGTAGTCGTTGGTCATCTCCACCACCTTCGGGGCAAGGAGGACCAAAGCCAGGAGGTTGGGCAGGATCACGATGGCGAGGAACACGTCCCCCATGCCCCAGACGGCGGCCAACGGCAGAACGGCTCCGACGAAGTGGGCGGCGACGAAGGCCAGCTTGTAGGGCAACACCGCCTTCGATCCAAGAAGATAGTTGGCACTCCGGTCGCCGTAATAGCTCCAGGAGATGGCTGTGGAGATGGCAAAGAGCATCACGCAGAAGAGTACGATGTAGTGTCCCCAGTCTCCAATGGGAGACAGCCCCTGTCTGAAGCCTTGCATGGTGAGAGGCGCGCCGTTCTCCGGCGCCATCCCCCAGAGGCTGGTGAGAACTCTCCCGCTGGTGGTTCGGGCCTCGGCTTCCACCGGGAATACAGAACCGGTGAAGGGGATGGAGAGAGCCTCGTCCTCGAAGAGGCGCTCCACGCCCACCTCGTGCCAGGCGAGCTGCGGGGCGTCTTCACTATCGAGCTGTTGGATCCCATTGACCACCCGAATCTCGGCGGGGGTCTCATCCGCCGTCTCCCAGCCCTTGTTCTCATTGGGCACCGCATAGGAGATATCCCCGCCGCTGAAGAGGATCTCCGTGTTGAACCGGGCCGTGTTGACGCCGGTCATGATCAAGACGAGCCCGGTCATGGTGCAGATCACAATGGTATCGATGAAGGGCTCCAGGAGGGCAACTACACCTTCGGAGACGGGCTCGTCGGTCTTGGCGGCGGCGTGGGCAATGGGCGCAGAACCCTGCCCCGCTTCGTTGGAAAAAAGCCCTCGTCTCACCCCCCACATCATGGTCACGAGGATGGCGCCTATCCCCGTTCCCGCCACTCCGGCCGTGGGATTGAAGGCTTCTTTGAAGATCAACGTCAAGGTAGGCAGTACGTGGGGCGCGTTCAGGATCAGGATGATCAGGGCCCCGGTGACGTAGACCACCGCCATGACCGGCGCCAGGATCCCGGTGACCTTCCCGATGCGGCTGATGCCACCCAGGATCACCAGGGCTACGATGCCCGAAGTGACGAAACCCGTCACCCATTTCGGGATCATGAACTCAGTCTGGACCACATCGGCCACCGTGTTCGCCTGCACCGCGTTTCCGGTAAGGAACCCCACCGAGGCGAGCATGATGGCAAAGAAAACGGCCATGGGTTTCCAGTGTTTCCCGAGGCCCCGTTCGATGTAGTACATGGGGCCACCGGAAACCGTACCCTCCCAGGCGTGGGCATCCTCGTCCACGGCTTCCACCGTCCGGTATTTCTGGGCCAGTGTCACCTCGGTGTACTTGGTGGCCATGCCCAGGAAAGCCGTGACCCACATCCAGAAGAGGGCACCGGGCCCCCCAAGGTGGATGGCCAGAGCCACACCGGCGATATTCCCGATGCCCACCGTGGCCGACAGGGCCGTGGTGAGGGCCTGGAAGTGGGAGACGTCACCAGGTTCTTCCGGATCGTCGTACTTACCCGTGGTGACGGCAAATCCATGGCCCAGGCGGCGGAGTTGGATGAAGCCCAGCCTGACGGTCAAGTAGACACCCGTACCCAGCAGAGCCAGCACCATGATGGGAACGTTCTCCCCCCCGAAGGAAGGGCCGATCTCCACAACGTAGGTATTCAGGAAATCGGTAATGCTCTGGGCCCAGCGCTCGAGGGCCTGCATGAAGTCCTGCATTGGCATCCCCAGATCTGACCGGTAAAAGTCGGCTGAACAAACAAGGGCCAACAATGTAAGCAGGACCCATGGATGGCAAGGCTGGAGGGGAAATCGCCCGGGTTGGGAGAACCCGAAACAACGGCAGGCCCCGCCCCGTACCAGATGATTGAGACGGTACGATCCCCTCGCCCACCGCGTCGGGTCGAGGCAAAGCTTCAAGCAAAAGAAGGGCTAGCGCGCCATGTCCCTCTCTCGGATCACCCTGACCACAGCCGCCCTCGGCTTCCTCATCTCGAACCCCCTCTGTGCCCAGGAGTCTTCGGGAGATCACCAGGGCTGGGGATTTGATCTCACGGTGGGAGGCACCGGCTTGGCCATTGGTCATATCCCCCGAGTCAATGGAATCCGCATCAACTTCAGGGATCGATACCTGGAGCGGGTCAACGGCCTCAACCTCACCTTCTGGCCCCCACCGAAGAATCATAGGGTAGGGGGCACGGTTCAGGGCATTGCTCTGGGTCTTACCGCCCCCGTTGCGGCGAGGATGCGCGGGCTTTCCCTCGGGGGTTTGGCGGTGGTGGCCCAGGAGGGGATTTCCGGGCTCTCTGTCGGGGGATTAGCCGTGGTGGGTGAAGGCCGAGTGCAAGGAGTCGCCATTGGGGGACTCGCCACCGTCACCACAGGAACGTCCCACGGGGCCAGCATCGGTGGTCTGGCAACGGTTTCGGAGGGCTTCTCTGCCGGTCTGAACATCGGCGGCCTCGCCACGGTCACCGACGGCGGGTCATCAGGAATCAACCTGGGAGGATTGGCGGCGGTAGCCGGGGAGGGATACCTGAAGGGTCTCCAGTTCGGCGGCCTGGCTGTCGTGGGCAACCGTGGTATCGAGGGGATCTCAGCCGGCGGCTTGGCCGTCGTGGCCGGGGAAGGAAGTGCTTCCGGCATCCAGGCCGGGGGGTTGGCCGTGGTGGCTGGAAGCGGAAGTCTTACCGGTGTGAATCTCGGGGGATTGGCGGTTGTTTCGGGAGAAGGGGTGATTCGAGGCCTCAGTCTGGGGGGGCTTGCGGTGGTGGGCGTGGAGGGTGTCGAAGGGTTGAACGTCGGTGGTTTGGCCGTGGTCAGTGAAGACTACGTCAAAGGCTTCTCCCTCGGCGGCTACAAGGTGGAGGCGGCCCGGGGCTCCTGGTTCGCCGGAGCGGCGTGGAAGGTGGACGTCGGGGATTTCGAAGGGCTCTCCGTAGCCGCATGGAATCAGCACGACAGCCGTATGAGGGGGCTCTCCATCGGCCTTCTGAACCGTACAGAGGAACTCTACGGCGTTCAGGTGGGCCTTCTGAACTATGCCGGAAACAAGGAACGCTTCAGGTGGTTGCCTCTGGTCAACGCTCACTTTTGACGGCAGGCGCACCTCGGTCTTCAGAAACAGCTTTTCCCCGGGAAAGCCCCAGGATTTGACAGAAAAAAAACACGGGCCAAGAGGGCCCGCGCTCATTCATGGAGCCTCCGGAGAGGATTTCCGGATAGCCCCTTACTTGTAACGGTAGGTGATTCGCCCGCGGGTCAGGTCGTACGGAGACATCTCGCACTTCACCCTGTCCCCCTCCAGAACACGGATGTAGAACTTCCGCATCTTTCCCGAGAGGTAGGCCAGGATCTCGTGGCCGTTCTCCAGCTCCACCTTGAACGTAGCGTTGGGAAGAACCTCGCTTACGGTCCCTTCCACTTCGATTGCGTCTTTTCCCATTCGGGCAACTCTCTCCTGCTCGTGATTTCGGAATAGCTTTAAAGATAGCCTCTTCCCTTCGGCCTTTCCAAGAACCTTCCGGGAACAAGAGATCGAAAAGAAGCTCTCGGCTCCAGAAAGGCAACAGGCCGCGAGAAGAGAAAACCCCACCGCTTTCAGGCGATGGGGCTCTCCTTTTTCGAACCCGGACCCGGACTCTCGGCCGAATCGGCGTGGGCTTCTAGAACCTGATCTCGAAGCCCACGTTGAAGAAACGAGGCTGCCCGAGGAAGACCTCGGCGTCGTCGGCATCGTGGTCGTCATCGAAACCGTTATAGCTCGAGTTGTCCACGGCGTCCGAGATGTACATCTCGTCCAACAGGTTGTAGACGTTGGCGAAAAGCCTCAGATCGCCACCGCTCCAGATCTGGAAGAGATTGCCCAGCCGGTAAGAGGCGTGGAGGTCCACCACGGTGTAGCCCGGGGGGCTCCAGGTCTGAATCCGTTTTCCGTCGATCTCCTCCAACTCGGTCCGATCGAAGGGATCGAACTCCGCGTAGTAATTCCAGTACGTCCTTCCCTGACCCCGGATGTAGAGGTTCTGGGTAGGGAAGAAAGAGGCGGCGTAGGCAAATTGGGACTGGGGCGCGTCGGCCACCTTGAGGTCCTTTACGTAGAACTCGTAGGTCTCCGTGGTTGTGCCTGCCTCATCGGGCTTGTACGTACCGGTGACGTCGTTCAGGTACTCCCAGTTCCCGAAGGAAGCCGCGGCGTCCAAGCGGATGAAGTCGTACGGCTGATAAGCCGCCATGAACTCGACCCCCATGTGGCGGGCATCCAGCCCCAGGAGGTTCACGAGCCCGTCGACGTTGTCGCCGGAGAGGTTTCGGACAAACAGGTTATAGGTTCGATCCTGCCACTTGGTGTAGTAGGCGCTCACGTCGAAGCTGATGGCCCGGTCCTGAGAGCGATAGGTCATCCCACCTTCGAAGGAGGTGAACTTCTCGTTCTTGGGGTTTTCGTTCAGCGCTCCCGTTCGGTCGTCGATAACACCGTCGAAGATGGGCACCTTCGAGACGTAGCCGCCGTTGGCGAAAACGGTGATCTCGTCGGTTAGGTTCCGGGAGGCCCCACCCTTGATCTGGTAGCCGTTGATCGTGCCGCTTTTGACATTCAGGGGTTGGAGTCCGGACTTGTTCGGATCGTCCTGCCAGTAGTCGGTGAAGTCGTACTCGTTCTGGTTCCACCCCA
Organism: Gemmatimonadota bacterium; assembly: GCA_050049805.1. Classification (GTDB taxonomy): domain Bacteria; phylum Gemmatimonadota; class Gemmatimonadetes; order Longimicrobiales; family Gaopeijiaceae; genus JABDNZ01. The sequence continues at coordinate 19,957 of JASFVN010000030.1, forward strand.
CCATGCCGTAGACGGATCCGTTCTGGTTGGAGCGCTCTGCCTGGACGTAAGCACCGAGCCAGTTCACGGTGTTCTTGTTGTCGTAGTCGATCTTGTCACCCAGGCGGCGGATCTCGTCTCCCGCCCCCCAGAAGGCGGAAGGATCGTAGGTCTCCTCGTAGTACTCACCTCCAAGGAGGTCCCGGACCTCCCGGTAGTGTTCGATCTCGGCGGTCCGCCAATCCAGGCCTACCTCGGCGGTGACTCCACCCTCGAAGTCCTTCCGTAGCTTGGAGATGGCGCCGATGGTCCACTGGTTGTTCACCGAGTTCCGGAGAATGTACCCCGAGGATCCGTCACCCCGATCCAGGTTCTTCTCGATGGTGCCGTCCCAGTCCGGAACCCGCTGTGTGAACTGGTAATTCCAGGCCGCCCGGGAGCTGGACCCGTAGGTTCCGGTGCCGCCCCCGGCCCCACCGGAGTAGTAGGCCACGGTGGAGAGGGTCATGTTGTTCCCGAAATAGGAGTACCAGTTCAGGTTCACCTGGGGCTTGTGGAAGTAGTTCTCTCGCTCGTTGATGAAGTTGTCGGCGTACCGGGAGAAGGTCCCGTTTCCGGGGCCCGTGCTGGTGTATTGCTTGCCCTTGTAGAAGGGGCTCACCCTGTTGACGTTGGGACTCCACTCGGTGCCGGCTTCCTCATAGTCCAGCAGGGCAGCTTCCTCATAGCTGTCCAGGTCCCGGGCGAACTTATGGCTCAGCGTCCCGATATTGAGCTTGTAGCTGTTCTGTCCGTGGCGCTGGGGTGCCCCCACCGCGTAGAACTCCAGCCGGTTCTTGGGGTTGACCTGGAACGAGCCGGCGAAGTAGTAGGCCCAGGCGTCCGTCCAGGCCGCATCTCCGCCGAAGAGCTGTCGGGTGAATTGACCGCCCTGGTAGATGCCGTCACCGGTCTTCCTGACGATGGAGCCGGAGAAGGCGAACCGGTTCCTGAACTCACCCGTGGCGAAAGAGAGAGTCTCTTTCAGGAACATCCCGGAACCGAATTCCTGTTTCCAGCCGAGCCCGGGAGCCATCTGGGTGGCATCGGTGATGACGTTCATGGTCCCGCCGATGGACGGCGTCGCCAGGTTCACGGCGCTGAGTCCCCGCTGGAGCTGGACGCTTCGAGCCGCGTCGCCGAGACCGTCCCAGTTGGACCAGTAGACCCAACCGTTCTCCATGTCGTTCACCGGCACACCGTTGATCATGATGGCGGTGTTTCGCTGGTTGAAGCCCCGGACGTTGATCCTGGCGTCACCCGCACCGCCGCCCTGTTGGGTGGCGTACACGCTGGGCGTGACGTTCAGGACCATGGGCAGGTCCCGGGAACCGAGCTGGTTCTGGATCTGAACCTTCGGCACGTCGGTGTAGGCCACAGGAGTCTTCCGCTCGATGGCCCGAGTGGAGAAGACCTCCAAGGCGTCCAGAGCGATGGCCTCAGTGCCCAGCGAGAAGTTCGCCTCGAACGTACCGCCCGCCTCCAGAATCACATCGTCCAAAGCCTCCAGGCCGTAGCCGATCATCCTGGCTTCGATCCGATAGGGACCACCCGGCCGGAGGCCCACCACCAGATAGCGCCCATTGGCCTGGGTCAGGGCTCCGCTCTGGAAGCCCGTGGATTGGTTTACGATGACGACCTGAACCCCCGACAGGGGAGAACCGGTCTCATCCGAAACCTCCCCGGTGATCTGCGCCGGCTCAGTACCCTGAGCCGCCAGAGACAGCGGGAAGGCGAGAAGTGCAGCGGCGGCGAGAAGCCACCGAGAACCGAACCACTTACGCATCGTAACTACCTCCTCGGTAAGGACCCGAAGGCCCCGGTTTCACTCGTCCGAATGTTGGTTTGTGGGCGAATGTAACAGGCAAAATCTAAAAAGGAAATCGCCGCCAGAAAGGCCCGTTCTATCACGAAGTAGTAACGGATCCGGGCTCCGGGCCGGAGGAGTGCCGTAGCGGGTTGATGGCCAATGGGTTACGGGTTGGAGCCGCCCCGGATCGGTTGCAGGGAGAGGGCCCGGTCCAGCAGGGAATTTCCCGGAACTTCCGGGCAGAAGATCTCGTAGGGGGAAGCGTTCCGGTGGAAGGCCTCGGATTCACAAAGAGGACGGATCAACATGTCCCCCAAAAAGACCATACTCAAAACGCTGTCAGAACTCCGCATTGAAGAAGGGGCCTCAAGCTCCATCCACCCCTCCGTCATCCCTGGGTTCCAAGCCCATCCAGGAAAGTACCAGGAGGAGATCAACAGCCTTCTCAAAGACCGATTCATCGAGGGAACCAGAGATTCCGAAGGGAAGATGGCCATCTCCCTGAACCCTCACCGGGCAAGGGATGTCCAGCGCATCCTTCGGCCGATTTGGGCCCATCCTGTGGTTCTGGCGGGGGCGGCTGTGGCAGCAGCGGTGGCAGGATTCGGATTCCTCAACTGAGTCAGGAACCAGGGAGCAGGTCGGCCCCGTGGAGGCCGATGACCTCCCGGGGCCGACTCCCCTCGACTCATCTTCCCGAATAGAGAACTCCTGTCGACCACCATTCCGGGGCGGGTGCCCCCTTCAGGTGATGGTCGAAGAAGTCCTTCATCTTCATGGAATAGTCCAACTTGTTGGCATACTTCCTGGGATGATGAGGCTCTCCCCGGTACTGGAGAAACACGGCATGCTTCCCTGTTCGCCTCAGTGCCAGGTAAAACTCGATGCTCTGATACCACGGCACCGCTTCGTCTTCGTCACCGTGCATCAGGACCAGGGGTGTCTCCACCCTGTCGGCATAGAAGAGAGGAGAATTCTCGATATAATCGGGCCGGGCTTCCCAGAGGCTTCCCGAAAGCCGACTCTGGCCCGCCTCATACTGGAACTGCCTGGCGAGACCGGTACCCCAGCGGATCCCCCCATAGGCACTGGTCATGTTGGAGACAGGAGCCCCCGCCACAGCAGCGGCGAAGAGATTGGTCTGGGTGACAATGTAGGCCGTGGTGTATCCACTCCATGAGTGCCCGTGCAGGCCCAGGGCATCCGGGTCCGCCAAACCCAGATCCACCAGCTTCTTCAGCCCCGGTACGACGCTCTTGAGAGAGGAGATTCCGGGGCGGCCCACTTCGAAGCGGACATCAGGCAAAAAGACGATATACCCGTCGGATGCGTAAATGGGGAAGCTGGGACGATGGTTGATGACCGGTTCGTTGAATTCGTGAAGGCGTTGGGAGAAGAAACGATAGAAATAGGTGAGGACAGGATAGCGTTTTCCCGCTTCATAGTTCCCGGGCTTGATCACCACGCCCTGGAGGGGAACTCCGTCATCTGAAGTCCACTCCACCAACTCAGAGGTTCCCCAGGCGAATCGATCCGTCAAACCGGGATTGACGTCGGTGATCTTCCTTACGTCATGGAAGCTCGGGTCTCCAACCCAGAGGTCAGGGAATTCGTCGTAGTCCTCCCTGGTGAAGAGGACTGTCTCGGCATCTTCGGCCTTCGCCAGGAATCGGTACCGCTTCTCCTCGTCCAGAAGAGGGAGCAACCCACCCCTGGAAGCATGGGTCTGGAAGAACCCGAAGCTCTTGTCCCCGACGTCGAAGGACGCCAGATGAATTGGATCGGCCGGCCCGAGGGCGGGAGTCTCCGGGTCGATATCCATCACGCGAAGGACCAGCCCCAGGCGGCGGCCCTCTCCCCGGGTCAGATTGACGGGCGCCCCCCCGTTCGTGGGGAACTTCCACACGTCGTACTTGTCGTGGATGAGAACGGCCTCGTCCCCCTCAAGCCAACCGCCGAGCCCGTGCCCGCCACGGGGGTTGGGATAGTCGTGATCCACATCGAAGAAGGGCACGTCCATCCCCTCCGTCAGGGTTCTGGAGGTACCGGTCATTGCATCATAGAGGTGCCAGTGGTCCGAGTCGAACCAGGCCACGAACCGTCCCCCCGGGGATTGACTCAAGGAGGGGCCCGACACACCGATCCAGGAGTTTGCTGCGGATCCACCTCCCCGAAGGCCCAGGAAGACGAGAGTCTTTTCTCCGGTCTGCAGATCCACCAGGTAGACATCCTCGGCACCTCCGTTCCAGGTCCGCTCCCTTCGGTAATCGTAATCGGAGGTGGCCAGCGCCCAACGATCATTCTCCGGCAGGCCCTGAAGCTGTAACAGGGTGTCACCCAATTGCACCGCGCGTCCCGTTGGCAGATGGAAAACTCCCCGGAAGGTCTGGGTCTGCGACCGATCCCAAACCTGCTTCTGGTTCGAATTGATGAGTGGGTCTTCCGTGTGCCAGACATCCACCTCCCTCTCCTCCAGGATGGCTTCAAGGTCGAAGGGGTCGAAATCTTCCGCTTGGTCCGGGGTCGAGACGGAATCGGATTCTCCGGTATCCCATCGCTCTCTCTCAGCCCGGTTCAATGGCCGGGAGCCATAGAAGAGTCGCTCGCCGTCTTCGCTCCATCGAAGGGGGCTGTCTACGGGAAGGACCCAGTCATCGGGCAAATCGTCCGGTAAAAGGGCGACCTCCACTTCCCCTTCTGCCCAGAAGGAGAGGGTTCCTGGACCTGCTTCCCCGTCTTCGTCCTCCAGCCCGCTCACCCATGCCAGGCGGGGACCCTCATCCCACCAAACCAGCGATTCGATGGTCTCGAAGGCCCGTTCTTCCAATTGGATCGGCTCTCCTTCAAACTCGAGGGGTCTCAAGAAGAGGCCGTCGGATTGGCCATCGGTAGAAGCCACGGTGTAGGCAATCCATTCTCCTGCTTGGTCGAAGGCGTACCTGGCCACATGATCGACCAGTAGTTCCTGTCCCGAGTTCAGCTCCATGAGAATGAGGGCGGTCCCAGGGTTTTCCCTAATCCTTCCCTCGTTGCCCTCCGACTCAGCCTCGTTGAGAGCGGGTCCGGTATCACCTTCCTCTCCCGGATCGTCCTTGGGAGGATAGGCCTGTCTAGCCATCCATCTCCCGTCGCCTGAGAAACCGAAACGCTGGATCTCCTCCCAGGTTTCTACCTCCCCCGTTTCGGTATTGAGGAGGGCGAGTCCGGGCCGAGGGGCATCTCCCCGGTCAGCTGTCTCGCTGGCTTCGAAAGAAGGGCCCAGGCGCATGGCTACCCAGCTTCCGTTTGGGGAGAAGACCGGTGCCGAAGCCAAGGGAACCACATGGCGGGTTTCGGCAGTGGTGGAGTGAACCTGAACTTCTCCGTCACCTCGATCCGGCACCGCGGCCAGGGCAATCCATCGGCCATCGGCTGAGATGGAGGGTTGTTGAATCTGCCTGACCTTCATGAGGTCCTGGAAGGTCAGGCGCTGGCCGTTCTGCCCCTCGGAGACCGAGGGAAGGACGAGAAGACACAGGGCGGCCCATAGAGACACCCTGAAGGATCGTCGGACTCGATGGTGTTTCATAGCGGTAGCCATAGGTCGGTGGTTGCACGTGTGTGGAGGCCACACCGATGCGGCCGTCCCGAGTGGCTGGACAATAGAAGGGAGGGTTTTTACGGGAAAGGCCGGGGAGGGGCGGGCAAGACACCCGAAGTCAGGGCTCCTCCCCCGCAGCACACAGAAAACGCCGGGCCAACTGGGCGACTCGCTCCTCTTCCCTGGAGACGGCTTCTTGCAGAATCACACGAACGTGGGGGGCGAGCCGTTCTTCACCCCACCGATACCCGGTGGCCAGTTCTGCGCTCCTGGACTCCCCCTGGTCGGCCCCCTCGATCAGGGCCCAGGCCGCGGCCTCGTCGTAGTAGGGGGAGTCGGGTTCGGGCAAGCTGAAGGAGGGTTCGGGTTCCCCACCTGCATCCTCGTTGACAAAGGCTCTGGACATATCTGGCTCTACTCCCCTTGATCGCGGCCCAGTCCGATGCCGTCATGGTACGGCATCCCCGTCGACGGTTCTCCGCCACGGCTGGGATCACCATTCGAAATATGGAGAAAAGCGAAAGCCAGTATCCCCCTCCCGCTCAGAAGTTCGGGCGCCGGCCAGCGAATGGAGTGGCAGGGCCCCGTAGCCCGCAGGGGCATCCAACGCGGTCCAGCGCGAACGGTGAGTCGGCGAGGATGACTCTGCGGGGCCGCGTTGGCTTAGCGAGCCTCCGTAGGAATCCAGACTGGCAAGGCGAGCGCCCCCTGCGGGCTACGGGGCCCGGCCACTCCCCCTCGTTATGGTCGAGCTACGACACGGCGTTGATCATGTCGAAGATGGGGAGATACATAGCGACGATCATACCGCCGACAA
>JASFVN010000243.1:0-7006 GCA_050049805.1 Gemmatimonadota bacterium
TCGATATGCGGGCAACCGGCGGGGTCCTGCATTTGGACTCCCTCGCCCTGGAGTCCTCGGCTTTTTCCCTGGGGGGAGGGGGGAGGCTCCCCATCTCCTCGTCCCTCGGCGATAAGGGTGAGATCAGGCTGAGGGGCCAGGTGCACGAGGCCGAGAGCTTCGCCGAACGGTTCGGGGCTGAGAGCCTGGCTGTGGGGGACGCCACCTTCGAGGCCGAAGCCACCGGCACGTTGGAGGACATGACTCTCATAGGCGAGGCCCGCGTCGCCGGCCTCCTGATGGACGAGCTCCAGTTTCAGAGGCTGGAGTTGTCGGCCCAAGCCCAGCGGCGGGGGGAGGAGGGGGTCACTCAAGGGAGTGCTACTCTTCGGACCGAGGGACTCGTCCGAGGACCGTTTCACCTCAGGAGCCTGGATGCCCAGGCGTCTCTCGAGAATGGTAGGGACATGGCCGTCTCCGGATCGGCCGTTGTCGATGATTCCCGAGACGGGTCTTTCGCTTTCCGGTTGGAGGACTTCCAGGAGTCCCCCCTCCTGAGGATGGACCGGTTCGAATTCCGGGCCGATCCCGACCAGTGGGTCCTGCAGTTCCCCACCGAAATCCGGCTGGAAGAGGGGCTGGCCATGGACTCCCTCACGATCCGGGCCGGGAGCCAGGAGATCCGGGTTCAGGGTCGGATGGCCAGGCGGGGCCCGCTGAATCTGAAGGCGGCGGTGCAGGACTTCCGCATCGGAACGCTGTCGGACCTCATGGGATTCCCGGCCCTCCAGGGTCGCGTATCTGGATCTGTGGACCTTGCCGGGGAAGGGGAGTCTCCCCGCCTTACCGCCGGGCTCCAGGGCCGACTGGAACCCCGGAACGCACCTCCCTCGGACGTGGAGCTCACGGCCGACTATGCCGATCAGATCATGGACCTCCAGGCCAAGGTGGGGATGAACGGCAGACAGGGATTCAACGCTACGGCGACCCTTCCATTTCGTTTTTCCCTGGCGGACTCCACCACCGGGCTCCTGGAGGGAGAAGCCCTCTCAGTGCGTCTTTCGGCCGACGCCTTACCGCTGGCCTGGGCCGAGCCGTTCCTCCCGGAGGACATGGTCAGAGATCTCGAGGGCACGTTGAGCGGGTCCGTGAGCCTGACGGGACCCCGTGAGGCGCCGGAGCTGGACGGGGCTCTGGCCATGGGCGATGCAGGGGCCCGCTTGCCTGGGCTGGGAGTGCGCTACGAGGAGGGGCGGGCCGGTCTCAGATTCCAGGGCGAGACGATCTTGCTGGACACCCTAGCCGTGCGCACCAGCGGAGGGTCGTTGTCGGCCACCGGTACCGTCGGCGTCCCGGGCCTGAGGTCGGCGGACTACGATATCAGGATCCTGGCAACGGACTTCCGTGCAATCCGGTCGGGGGGGGTGGACGCCACCGTCTCCGGTGATATTCAGGTGGCGGGGAAGTCCCTCGAACCCGCGGTATCGGGGAACGTGGTCGTCCGGCGGGCCGACCTCTACTTGGACGAGCTGACCTCCAACCCCAGGGTGGAGCCGGTTGTCCTCACCGAGGAGGATTACCAGGAGCTGGCCCGTGTCTTCGGGTATCAGGAACGCCCAGAGGGCAGGGCGCCGGCCCGGATGATGGACGGTTTAACCCTGGATCTGACCCTGGACCTGAGGCGGGCCTCCTGGCTCCGCCAACGCTCGAACCCTGAGATGGCGGTCCAGTTCTCGGGGAACCTCTCGTTGCAGAAGGAGCCAGGGGATTCGGTCCTTCTGGTTGGGGAAGTAGCGGCGGTTTCCAGACGAAGCTACGTGGAACAATTCGGGCGGCGTTTTGCCCTGACCCGGGGCAACCTGGTGTTCCAGGGGGCGCCCGAAGCCACCCTGATCGACCTCAGGGCCGAGTACGAGGTCCCCTCCCGTGACAATCCCGACCAGCCCGAGGTGACCATCGCCCTGGACATCTCCGGAACCCCCGAGGACGTGAGGCTGGAGCTTTCATCCACTCCTGCCCTGGAGGCTTCGGACATGGTGTCCTACCTGGCCGTGGGAAGGCCCGCCAACCGAACGCTTGGGTCAGGAGAAGGATCCCTTTCCCAGACAGGGGAGGCCCTGGCTCTGGGGCGCCTCAGCGGGGCGGTGGAGGCCTACGCCCGGGAAGAGGTGGGGCTGGACGTGGTGGAGATCATCACCGATGGGACGGAAGGCGTCGTTCTCCTGGCGGGCCGTTATGTCTCTCCCGAATTGTACCTCGGCATCCGGCAACCGGTGTCTCTTCACCGGACGTCGGGAGAAGCGTCGGACCGGATGTCGGATCCGGAGCTGGAGTTGGAGCTGCAGGCCCTGCGCTGGCTCCTGTTGAATCTCCAGGCCGGCGGGCGGACGGGAGTGGAGTTCTTCGTCCGATCGAGGATTTCCTATGAGTAGGATCGGATCAAGCCTCCGGCCTTTCCTCCTACCGGGCCTCCTCCTTGCCCTTTCCGTGGCCGTCCCCATGGGGACCCAGGCGCAACTCCTTCCGGTAAATCCCGAGACCTATGTGTCTTCGGTGGAGTTGAAGTTTCCGGAGGGCCGAACCCTGGATACCAGACTCCTGAAGAGCCGAATCCTCCTCAGAAACCCGGGGTTTGGATCTCGGCTCCGGGGTGCGTTGGCCTTCCTGCCCCTGGTGTCTTCTCCACAGAAAGAACTCTTCCGCCCCCCCGAGCTCCTGAGGGACCGGACCCGACTTGAGCGGTACTACAGGGAAGCCGGCTTTCCCGACGTCAAGGTGGACTATGAAGTGGCGTTGGACACCGTGAAGAACCGGGTGGACGTCACCTTCCTGATTCACGAGGGGCCACCCCGCCTCCTGGACTCCCTTCTGGTGGTGGGGCCGGAAGGGGGGACCCTCGGGGAGGAGCTGCCACCCGAGACCCGCCGATCCTGGTCGTTGTTTTTCCAGGGGCTTCGCCGGAGTCAGGGAGAACGGTTCAGCGGCACATTACGCATCCAGCTTCAAGATCGAGTGGCGGATTGGGTCAGGAACCGGGGTTATCCCTTTCCCACTGTGGAAAGCCGGGTCGAGCTCGATGAGGGTGGGGCCTTTCTCACCCTCGTGGCAGACCCGGGCCCCCGCTTGAGGGTGGGGGAGCTGTCGGTGGTGGGAGCCGACGTACTCTCGGAGTCGGTCCTCCGGAGAGAGGTCCCCCTCCGGTCCGGATCCTGGTTCTCCCAGGATCGTCTGACGGAGGGAGAACGGGAGCTCCTGGGTCTGGATATGGTACGCTTTGCCGCCCTTCGGCCCCTGCCTCCGGCCCCCGGAGATTCTACCGTGGCGGTGCGCATGCAGGTGGATGACGGCCTACCCCGCCTTCTCTCCGGCCAGTTGGGCTATACCACCCAGTCCGGCGTCTCGGGAGACGCATCCTGGAGCCACCGTAACTTCCGGGGCGGAGCCCGTGTCCTGGAGGTCTCGACCTCGGCCAGAACCGGCTTTCTGGGTCCCGAAGCCGAGGTCGCCCGGCGTTACGGCCTCTCCGTGCTGATGCGCCAGCCGTTCTTCTTCCACCGGCGCCTGGCAGGCATGGTGAGGCCCTTTGCCGAATACCGGGACGACGTCAGGGACCGGTCGACTTCCGGCGGAATGGAGACAGGAATCCTCCTGGAGAGGGGGCCACAACGAAATGTGAGCCTTCGGTACTCGGTGTCGTACCGGGACGTACTCGAAGCCCGTGCTGGTGGGATTCTGAGCCTGGGTGAGGATCTGGTGGGCTTCATCGCAAACCTGGACACTCTCGACCTGAACCGGCGTACGAGCAGGCTGAGCCTCGCATCCTCCTGGGGCGGACAGCGGGGAACGGGTCTACGACCGTGGATCTGGAACCTGCGAGGCGATCTGGAGGCGGCAGGCCTCCTGGGACTCTCGGACGTGGAGTATGGCAAGATCGTTGCGGAAGGGTCGGTGGATCGGGCCCTTGCCTCCTGGCTCCGTCTTTCGGCTCGGATCGGTGGGGGGCGAGTGGTTCCCTTCGGAGCCTCCCTTCCCAGAGAGGACGCCTCGGACCGCTTGGAGGTCTACCTCAGGCTCCGGGACGCCACGCTGACCGCTGGTGGGGCCTACGATGTCAGAGGGTGGGGATCGGAGCTCCTGGGTCCCAAAATCCCCGATTTCCAGACGAACTGTTCCAGCCAGGAAGACCTCTGTGCGGAGCGGTACATTCCCCTGGGGGGATTGGCCAAATGGACGGGATCCGTACAACTGGAGTTCCCCCTTCCGTTTGTCGGCTGGCCCCACGGGGCCCACTTCTTCCTGGACGGAGGGAGGGTGTGGACCCCGGACAGCAGGTTCCTTCCCCACGACGACACGCTGATCCCGGATCAGATCGCGACCAAGGCTCGCTTCGGAGCCGGAGTAGGCGTCTCCTTTTCGACTCCGGTGGGGCCCATCCAGATCGATCTCGGCTACAAACTGAATCCGTCCCTGCAGGACGTCAGGAATCCCGACCCCGTGGCCCGGGCCTTGGTTGCAGGGGAGAGCATCGAGGATGTTCCGGAAGAACGTTTCCTTCGGTGGCACCTGCACTTTTCTATCGGACGGGTGCGCTGACCGGAGCGACTGGAAGATCAGAATAGGGATTGGGATAGGCCGTGTCTGATGCCTGGGAGGTGGATACGTTCGTCTGTGAGGAAGGGAAGTGGATGATCCTTGCTTGGATGGGTGCTGGGGTGCCGAAGGCAGGCGGTTGATCCATGATCCGGACCAAGAGAAAAGGGGGCAACCCCAGCCAAGGAGCCGTCCCTTTTCGACCACCCCTTCAGATCACGCTGCCAGCCCTTCTTCCCCATCAAGAAATGCATTCACGTGGGGGCGATAGAGGAAGAACCAGAACACCGCCGTGAACGCCAGATTCCCGACGAGATTGAACCAATAGAGAAAATTGTTTTGGTAGAGTGCTGCACCAATGAGGGTGGCGACGACACAGTAGACTATGGTGAGGGTACGTGCCCAATTCCGGCCCTTGAGGAGTCCATTCCCCAGGAGTAGACCGAGCAGGGATGAAAGGAACCCCCACAAGAAATAGATGGTGGAACTGAGCTGAAGGAGGGCATCCGGCCAGTAGTCAGCGAATAATTCTCTGCCCCAAAGTGCCAAGGGAAGAGAAAACACCATCCCCAGGATCCCCCCCGCCCTGAAGAACCATCCGATGACGGTGACTGCGGTTGGTCGTTTTGTCATTCAACCCTCCATGATCCGCCTCGGGTTTATCGGAGATTGTTTTTCTTAAGCCCCACCCGTCGGTTGATCCTTCCTGACTCAGATAATATGGAGTTGCCCCCGTCTAGTGGACAGCTTTTGGTTTCGGCCCCAAACGGCAGAAGCATGGTCTTTCTCGTAGTCCACGGGGGACCGGTGGCCGAGGGCAAGGAGAGGCATTTCAAGAACTCTCCTTCAGCAGCCATAACCCCATTCTTAACCTTCGTTTCTGTTCGTACTATTCGGGAATAAACGCCGAAGAAATCGTATAAAACGGGAATGGATTCCGTCATGGATCACATCGAGCGCACGCCGGATATCCAACTGCCCGAAGGTCAGTCCGCGTTCCTATGGGGGCCGCGTCAGACCGGGAAGTCCACCTACCTCCGGCGGCGGTTTCCCTGCAGTCTCTGGTTCGACCTTCTGCAAACCGATCGGTTTCTGGACCTTTACCGGCGTCCATCGCTCGGAAACTGAAGCGGGGAAAGGCGAACCTCCTTGGATGGAGGGCCTGGAGCTTCCGTCTCCATCCCCTGAGTTCCGAAGAGTTGGGGGAGACCGCACTCCTCAAGGTCCTGAACCTTGGCGACATATCCGGACGGACTCCCTCCCTCGCCAGGAGGCTGACAGGGCTTCATCCGACACGGAAATGACAGTTCCGACATCTCGATCGAGGCTACACCCCTCAGCGGTCACCCTCACCCGGTCTCCCGGGTTGAGGAGACGGACCTCCTGGGCCCCAGTGGCACCTTGCGAAAGCCCGACCATGAGAAGAAAGAAACACCTTGTGATCCTCGGGATCCACATCTTTCACCTCCAGTCAGGTATGGATAAGGAAACCCTGAGCCGGCCGTCGGGGGATAGGGTGATACCGGTTTTCAGCCCAGAAGGCTCTGCCTCCTACCATCTCCCCTCTCCCACAGCGAATCCGATGGCCTCGCGCACACATTGACAGAGGAGGCGTTCCCTGGGCGTGGCCTGAGCGTTACGGGGCAAATCTCACGGTGGGTAGGCTTTTCCGGAGCGTGCGGAGACCCGCTGAATCCTACCACACGTTTCTGGGTTGGGAGCAGGAGGGATTCCTGGAGTTCAACCGCGTTGTGGATTCTCTCCGAGGCAGGATGGAGAGCTACCAGGACCCAGAGCAGGACGGGGTCTCTAAGGACGTTTACAGCGAATACCTGGAAAGCTCCGAATCATACAACGACTCTGTAAGCGTCCGGCAGGATAAGGATAGGCGAGAGTAAGGACCCTGAGAGTTCCTGAGGAGTCAGGTGTCCCAGCTCTTATCGAGGTCGTCAGGGAAGGGCTCCTGGGCGACCTCGTATAGATGTCCACCGCTGTGCCTTCGGGCGAGTAGGGTGGGCCTGCCTGTACCGGCACCCGGGGCCCCCGACGTGGGAAGGAGCGAGAAGTTGGGTCTCGACGTCAGGGGGAACCGGTGATTGGGCCAGAGGAATGGGCAGAAGGGCCCAGGGGCCCGGGGCCGCGTCAACATCCCACGGCTTGATCAATAGGCCGGCCTCTCTGCGGTACCCCTGCGGGGGTTTCCAACGCGGCCCGGCCCTCTGAAGATGCAGTTGCAAGAAGAAGCGGGGCCGCGTCAACATCCCGCGGCTTGATGAACATCTCGGCCTCCCTGCGGTACCCGTGCGGGGGTTTCCAACGCGGCCCGGCCCCTGATGGATGCGGGTTATTTGCTGTAAGCGGGGCCGCGTTGGCTAAGCGAGCCCCGCCACCTACAACTTCGGCAGCGTCACCCCCTGCTGGTTCATGTACTTTCCCT
>JASFVN010000031.1:0-26029 GCA_050049805.1 Gemmatimonadota bacterium
AGCAGATGCGGGCGGACGACCTCGAAACTCTCTGGAGGAGCGAGGTTCTGGATAACCCGAACCTCATCGCCGCCGTCAAAACGCATCCTGATGCGCCTCACGAATACATGATCGATGTGCTCGATGCCCTGCAGCTGGCTGGGGCAGAACGGATCTCCTTGCAGATCCTGGAGGATTTCTAACAATGCCTATCAAGGGTGGCGGTCTAGATCGGAAATCAAAGGCGTCCTCGGAGATTCCGTCTTCCTCCTTGGCTGACATCGCCTTTCTCCTTCTCATCTTCTTCATGGTCTCCACCGTCTTCCGGACGGACAAGGATCGGCCCATCGAGTGGGCGGAGGCTGCGGCCACCGAGAAGATCGATGAGAAGGTAAAGAACATCTTGAATATCTGGGTGGAGCGGGACGGCACCATCTGGATCAATGATCAGGAAGTTGCCATGGAGGACGTGGGCGAGACTGTCTTGCCCCTCTATGCGACTTCGGAGCGTCACCTGGTGATCTCCATCCGGGGTGACCGGGAAACTCCCTATACTTTCATGGATCAACTTCAGTCTGAGCTGGTGTCCGCCGGAGTGGTTCGCGTGGTGTTCGCCACGGCCCTTGAGCGGCAAATGAGAGGGGCTAGACGATGAGCGAAAAAGCCGAAGCAAGGCTCACCGCCAACGATCGTTTCAAGAGGTCTTTCGGAACTTGGTTCTGGGGGTCCATGATCCTTGCCACCGTACTCCATTTCGTTGTCTTCGCCGCTTGGCCGGAGATGACGGCGGAGGATGTGTCGGTGGTGGTCGCGCAATTGGAGGCCATCGAGCTTCCGCCTGAGATCGAGATCCCGCCGCCGCCGGAGGCAATCGCCCGGCCGGCGACCCCGGTGATCACAACGGCGCAGATCGACGAGGACATCACCATCGCTCCTACCACCTTCGAGGACAACCCGGTAGAGGACCTTCCGCCGCCGCCCGAGGAGGTGACCACCACCGACATCGCCGCTGCTCCGACGTTCACGCCCTACACGGTCCGGCCTGACATCAAGAACAGGGACGAGGTGGCTCGGGCTCTGGAGAGGGAATATCCCCCTCTCCTCCGGGATGCGGGTATCGGTGGGACTGTTCAGGTCTGGTTCTTTATCGATGAGGAGGGCAGGGTTCAGAATACCCAGGTGAACGAGTCCTCGGGGCACAAGGCTCTGGACGACGCCGCCATCAAAGTGGCGGAGATCATCGAGTTCACGCCCGCCCTCAACCGGGACAAGAGAGTACCGGTCTGGATTTCTCTGCCCGTTACCTTCACCACGAGATAGGGACGGGCGCAGAGGAAGCTGCAACACCGCAAATGGCCTCGCCGGCGCCCCCGGCGAGGCCTCTTCTTTTGAGCCCATAGGCGCTAAGATTCATATGTATCAGAGCAGGCTCAGGGAGAATCTCCCCAGGGTGAGGGAGGCCATCTCAATAGCCGCCGGGAAGTCCGGCCGGGATCCAGGTGAGGTAACGCTCGTTGCCATCACCAAGGCTCACCCCCTGGAAGCCCTGGAAGCCGCACTCGCATGCGGGATCCAGGATCTGGGAGAGAACCGGGTCGGGGAACTTCGCGAGAAAGTAGGCCTTCTGGGGCGAAGTGCGGCGAACTGGCACATGGTGGGGCACGTTCAGAGTCGCAAGGCCAGACCGGCGGCCGAGGTCTCCGATCTCATTCACTCAGTGGACTCTCTCAAGCTCGCACGCAAGATTTCCGCCTTCGGGGTGGAAAGCGGACGCTCGATCCCGGTTCTTCTTCAAGTGAACCTCTCGGGGGAAGAAACCAAGAGCGGGTTCACCCCGGAAGCGGCTGTCGAGACCGTCCACGAGACACTCGAGCTCGAAGGATTGGACGTGAGGGGTCTCATGACCATGGCCCCTTTCACGGACCATGAGAGAGTGCTCCGAAGCACGTTCAGAGGGTTGCGGGAGATTCAGGAGAGGGCGGAGGCGATCCCTGGCTACGATGGCCGGGAGTTGTCCATGGGGATGACCAACGATTTCGAGCTGGCCGTGGAGGAGGGGAGCACCATGGTCCGCATTGGAACCGCACTTTTTGGGGAGCGTCCGAGATGATCGATCTGACACCACTCGACGTCCGGAAGAAGAGAGGCGATTTCCGCCGCATCCTCCGGGGCTACGACCCGGAGGAAGTGGACACCTTCATGGATCTGGTGGCCGACCGCTTCGAGGAGCTGGTGAGGGAGAACCTCCACCTGTCCGAAAAGACCGAAAGCCTGGAGACCCAGCTGGAGTCCCTCGTTAGTCGTGAGAAGGCCGTGCAGGACGCTCTGGTCTCGGCACAGAAGCTACGAGAGGATCTGAAGGCCCAGAGCCAAAAGGATGCCGAGACAAGGACGGGTCAGGCACAGCGGGAGGCGGAGCTCTTGAAGGCCGAAGCCGAGATGGAGATTCAACGCCGCCTCGGTGAGGCTGAGGGGCTGATCCGGGAGCGGCAAAGGGCTCTCGAGGAGTTGGAGCGAAGCCGCCTCAAATTCCTCAAATCTTTCCGCGGGCTGCTGGAGCGGGAGATCGATTCCGTCGAAGTCGAGGAGTCCCGACGGCCCCTGGAGGAAACGCCCCTCGACCTGAACTTGCGTGGCTGGGCCCGTTCGGGAGAGGAGGAGGCCGACACGCAGGAGGCGAATTCAGTTCCCGAGGAGAACACCTCGGCCGACGTGCCTGCCCCGGTGCCGGTTGAGGCCACAGACCCCGAGGAGGCCGGGGAAGTCCTGGGCGGCTTTGGTACCCGGGTCCTCGAAGTGGCGGCCCCGGTAGATATCGGGGACCTGGCTCCGGCTGAGGAGGAGCCCGACCTCGCGGCGGCCGAAGAGGAACCCTACACGGCCGAGGAGCCGAAGTGGCTCTTCTCCCTTCTCAAGAAGGAAGGGGAGGAAGGAGCCGAGGAGTAGCGAATGGCTGAGGCGAGGGGAGGATCCATGACAGCCCTCAGGGAGGCTGAAGCCCTGATCCGTTCGAGGAGTGAGATGGTGCCGAAGGTAGGCCTGGTCCTCGGCACCGGCCTGGGTCGATTGGCGGAGGAGATTCGACCCGAAGTATCCATTCCCTACAGCGAGATCCCCCACTTCCCCCTTTCCACTGTGGAGAGCCACGAGGGCCGTATCATCCTCGGCACCCTCTCCGAGACTCCGGTCTTGGCGATGCAGGGCCGCTTTCACCTCTACGAGGGGTACGACCTCAAACAGGTGACCTTCCCCATCCGTGTCATGGCTCTTCTAGGTGCGGAGATCCTGGTTGTTTCCGCCGCCTGCGGGGGGATGAACCCCCATTGGAGCCCCGGTGAGCTTGTCCTGCTGGACGACCACATCAATCTGCTGGGAGACAACCCCCTGGTGGGCCCGAACCTCGACGAACTGGGCCCCCGGTTTCCGGACATGTCGGAGCCGTACGACCGCGAGCTTCAGGCGCTGGCTCGGGAGGTTGCGACGGAGGAGGGAATCTCCCTTCACCAGGGGGTTTATGTGGCGGTTCAGGGGCCGAACCTGGAAACCCGGGCCGAATACCGCATGCTCAGGAGCATGGGTGCGGATGTCGTGGGCATGTCTACCGTGCCGGAAGTCATCGTGGCTCGGCACATGGGTATGCGGGTCCTGGGGCTGACCATCATCACCGATTCGTGCCTGCCGGACGATCTCGAGCCCGTTGATGTGGCCAGGATCATCCAGACGGCCAGAGAAGCCGAACCCAACCTGGCGAAGGTCGTCCTGGGGGTTTCGGCCCGCCTTTCACAATCCTGATCAGCTATGCGCTACCCGGAGCTGCCGGAGAGTCTTCTCCACCTGGAGGAGGGCATCCTCGAGACCTGGCGGGAGGAAGACCTCTTTCGAAAGACCCTGGAACTCACCGCCAGGGGAGAACCCTTCGTCTTTTACGAGGGGCCTCCTACCGCCAACGGAAAGCCGGGTCTCCACCACATCATCAGCCGGACCCTTAAAGATCTGGTCTGCCGGCACCGAGCCATGACCGGACGGAGCGTCACCCGCATTGCCGGCTGGGATACCCATGGACTACCGGTTGAGATCGAGGCCGAGCGAAAGCTGGGCATCAGCGGCAAGCCCGAGATCGAGGGGCTCGGCATCGAGCGTTTCAACGAGGTCTGCAGAGACTCGGTCTTCACGTATAAAGAAGACTGGGAAGCCCTCTCGGAGCGGATCGGCTACTGGTTGGACTACTCCAACCCCTATGTGACCTATCACACGGAGTACATCGAGTCGGTGTGGTGGGTGCTGAAGGAACTGGCCGAGCGGGGTCTCTTGTACCGTGGCTATAAGAGTGTGCCCTACTGTCCACGCTGCGGCACTGCCCTCTCCTCCCACGAGGTAGCCCAAGGGTACAGGGATATCGAAGACGCGTCCCTTTTCTTCCTCTGCCCTCTGAAGGAGTCGGACGGAAAACGCGATGCCAACGGGCGAGCGTTCCTGGCCTGGACCACTACGCCCTGGACCGTTCCCTCCAACGTGGGATTGGCCATCCATCCGAACCTTCGCTACGCCGAGGTGCACGTCGGGGACCGAAGGCTGATTCTCGCGGAAGCCTTGGTGGAAACCGTCCTCGGGGAGGAGGCGGAGATCGTCCGCCTGTACTCGGCCGACGAGCTTGCAGGCCAAGGCTACGAGCGGCCCCTGGACCTGGTCCCGGCTCCGGAGGATCCCGGGAACAGCTGGTCGATCGTCCTGGAAGACTTCGTCAGCGCCGAGGAGGGAACAGGGATCGTCCATATGGCCCCGGCCTTCGGCTCCGACGACTACGCTGCGGGCCAGCGGCACGGCTTGAGTATGCTCAGGCCGGTGGACGATGCAGGCAGGTTCCTGGAGGAGATCCCGGTGGTGGGCGGCCTCTTCGTGAAAGACGCCGATCCCCTTCTTGTGGAGGAGTTGGAGAAGCGGGGAAACCTCTACTCCAGCTCAACCACGGTTCACAACTATCCCCATTGCTGGAGATGCGACTCCCCTCTGATCTACATGGCCCGGGACTCCTGGTTCGCTGCCACTTCCACGCTCAAAAATGAGATGCTGGCGGAGAACCGGGCCATCGGGTGGCTCCCTCCAGAGGTGGGAGAGAAGCGATTCGGCGAGTGGTTGGAAAACAACGTGGACTGGGCCCTCTCACGGGACCGCTACTGGGGTACTCCCCTTCCGGCATGGGTGTGCGAAGACCATCCGGAACACGTGATCTGGGTGGGCGGGTTGGAGGAGCTGAGGGAGCGGGCCGGTGGGCTTCCCGATGAGTTCGATCCCCACCGACCCTTCATCGACCAGATCACCTTTCCATGTGCCTCCTGCGGGGGCACCATGACCAGGACCCCCGGGGTAGTGGACGTATGGTTTGATTCGGGCGCCATGCCATTTGCCCAGTGGCACTATCCCTTCGAAAACCAGGACGAGTTCGAAAAGCACTTCCCGGCGGATTTCATCTGCGAGGCCATCGACCAGACCCGCGGTTGGTTTTATTCCCTCCTGGCCATCTCGGTCATGTTGGGGCGGGGATCGCCCTTTCGGAACGCAATTGTGAACGGGCACATCCTGGATGAGGAGGGGCTGAAGATGTCCAAGTCCCGGGGCAACGTGGTGGATCCCTGGGACGCCGTGGGGGAGCATGGGGCCGACGCGGTTCGATGGTATCTTGTCACGGTGAGCCAGCCCGGGGCCTCGAAGCGCTATGACCCGGAAGGCGTCCGGGAGTCCTCCCGGAAATTCTTCGACACTCTCTTCAACACCTATCATTTCTTCTCCCTCTACGCATCGGCGGAACAATGGGCTCCGTCCGATGACGATCCCGAGGCCGGGGCCCGGCCTACCATCGATCGCTGGATCTTGTCGCGGTTCTCGACCTTGGTCGACCACGTCGCGGCGGAGCTGGATGTTTTCCACCTGACTCGAGCGTACCGAGCCGTCGGGGAGTTTCTGAACGAGGAGCTCTCGAACTGGTACGTCCGTCGCTCCCGAAGCAGGTTCTGGGGGAGCGGAGACTCACCGGATTCACGGGCAGCGTTCCGGACCCTGTGGGAGATCCTCGTGGGCCTCGCCCGATTGGTCGCGCCGGTGACACCCTTTGTCGCCGATTGGATTCATCGGGCCCTTGCCGGCGGGAGCGTTCACCTGGCCCCCTTCCCGACGGCCGAGCCCCAGCGGGTGGACCGAGAGCTGGAGGAGGGGATGGCCGCGGTGCGGGGTCTGACGTCTCTGGGCCGGGCCGCCCGGGAGGAAGCCCAGATCCGGGTCCGACAGCCCCTTGGAAAGATGTACGCCGTCACACCCGGTGGAGTGAGGCTGGACGACGAACTGCTCGACCTTCTCAAGGACGAGCTGAACGTCAAGGAGGTGTCCTTTTTGGGATCCGCCGAAGGTCTGGTGGGTCTTGTAGCAAAACCGAATTTCAGGGCCCTCGGGCCTCGCTTCCAGAAAAGGTCGGAGGAGGCCGCGGCGGCAATTCGGGCTCTGACCACCGACGACCTCCGGAATTTCAGGAACGGCGCCACGGTGCAGATCCGGGTGGGGAACGAGGATTTCGTCCTCCAGCCCGAGGAGCTCGACGTTCTGGAGGAAGCAAGGGAGGGGCTGGTGGTCCAGGGAGACGGGACCTTCACGGCCGCGCTGGACCCCACCCTCGATGACGCTCTTCGACGGGAAGGTCTGGCCCGGGAGCTGGTGAATCGGATCCAACGGCTCAGGAAGGAGTCCGGGCTCCACATCACCGACCGCATTTTCCTGGGGATTTCCGGGGGAGACGCTGTCATTGCTGCTGCCGACGCTTTCCGGTCGTTCATCTCCGGTGAGACGCTGGCTCCGGAGTACTGGGTCGGCTCGTCGGACCATCGCCCGGGGTTCGAGTTCGAGGTGGAGGTGGATCTGGATGGCCAGGCGGCAAGGCTGGGGCTCTCCCGCTTGACGGAATAACTCATCAAGGAGGACGACCACGGGACCCGTGATTCACCGCCTAGTCGTCCGGGAGGGTGAAGAAGGACGCTTGGATCGATTCCTGGCCGGACGTCTGGGGCTCTCCCGCTCCAGGTGCGTTGGCCTGATCGAAAGCGGGAAGGCGCGGCTCGAAGGCCGGAAGGCTAAGAAATCGGAGCCCGTTCTACCCGGCCAGGAGATCTCGGTGGAGATCCCGCCTCCCGAACCCCTGGAGGCCGCGGCCCAGGATATCCCCCTCGATGTGGTGTTCGAGGATTCGCACCTCCTGGTGATCAACAAGGCCGCCGGGATGGTGGTTCACCCGGCGCCGGGACATCGAGATGGAACGCTGGTGAATGCCCTCCTTCATCATGTGGAGGACTTGTCTGGGATCGGGGGGAAGCTCAGACCCGGGATCGTGCACAGACTGGACCGGGACACTTCGGGCTTGATGGTGGTGGCGAAGGGCGATAAAACGCATGTGGCCCTTTCCAATGCAATCCGCAGGCGAGAAGTTCGTCGTATCTACAGGGCCGTGTCATGGGGCCACCTGTCCGATTCGCCTCTCACGGTGGACCAGCCCATCGGGCGTGATCCCAGGGAGCGGAAGAAGATGGCGGTGGTGGAGGGAGGCCGGAGGGCTCTGACCCGAATCAGGGTGAGGGAGAGCTGGCCTTCAGCGGACTATCTGGACGTGTCGTTGAAGACCGGGCGCACACACCAGATCCGGGTCCATCTGGCCCATCTGGGTCACCCTGTGGTGGGAGATCGAGTCTATGGGGCAAACTGGGGGAGGGGTATGGGTGGAGAGGACAGGAGGTGGGCTCGGGAGTTGGATCGCCGGGCGCCCCGACAGCTTCTCCATTCTGTGGCCCTGACCTTTCGGCATCCATCGACCGGGAAAGAGATGCGTTTTCGAGCGTCTCTCCCTGAGGACATGGCATCGGTGGTTCGCTGGGCGAGAGGGCAATGGGAACGCTAGATCCGCAGTTTACCTTCGAGAACTTCGTGGTGGGGCCGGCCAATCGGCTGGCTTCGGCCGCCGCTCGGCGTGTTGCGGAGCGGCCGGGGGTGAGCTACAACCCGTTGTTCATCTATGCCCCCACCGGGCTCGGGAAAACCCACGTCCTGGGAGCCATCGCACGGCACGTCGAGCGGGTTTACCCGGACAAACGGGTGGAGTATCAAACACCGGAAGAGTTCCTGCGGGCGTTCGTGGGGGCGTCCGGGGGGAAAGGTGAGGAGGCCGTCCGGGCGCGGTTTCAGAACGTAGAAATCCTTCTGCTGGACGACATCCAGTTCCTGACCCACCAACCGGAGGTCCAGGAGCTACTTCTCTACACGCTCAAGACCCTCACAGGCGAGGGAAAGCAGGTCGTTCTCACGTCCGACCGTCCGCCTGCGGAAATCGAAGGGTTGGTGGCCCATCTCTGGACCCAATTCGAAGGCGGGCTGCTGGTTGATATCGGAGTACCGGAATATGAGACCCGGGTGGCCATCATCACCAAGCTGGCCAAGTCGAGGAACGCCTCCCTGGAACCAGGGTTGGCCGACGCCATCGGTCGGAGCCCGAGTTCCTCGGTAAACGAGTTGGAGGAAGCCCTTCACCGGGTCCTGGCGGCCCAGGAGAAGGAGGGCCGGGTCCTCTCGCCGGCGGAAGCCTTCGCCCTCCTGCAACAGGAGGCATCCTCCCGGGAAGACGAGGACACGTCGGAACTCGGGCGGTTCCTCGATGAACTCTCCGATACGGTTGCCGAGAGAGTCCAAGCCCAGGAAGCTCCTTGGCGAAAGCTTCTGAGGGAGGCTGCGGAACGCGCGGAAAAGAATGGATTCAACGCCTCCCGCCTCAGAACGCGGATGGAAGAAAGCGCAACTCCCGAGGATCTCGAAGCTTTCCTCGAGGCCTATGAGGAGGCCCTTGGACGCCTTGGGGAAATCAAAGTCCGGCTGGAGGAAGTGGGGAACCCCTGGCCGGAGGCTGCCCACGCAATCCTGAAAGACCCGGATCGGGTCGAGGAGGCGGAAGCCCTTTTGGCGTCGGCGGAAGAGAGGGCCAGGCCTTTCCTGGAGATGCCACCGGGGCCGGACCTGGAGTCTTTGAGCGGTGACCTTCCAAAGCTGGTGATCAGGGCCGCGGATCAGCTCATCTCGACAGATCGACCCGAGTACAATCCGCTCTACGTCTGGAGTTCCGATGGCATGGCAGCCCGGGCTCTCCTCCACGCCGCAGGACGAAGCCGTCTTGCCGAAGATGGGACTTCCACGGTCGCCCTGATCTCCGCGGTTTCCTTCGCCGAGGAGTTCATCCGGGCCCTCTCCAACGGTGTGGCAGGGGCCTGGCGTGAGAGGTGGTGGGTGGCGGATCTGCTCCTCATCGATGGTGCCCAAGACCTCCGAGGAACAGAGCGAGCTCAGGAGGAACTCTTCCATCTTCTGGAGGCTCTGGGGCGGCGCCGGGCCAGGATCATGATCGCTGCGGATCGACCCCCGAGCCAGATCTCGGCCCTGGACGATCGGTTACGGGGGCGGCTGGAAGGAGGATTGGTGGTCGAGGTGGGTTTACGAAAATCCGACCTTTCTTCCGAGATCCAGGAGGTCGTGCAAGCCCTGGAGCCGCGTCCGAAGCGGGAGGAAAAGAAGAAAGAGGATGTTTCGGCCCAGGACCTGGAATGGATTAGATCCTTTCAACCCAAAGGTGTCGAGACCGGAAAGGGTAAGGGCGAGGTTCTGGACGCTTTAGCCGCTGGAGAGGGTGGGGCAGAACACCGGATAGCCTGGATACCCTCGCCGGAGCAGGTGGTTCTGGAATGGCCAAGGCTGGAAGACCGAATCGTGGAGGGAGCGGACTGATGGCCGCCATCGAGGGATCCCTGGCCGACGTCTCGTTGGCGGATATTTGTCAGCTCATCTCCCTGGGCCGAAAGTCTGGGTGTCTGACTGTCACGGACCGATCGAATTTCGGTTATCTCTATTTCGAGGATGGACGAGTGGTGTATGCCTTCGTTCTGAACCGGCCCGATCGTCTCGGCGAGCTCCTTGTCAAAAACGGCGCTATTGAGCCCGAAGACCTGGAAAAAGCCATGGAGGAGCAGGGAAGGGAGGACCAGAAGCGCCTCGGCGAGATCCTCCTGGAGATGGAGGCCCTTTCGGCACCTGTTTTGGAGAAATGGGTGGAGACTCAGGTTCAGGAGGCAGTTTACCACCTCCTCACCTGGGATCAAGGAACCTTCCACTTCGAACCCGACGAGTTTCCCGACCGGAACCAGGTCCTGTTGGTGGCCCTGAGTACCGACGGGCTCCTCATGGAAGCTGCCCGGAGGGTGGACGAGTGGTCCGTCATCGAAAAAGAGGTCCATTCCCTCGACCTTGTCTACAAGGTGACGCGGGATTCCCAGGAGGTGGAACTGGACGCCAACCAGAAGAAGATTCTTCCCCTGCTCGACGGGAGAAGGACGGTTAGGGAGGTGGTGGAGGAATCCGGGTTGGTGGAGTTCGAGACGGGCAAAGCCATCTTCGAGCTTGTTCAGGCGGGCTTCGCGAAAAGCGTTGGGGAGAGGGCCCTGAATTCGGAGGGCGAGGATAAAGATCTCCTCCAGGAACATGTAAGGTTGGGTCAGGCGTTCTATCGCGCTGGGATGCTCGAGGACGCCGCAAAAGAGTTCGCCAAGGCGGTGGAGAAGGATCCCAATCAGCCTACCGCCAGGGTTCGGCTCGGCCTCATCAGCCTCAGGAACGGAGATCCGAAAGAAGCCCTGGAACACCTGGGGCAGCTCACGCCGGCCAGGGCAGGCCAACCTGACGTTCTGCGGAACCGGGCGTTGGCTTTGGAGCTCCTGGGAAGGGATGAAGAGGCCCTGGAAGTTCTCCGAGAAAGTGAGAGAGTATCGGGTGGGGACCAGGAGGTCATCCTGGCAAGGGGAATCTCGGAATTCAAAGGCGGCGCGCCAGAGGAATCCAGGGCCACACTCTTCCGGTATCGAGACAAAGTCGGCCGGAATACACCGCCGCCTTTCTACTATTCCTTCGCCGTCCTGGCGTCGGCCTCGTCCGGTTACCCGGAGGAGGCGATATCCCTGGGGAGGGAAGGTCTCAAGGCCTATCCAACAGAGACCTCCATTCTCGTGAACACGGGGGCCATCCTGGACTACACCGGCAACCACGAGGCGGCGGAACAATACTTCATCCGGGCAATCAACTCGGGTTCCGATGTTCCCCCACAGGCCCACAAGAACCTGGGCGATCAGGCCTTCAGGCGTGGAGACATCCGAACCGCCCAGTCCCACTATGAACAGGCGGTAAAGTTGAATCCATCCCTCGGCGACGACGTGTTCCTCAAGTTGGGGCAGATTGCCACCGAGGTCGGAGATGTCGATCTCGCCCTCCTCTTCCTGAACCGGGCCATAGAGCTGAACCCGGACAATGAAGAAGCAAGGAGTCGGTTGGCCGGCCTCTCACCCTCATGATTCCCCTGGCTCTGACCTTTGTCCTCCTGGGGGGGCTGGGGCAGGATTCGGCCCAGACCCCTCCCGAATTCCAATGGATCCGGGGGCCAAGGGTCGCCGTCGCCTACCAGGGCTCCGATTCCCTGCGAGCTGTGGCGATCGGTGAGCTCCTCCGGGGCCTTCCACCCCTTCCGGGGCTCCCGGACAGTATTCCCTCCGGGTTGTCTCTTTTCATCGCACCGGATCAATCCACCTTCGATGAGCTTACGGGGGGAGCCGTGCCTGAATGGGGGGCCGGGGTGGCCATCCCTTCGCTGAATCGAATCGTGGTTCCCGGATTCGGTCTCCAGCGAGCCAGAGGGTGGAGTGAGGCCAGGGTCCTCAAACATGAATGGGCCCACCTGGGACTTCACCAATACCTGGAAGGGCTGCGGGTCCCCCACTGGTTCGACGAGGGATACGCCGAGTGGGCCTCAGGTGGATGGAGCCCGGGGGAGGGCTGGCGTCTCAGGGTGGCCTTTGCCCTCGGGAACGCTCCTCCACTGGACTCCTTGGCTCTGGCCTGGCCTCGGGACCCGGTTTCGGCCAACCTGGCCTATCTGCTTTCGGCGACGGCTGTGGAGTACCTCGTCCGAGAGAGCGGGGAGCGGGGCCTCGGACTCTTCCTGGATCGGTGGCGGTCGGAGAGGAGTTTCGACAGAGCCTTTCGGAACACGTATGGTCTGACGCTGGGGCAGTTCGAGGAGGACTGGAAGGTCTATGTTCGCAAGCGATACGGCTGGCTTTTTGTGCTCTCCCACTCCTCCGTCTTCTGGCTCTCCATGGCCCTGGCCCTTCTCGTCCTGATGAGAATCAGGCGAGGCAGGGATCGAGAGGCCATGGCCCGGCTCAGGGCGGGAGAGCCGCCTGACCGCCCGGCGTATTGGCAGGAGGCAGAGGGGGGAACAAACGACGGGCAGGCGAGGTCAACAGAAGGGTATACCTCCAGCGAGGATCATTGAACCATGGCACGACGAATCATGGTGGTCGACGACGATCCCGATCACCTGGCAGTGGTGAGTTCGATTCTGGAAGAAGGCAGCTACGAGGTGGAACGGGCGAAGGATGCTGAACAAGCTCTCTCCAGGGTTCATTCCTTCCATCCCTCCTTGATCCTGACCGACCTTCGTTTGCCCGGAATGGACGGTGTCGAGCTGCTGGAGCGGGTGAAGGAAGGGATGGATGATGTGGAGGTCATCGTGATGACTGGCCACGAAGACATGACGTCCGCCATCGGCGCCATGAAGGCCGGAGCCTTCGACTATGTGGTGAAGCCCATCGAAGTGGAGGCCCTTCTGGATCTGGTCTCCCGTTGCCTCAGGGAGCGAGTGCTCAACCTGGCGGCGAGGAAGGAGGAGGCTGAGCTTCAGCCAGCGGAAGAGGGAGCTCGCGTCGTAATCGGCCGGGACCCCCGGTTGATGGAGATCTTCAAGATGATCGGGGTTCTCTCCAGGAATCGGGCCACCGTCTTGGTCCGGGGAGAAACCGGCACCGGCAAGGAGGTCATGGCACGGGCAATCCACGACCACTCCCTCCACTCCGAGGAGCCCTTCATTGCGGTCAATTGCACGGCCCTGAGCGACACCCTGCTGGAGTCGGAGCTCTTCGGTCACGTGAAGGGGGCTTTCACGGGGGCCATCTCCAGTCGGAAGGGTTACTTCGAGCTGGCCGGCACGGGTACCATCTTCCTGGACGAGATCGGCGACACCACCCTGGACTTCCAGACCAAGCTTCTCAGGGTACTCCAGGACCGGACTTTCTTCCCGGTGGGAGGCGAGACCTCCCGCAGGACCCAGGCCCGCATCATCGCCGCCACCCATCAGGATCTGGAAGGGTTGGTAGAGGAGGGCGGATTCCGGGAAGACCTCTATTTCCGCCTGCGGGTTGTAGAGATCGTCGTCCCACCTCTGCGAGAACGCCGTGGGGACATCGAAGCCCTGGCCACGCACCTCCTCGGTCGGATCCGATCGGAAACCCAGCAGGGAGTTCATCATATCGACCCGGAGGCCATGGCCTTGCTACGCGACTATGATTGGCCGGGGAATGTTCGTGAGTTGGAAAACGCCCTCACCCGAGCATCCATCCTTGCCCGAGGCGCCACACTGGGGCCGGAGCACCTGCGCCTCGGGTCGGACCGTCCGGCGGTAATGGAAGACCGGGTCGAAACGATCACCTACGAGATGGGCGGACGCCCCGACTGGACCCTCGACGGGGCCATCGCCCGCCAGGTCCAGAGGGTTCTCGAGCAGGCAGGGTGGAACAAGAGTGAGGCCGCTCGTCTTCTGAAGATATCCCGGTCACGGTTGGCCAGGTTGATCGAGAAGTTCGATCTGGCGGACGGGGATAGTTGACGCGGATGGCCGTGGTATGGTTCCTGCCGGCTCAGGAACTTTCCTCCGGGGATGGACTTTCCTTGACCCGCAATGTCCTTTCAAGGTAGGATTGCATCGGATTATGGGAACGAATAACGAGACACGGAAAACCGAGGGCAATAGGAAGGCGCCCCTACGATTCTCGACCATCAACGGGGTTCTGGCTGCTGCCGGGATCTTCACTGTGGCGTTGGGATTCTTCCTCCTTTCCAAAGGCTCCATCACTGCAGCCCCCCTTCTCCTCGTCCTCGGGTACGTGATCCTTCTGCCGTTGGCCATCATTCTCTGACGTTGACTCACCCAGGTGCCCGACGGCCCCTCTCCCTGGCTTGGAGGCCTTGATGGGAGTACGGACAACCCAAGAGTTCATCGCCCGGTGGCGGGACGAGCCGGCGCCCCTCCTTCCCATCCTCCATGCCATCAACGACCGAGACGGATACCTGTCGGAGGGAGCATTGGGGGAGGTGGCGAAAGGGCTGGGGATCCCTCTGGCCGATTTGTACGGAACGGTGACGTTCTATCATCACTTCTCCCTGGAACCCGGTGGGCTCATGGTACCAAGGGTCTGTACGGGGCCCGTCTGCGCCATGAAAGGATCGGAGACCCTCCTGGCGGATCTGGACGGGGAGGGAGCGACCCCTATGCCCTGCGCCGGCCGATGTGACGACGCGATCCCTGTGCTTCGGGGGCATGGAGGGTATTCAGGGCTTCGCGCCGACGCCTTGAAGGCTCACCTCTCGCCCCTGCCCCCCATGCCGGCCGAGGGAGTGGAAGAGTGCGTTTTTGCCCATATCCGTGAGCGGAGCCGCGCCGGGATTCTTGGCTACCGTCGTTCCGGAGGGTACCAGGGCCTCAGGAAAGCTCTGGCCATGCCGCCGGAGCAGGTCATCCAGGCCATCGAAGTGAGCGAGCTGAACGGGCGAGGTGGGGCGGGGTTTCCAACTTGGAGGAAGTGGAGAGCGGTCAGGGAGGCTCCGGGTAACCCCAAGACCATCGTCTGCAACGCTGACGAGGGAGAACCCGGATGTTTCAAAGACCGGGCCATTATGGACCACGATCCCCATGCGGTCCTGGAGGGGATGCTCCTGGCTGCCTACGCCACCGGTGCCACTCGGGGAATCATTTATCTTCGGTACGAATATCCTGAAACCTACCGGGTCCTCGACCACGCAATCCATGAGGCCGCGGCCGAAGGGTTTCTGGGGCAGGGGATCCTCGGGACGGGTCTTTCCTTCGAGATCTTCCTACGCCGTGGAGCCGGGGCCTACATCTGCGGCGAGGAAACCTCGCTCCTCAACTCTCTGGAGGGAAAGCATCCCTTTCCGAGGAACCGTCCACCGTTCCCGGTCACCCACGGATTCGAGAACCTTCCCACTGTAGTGAACAATGTGGAGACGCTGGCGACCGTGCCCCACATCCTGGAGAAGGGGGCGGAGTGGTATAGGGGCCTTGGATTGAACGGTGAGGCAGGAACCAAGGTAATCAGCTTGTCTGGAGACATCCTCCGGCCCGGCAACTATGAAGTGCCCATGGGCTTCCCTCTTCCTATCCTCCTGGAAGACCTCGCTGGCGGGGCCGGGGAGGGCAGGTCGATTCAGGCTGTGACCATGGCGGGGCTTTCCGGAGGCTTCCTGGCCGGAGAGGACCTGAACGTTACCCTGGACGAGCCCAGCATCCGAGGGAAGGGCTCGTTCTTGGGGGCCGGCGGGATCATGGTCTTCGACGATACCCGGAACATGGTGGACGTGGCCCGGATGGCCATGGAGTTCTTTGCAGAAGAGTCCTGTGGGAAGTGTTTCCCCTGTCGGATCGGGACCCGGCGCCTGACAGAGCGGCTGGCCGGCCAGGCAGGTCCCAAGGACCTGATGGAGTGGACATCGGAGGTGGAAGACCTGGGAAGAACCATGAAGGAGATCAGCGCCTGCGGTCTGGGGATGGCGGCTCCTCTCATTACCGAGTCTCTCCTCAGGTATTTCCCCGGGGAGATCGCTCGTCACCTGAGTTAGAAAGCCTGTGAGTTAGGAAGACTGCATGTCCGACGCTTTGACCATGAAAAAGAACGGAAAGGGCCTGCCCCGTCTCACCTTGGACGGGGAGGCCGTGACCTTCACCCCCGGGGAAACCCTCTTCGAAGTGGCGGACCGCTGTGGACGCCACGTTCCCACCCTCTGCTACGATTCCCGCCTGGAGGCTTTCGGGGGATGTCGGCTATGTGTGGTGGAGGTGGAGGGATGGGGGAACCCGGTGGCGTCCTGCACCACCAAGGCAGAGCCGGGGATGGTGGTGTCCACCGGGAGCGAACGACTGGAAAGGCATCGGAAGGTTCTCCTGGAGATGGTGGCCTCAGAAAACCGGACTCTGGACGTGGACCCTCTCTCGGGGCACGCCTCTCAGGAACTGGCCGAGCTGGTGGACCGATACGGCGCCAGGACCGGCCGATTTTCCGGGAAGATTTCGGGTACCAGCCGTCCGGACGATCCGAATCCTTTCATTTTGAGAGACTACCAGAACTGTATCTCTTGCTACCGCTGTGTGAGGGTCTGTGCCGAGCAGGAGGGGGACTACGCCATCTCGGTGAAGAATCGGGGCTTCGAGACCCAAATCACGGTGGAATTCGACGGGATCCTGAAGGATTCTGAATGCACCTTCTGTGGCCAGTGCGTCCAGACCTGTCCCACAGGGGCTCTGGCGGACCTGAAAGCTCTGGGCAACAAGGACGTCCCAGGGGAAACCAGAGTCACGCGGACGATCTGCCCGTATTGTGGTGTGGGCTGTTCGGTGGACGTCCTGAGCCGGAACGGCACCATGGTGGCCGTGCGGCCCGCCATGGACGGCCCTGCCAACGAAGGGGCTCTGTGTGTGAAGGGTCAGTTCGCCTGGGATTTCGTCCAACACAAAGACCGCCTCCTCACTCCCATGGTCCGCTCAGAGTCGGGTGATCTGGTGCCGGCCTCCTGGGAGGAGGCCCTGGACCGGGCCGCCGAGGGCTTCAGAAACGTCGAGAAGAAGCACGGGGCGGAGGCCATCTACGGAATCGCGTCGGGACGGGCTCCCAACGAGGTGGCCTACGCCATGCAGAAACTCATGAGGGCCGGGTGGGGGTTGAATAACATCGACCACTGCGCCCGTGCCTGACACGCTCCCACAGTCGCCGGTCTGGCGGCAACCATCGGCCGGGGTGCCATGACCAACCCTCTGGCCGACATGGACAAACCCGATGTGATTTTCGCCATCGGGACCAATATGACCGAGGCTCACCCGGTGGCGGCTACCCGCCTGAAACAGGGGTTGGCCAAGGGCGCGAAGCTCATCGTGGCCGATCCGAGACGGGTCAAGCTCACGGAGCTGGCAGACCTCTATCTGCCCCTCCGGGTGGGGTCGGATGCGGCTCTCCTCCTGGCCATGGCCCACGTGATCCAGCGAGAAGGATTGGTGGACGAAGCCTTTGTGGCGGAGCGGACAGACCATGCAGAGGAGTTCCTGGAGCACGTGAAGAAGTTCACTCCGGAATGGGCCAGCTCCATCACGGGCCTCCCTCCGGAGGACATCGAGAAAGCGGCCATCTGGTATGCCTCTGCCGAGAAAGGAGCCATCTACTACACCCTGGGGATCACCGAACATATTTCCGGTGTGGACAACGTGATGAGCCTCTCCAACCTGGCCCTCATGACGGGCCATCTGGGGAGGGAGGGAACCGGTATCAACCCCATGAGGGGCCAGAACAACGTTCAGGGTGCCGGGGACATGGGTTGCTCACCCAACAACTACCCAGGCTTCCAGAAGGTCACAGATCCGGCCAATCAGGCGAAGTTCCAGGAGGCCTGGGGCCGGGACATTTCCCTGGAAATCGGCCCCACCAAGGTGACGGCGCTGGAAGAGGGTGGGGAGCACTTCCACGCCATGCTCATCGATGGTGAGAACACGATCGTATCGGATCCGGACGTGAATCTGATCCAGAGATCCCTGGAATCCCTGGAGCACCTGGTGGTCATCGACCTCTTCATGACGGAAACCGCCGAGCTGGCGGATGTGGTGCTACCTGCCACCGCCTGGGCCGAGACCGACGGGACCTTCGTCAACACCGAGCGTCGGGTCCAGCGGGTTCGGGAAGCCGTGCCCCCACCGGGCCAGGCCAAGCCCGACTGGTGGATCGTGGCCCAGATCGCCCAGCGGTTGGGATTTCCCGGGTTCGACTGGAACCACGCTGGGGAGGTATTCGACGAGGCCTGCTCACTCATGCCGATCTACAACGGCCTCAGCTGGGACCGGATCTCCCGGGGGCCGGGGTTGAATTGGCCCGTTCCCTCATCCGACCATCCGGGCACGCCCCGCCTTCACGAGGATGGGTTCCCCATCGGACGGGGGCTCTTCAAGATCATCGAGTACCGGGATCCGGCGGAGGTGGTCTCGGAGGCCTATCCGATCTGGCTCACCACGGGCCGCCGGCTCCAGGCCTACCACACCCGAACCCAGACCGGCCGGGCAGCCGGGATCGACTACCTCCTGTCCGAAGAGACCTTGGAGGTTCATCCCGACGACGTCCTGGCCTGGGGCCTCACGGACGGCGGGTACGCCAGAGTCACGAGCCCCAGAGGGAGCATAAGGGTCAAGGTCCAAGCCAGCTCCCGGTCCCCCAGAGGGACTGTGTTCACATCGTTCGCCTTCAGCGACACACCGGTGAATGTTCTCACCGGCGGAGGATACGATCCGGTCACCCACACTGCGGAATTGAAGGTTTGCCCGGTCAGGGTCGAGGCCGAGTAGTGGAGTCGGGCGGGAAAAGCGGCAGCTTCGTGAGGGCGGCAGAAGGATTCGGAACCCCGGGGGTCGCCAGGAGCGGACGCCTGGCATGAGTCGCCGGGTCGTCCGCACCGTTTGCCCCCGCAATTGCTACTGCACTTGCGGGATGTTGGCGACGGTGGAGGACGGTCGCCTGGTGAGGATCGAAGGGGATCCGGAAAACCCGGCAACCGCGGGGGAGGTCTGTTTGAAGGGCCTCTCCTATGTCGAACGGGTTGCCCATCCCGATCGCATTACCACACCCTTTCGCCGGGGTTCGACGGGGGCGCTGGAGCCGGTGTCCTGGGACGAGGCCCTCGACGGCATCGTGGCGGCCCTCTGGGCGATCCGAAAGGAATCGGGTCCCCTGGCCGTTCTCCACTACGAAGGGTCCGGGAGCCACGGAGCCCTGTCCGTCATGGCCGAAGCCTTCTGGCGGCCGTTCGGGGGAGTCACTCGAGCTCACGGGGATCTGTGCTGGCCTGCAGGCCTGGAGGCTACCCGCCTCACCTACGGGGCCAACCTTCACAACCACCCTATCCTTACCCGAGAGAGCAGGTTCGTCCTCCTCTGGGGCCACAATCCGGCGGAAACCAACGTCCACCAGTGGCGCCTGATTCTGGAGGCCCAGAAGGCCGGGGCCACCTTGGCTGTCCTGGACCCCCGATGCACGGACTCCACCGACGGAGCGGACATCCACCTGAAGCCGCGGCCAGGGTCGGATGCTGCCCTGGCCCTCGGAATGGCCAATGTCATCGTGACCGAGGGGCTTCATGACGGTGACTTTCTTCGGGAGCATGCCCAGGGCGTGGATGCCTATCTGGAGCGGATCGCTGAGTTCTCTCTGGAGCGAGTGGCGGAGATCACGGGTCTGGAGGCGAAGGCTATCCGTGAGCTGGCCCTGGCCTATGCCAGAAGAAAACCGGCCCTGTTGATCGCGGGGTTTGGACTCCAGCGTCATCGCCATGCGGGTCAGGCCATGCGGGCCGCAGCCCTGCTTCCCGCCCTCACGGGCAACGTCGGCATACGAGGCGGGGGATGGCAGTATGCCAACCTTGCCAGTCACGTCCTGCGACCCCCTGCGGCCCTGCCGCCGGCCTCAGGGGCCAAGACCCGGTCGTTTCCCACCTCTCGCCTCGGCAAATCCCTACAGGAGCTGGAGAACCCGCCCCTCCGGGCCGCATGGTTCGAAAAGGCCAATCCGGTAAGCCAGCATCCCCGGACCAAGGAAGTGATCCGAGGCCTGGCGGGCCTGGAGTTGGTGGTGGTGGTGGATCAGTTCCTCACCGACACCACGCGGCTAGCCCACTACGTCCTTCCTGCCAAGAGCCTTTTCGAGGAGGAGGACCTGGTGAACGCGTATTGGCATCCCTACTTGCAGCTGCGGCAAAAGGTCCTGAATTCCCCCGCCGGCGTGAGAACCGAAACGGAGGTCTGGAGGGAGCTTTGCGCACGGTTCGGCTTCTCGACAGAACCCTTCGACGGTGAATCGGAGGGCCTTCTGAGAGCCATGCTTCCAGAGGGGCGGCAGGACCTTCTGGAAGAGCTCCGGGAAAGGCCGTTGGACCTTTCAGGGCTGGGCGAAGTGGCCTGGGAGGATCGAGTGTTCGAGACTCCGTCGGGGAAGGTGGAGTTCTCCTCGGAGGCGGCCACCCAGCTGTGGGGGGTGGATTCGGTACCGGATTATAAGCCCCCTCCGGAAGGACCGTCCTCCGAGCTCGCAGGCCAGTACAGCCTTCAACTCCTGACCTGCAAAACACGGGAGCGGATCCACTCTCAGTTCGGAAATCTTGAGCTTATCCAGGAGGTGGAGCGCCCTCGCGTGTTGGATATCCACCCAGAAGATGCGGAAGCCCGGGGCTTGCAGGAGGGAGACCAGGCCAGGATCTGGAACGCCCGCGGCTCCGCAGAAGCTCCGGTCCATCTGAACCCCGGCATCCGTAGGGGGGTGGTCCACGTCCTGGAGGGCCGCTGCGTGCCGGATGACCCCTGGATGAACCTGGTCACCGACGCCGGTGTGCCGGACATGGGGTGGGGGGCGACGTTCTATGAGTGCAGAGTGGAGGTGGAGCCGGCATGAAGGAATCCACTGTCCCTCTCCTGGTTTCCAGACCGGCGAGGCCGGGATTCACCCTGGACCTGGGCCGATGTGTGGGCTGTGGAGCCTGCGTGCTAGCCTGTCGCATCGAAAACCGGCTCCCGAAAAACGTGGCCTGGCGGAGAGTGATCCAGGTCAACCGGGCCCGCATCGGAGGCGGTCCCACCTTTCATCTCTCGGTGGCTTGTCACCACTGTGAGGATCCGCCCTGCGTGACGGCGTGTCCTTCGGCTGCCCTGGAGAAGAGAGACGATGGCGTCGTTCTCCTCATATCCCATCGCTGCATCGGCTGCCGATATTGTGAGATGGCATGCCCCTTTGGGGCTCCGGCCTTTGATTCGGAAGCAAGGGTCATGACCAAGTGTCACCTCTGTCACCATAGACTTGCCGAAGGCCTCCCGCCCGCGTGCGTGGAGGCGTGTCCCACCGGGGCTCTGGGTTTCATCAGCCGTGAGGGCGAGGAAGGCTCCACGGATGCGGACCTGTCGGCCATGACCCCCGCTGACTCCTCTCCGGGATTCTCCGACCCGGCCGCCGCGGAGCCGGGTTTCTGGGTTTCCAGCCCGGGAGGGGCCATTCGGTCGAAATGGTATGAGGAACTGAAGGGCCTCCTGGGGCTGGAAGGAGGGGAAACCCATGGGCAGAGCTGAGGGCAGGAGATCGGAGGCCTTCCACGAAGCGCCCCTTGTTCTGTTCACGGCCTTGGTGCCGGCCGGCGCCGGCGTAGGGCTGGCCCATCTCTTGTTCGGGTTGGTTGGCTGGACAGGCCTGGTTCCTTCCTTCGATGTTTCCGCCGTGGTGGGAGCACTCCTCTCCTTGGGTCTCCTTTCCTCCCTGGGCCACCTGGGACGGCCGATCAGGGGCCATCAGGCCCTTCGCAGAGTAGGCAGAAGCCCGCTTTCCAACGAAGTGCTCGTGGTCGGTGTCACCGCCGCCGCAGTTTTGCTGGCGATGGTGCTTCCGGCGGAGGGTGCCTTGGGGGCGGGGTTGGGTGTGGCCTACGCCCTCCTGTCCATTCCGGCCCTTCTGGCCGTCGGCTTCGTTTACCGCCTTCCGGGTCAGATTACCTGGAACGGTTTGGCCCCCTACCATCCGCTCGTCCTCGGGTTGGGATTCGGCCTGATGCTTCTCCTGAGCCGGCTTCCCGAGGGGGCTCAGGCCAGGGGAGAGTTTCTGGTCCTCTCGTTCCTCATGCTGGATGCCGTTTTTGTTTGGGACAGGGCCAGGAGGATCGTAGAAGCGCCGAAAAGAGGCATCCCGGTCCATCCCGGACTCATAGACCAGAAGAGTTCGGCCCTGACCCTTCGAGTATTGCTGGGGATCTTGCTCCCGGCCGTGGCTCTTCTTTCGTCCTGGAGAACCCTGGCTGCTCTGAGCTTGTTCTTGAACCTTTTCTTCGACCGCTTCTTGTTTTATGCACTGGCGGCGAGGGTGAACACCGAAGCCGAGGTCAGGAAAGCCGAGATGGCCTTGGAGGCTGCCCCGCCATCTCCCGGTGATTCTTCCCTCCAATCCCATGGGGGATGACATGAACATACGTGATTCGCACGCTGGCACTGAGGCTGCCACCCGGGCGGTTCCCGGTGCCAGTTTCCCCGATTCCCCGCATCCCACCGACAAGCTTCGGGCGGCTATGGCGGAACGGTTCGCCCAGGATTCCACCGGGGGGGTCGCGGGGCACCCTGTAGCCGGATTGGTGACCCTGATTCTCTTCATGGATTCGGTGGGCACCAGGGATTCTCTGATCTGGTTCGGGATTCTCCTGGCTGCTGCGGTGGTGAGGGCGATCGTGGGCTGGCGAATCAAGAACGCCCTGGATCGGCCCCTGGAATCCAGGGGCCTGGCCTTCCGGGGGGCCGTCCTGGTGGGGGCCGCCTGGGGGATCGGCGGTCTCCTTTTTGGACTCCAGCTCCCCGGTGAAGAAGTGGGCTTCCTGTTGGTGATCATGGCAGGGCTGGTTGCCGCTGCCACCGCGACGCTGGTGGCCGACAAGGCGTCCTTCTATGGGTTCTCGACAATCCTCCTGGGCTCGGTTTTCATCAGCGCGGGGATCCGAGGTCTGGGGTGGGTCAACCCCCTGGACCCGAGCCTGTGCTTCGGTCTCATGGCCCTGGTCCTCACCTTCTGGGTGATCATGTCGGTCCTGCACCGAAGGGCGAACCACCAGCTGGAGGACTCACTCCGTATTCGCTTGGAGCTGCGGCGGGCCCAGGAGCGGTATCAGGGCCTGGTGGAGTCGGCTCGAGATCTGGTCTGGCAGGTGGACAATGAAGGGAGGTGGACCTTCCTCAATGCGGCGGCGGAGGAGATCTATGGCCGGTCGCCGGAGGATCTCATGGGTGAGGTGGCCCTGGACCGAGCCGACCCCGACCACCTCGAAAGGGATTATGCAGCCTTTGGAAAAGTCCTCATGGGTTCGGAGCTGGTGGACCATGAAACCGTGCATCTGTCCGCAGACGGTTCGGCCCGATACTTGAGCTTCTCGGCTACTCCTCTTCGGGATCCTGGGGGAGAGATACGGGGGGCCCAGGGCACAGCCCGAGACGTCACCGACAGGGTGGAAGCCCGGGAAGCTCTCCAGGAAGTCGCCCGGAAGAACTCTCTGGTCCGGTCCCTTATCAACGGCACCGAAGACATGATCTTCTTCAAAGACGGGGAGGGAAAGTACCAGGGCTGCAACTACAAATACGCCGAGTTCCTGGGGCGCTCCGAGGAGGAGATTGTCGGGAAGACGGACGAGGACCTGGTAGGTTCGGAGCGGGCCACGGCGTACAGGAAAACGGATATCGAAGCCTTGACGAGTTGGGATCCGGTCAAATTCGATGAGTGGGTCGTGGATCGGGAGGGCCGCCGGCGCCTCTGGGAAACGGTGAAGACGGTCTTTCGCCACGTCGAGAGCGACCACCTGGGTCTCCTGGGGGTGGTGAGAGACGTGACGGAGCGGAAAGAGGCCGAGGAGCGGATGCGAGAGCTGGCGGAGCGGGCCGAGCGAGCCACTCGAATGAAAAGCGCGTTCCTCGCCAACATGAGCCACGAGATCAGGACTCCCATGAACGGGGTCCTGGGCATGACGGAGATCCTCCTGGATACCGAGCTGACCGACGAGCAGCTCCAGTACTTGAAGATCATCCGTTCCTCCGGGGAATCCCTCCTGGGCGTCCTGAACGACATTCTGGACATCTCCAAGATCGAAGCAGGCCACCTGGAGCTGGAGGAGGTCTCCTTCGATCTCAGCGAAGAGGTTCTGGGTGCGGTGGCTCTCTTCTCCCACACCGCCGTGGAAAAGGGGAGTGAACTAATGGTGGACCTTCGGCCCGAGGTCCCCCGGGGGGTCATGGGCGACCCGGTCCGCTTGAGGCAGGTGCTCTCCAACCTCGTCGGCAACGCGGTGAAGTTCACCCCCGAGGGAGAGATCCTCGTGTCCGTCACCCTGGCTGAGAACGGGGAGGGTGATCCAGCCATCCGATTTTCCGTCAAGGACACCGGAGTTGGGATCCCGGAAGAAAAACAGGATGCCATCTTCCAGGAGTTCACCCAGGCTGATTCCTCCACTACGCGAGAGTACGGTGGCACAGGGCTGGGCCTCACGATCTCACGGCATCTGGTGTCCCTCATGGGAGGAGAGCTCCGGTTGGAGAGCGCCGAGGGGCAGGGAAGCGAGTTCTTCTTCACGCTGAGGTTGCCCGTGGATCACGAGTATTCTCCCAGAGCCGAACCGGGCGATCGGGTCGATCTCGCCGGCGTAAGGGCTCTCATCGTGGACGACCTGGAGACCAACCGGAGGATCTTCAGGGATTTTCTGGAGAGCGCCGGCGCCCAGGTACATGGTGTGGCTGGGGCCGCGGAAGCCCTCGACCTCCTCCGGATGACGCAGGGGCAGGATCCCTTCAATTTCGCCATCCTCGATCTCCTCATGCCTGGGCGCGACGGGCTTCAACTCGCCGAGGACATCCGTTTGGATCCGGAGCTTCGGGACCTCCCCCTCATGATCCTCACGTCGTCGAACCGGCCCGGAGATCGGAAGGCCGCGGCCCGGCTGCATGTGAACGGCTTCCTCCAGAAGCCCGTTTCCAGGGCGGAGCTCCTCCGGGGGGTGAACGCGATTCTCCAGAAACAGGGCAAAGAAGAGAAATCGATGTCTGCTGCATCTGGTAGGCCGGTGAAGGAGGAGGCCGCTTCAGCCTCCAGAGATCTCATCCAGGGGCTTCGGGTCCTGGTGGCGGAGGACAACCTTGTGAACCAGCAGGTGGCCAAGGGCCTTCTCGATCGCTGGGGTTGCCAGGTGACGGTCGTGGCCAATGGGATCGAAGCCATCGACGCTCTGGAGGCGAGTTCCTTCGACCTCGTCCTGATGGACGTCCAGATGCCCGAGATGGACGGGCTGGAAGCGACCGTTCAGATCCGACGGGACCGGAGGTTCTCTTCCGTGCCCATTGTCGCACTGACAGCCCACGTCCTTCCGCAGGAGCGCCAGAAGTGCCAGGATGTGGGGATGGACGACTACGTTCCGAAACCCTTCAAACCAGGAGAGTTGAGGGAGAGGGTGGAGCATTGGGCGAATCAGGCCAGGACCCGGAAGGACGATGGCGATCTCGAGGAGGCGGTCGAGCCGACGACCGGCACTGGAGTCGAGGAAGAGAACGAGATGACCGACGAGATCCGGCGGGAGGATTTGGGAGCCTCTGGCATGGACGACCCGCCCGTGCTTCTGGAAGAGTTCAGGTCGGCCATGAGGGACGCGGGAATCGAGTCCGTAGTGGACGCCGCGGTGGCGGCATACGTTCAGGAGGCTCCGGGCAGGATGGAGGCTCTGGAATCCGCGGCAGCTGCGGAGGACTGGGACGCGGTCCAGCGTGAGGCCCACGGCATGAAATCCGGAGCCAGGAACATTCGGGCCGACCATTTCGGGGCTCTCCTGGAATCGGCGGAGCACGCCGGGCGCGACGGGCGGGGAGATGATGTGAACTCGGTCCTCCCGGAGCTGAGAACGGCCTATCAGCAGGTGATGGACTATCTCAAAGCACAAGGAATGTCACCCGAATGAGCGAGTCTACCCATTGGCTCGAGGGGGTTCTCAAAAAAGCGGGGAGGGTTCCGGACGGGGGCCTTTCCCTGCCAAACGACCTTCCCCTCGATGACGCTTGGGAGAGGGCGGCTGCCGCCGGCGGGATACATCAGGAGGAGCTGGCGGATCTGGTGGCCCATTTTTTCCACCTTCCCAGGGCCGACCTGAACGAAGTGGAGAGCAAGGCTCTCAAGTTGGTGCCGGAGTCACTGGCCCACGAGTACACCCTCCTGCCCTTACGGGAGGACTACCGACGGCTGGTGGTGGCAACGGCGGATCCCACCAACCTCGAGGCCGAACAGGC
>JASFVN010000032.1:0-25838 GCA_050049805.1 Gemmatimonadota bacterium
CCGCGCATCGAAGGAGAGACCCATGACCGCGCGGCGCATAAGATCCGGCATTCCCCCGCTGGTCCTCGTAGCATGCCTCCTGGCCTGCGACGGCAACCCCACCGCTCCCCAGGATATCGAAGTCACCCCTACCCCTGGCCTCGAAGGGTTTCCAGCCGATCTGGATGCACTCCGGGTCCAGCTACAGATCCCGGGGATGGGGGCGGCCATCGCAAAGGACGGTGAGATCGTCTGGTTCACTGGGTTCGGGGAAGCCAATGTGGAAGAAGGCCTTGCCGCCACAGGCCGTACACCCTTCCACCTTGCCTCTCTCACCAAACCTTTCGCTGCCACCATTCTCATGCAGCTGGTGGAGGAGGGACTGGTGGATCTGGATGCCCTGGCTTCCGACTATGGTGTGATCCTTACCGGATCTCCGGACGTGACGGTCAGGCATCTTTTGACGCACACCTCCGAGGGGGTTCCAGGTTCTGAGTACCACTACAACGGGAACCGGTTCGCGAACCTGGATCAGGTGATCCAATCGGCCTCCGGCCGATCGTTCGGGGAACTCCTGGTGGAACGGATCCTGGAGCCATTGCATTTAGACGACACGGCACCGAATCCGCTGCAGAGGTCCGCCTTCGCACTCACGGGTCTGGACCGTGGTGCTTTCATGGCGAGGATGGCGGCTGGATATGAGGTAAACGGAGGTCGGGTCCGGTCCAGAGACCATCCGGACTATTTCGGATCAGCTGCGGGCCTGGTGGCCTCGGCCGCGGACGTTGCGACCTTCTCCCTGGCCATCGACGAAGGCCTCTTCCTGTCACCCGAGACCTGGAACGAGGTCTTCACCCCCGCCCAATCCAATTCCGGTGAGACCCTTCCGTACGGCCTGGGTTGGTTTATCCAGGAGTACCAGGGGGCGACCCTCCAATGGCACTACGGGTACTGGACCACAAATTCATCCCTCATCGTCAGGGCCCCCGAGAAGGGGCTGACCTTCGTGG
Organism: Gemmatimonadota bacterium; assembly: GCA_050049805.1. Classification (GTDB taxonomy): domain Bacteria; phylum Gemmatimonadota; class Gemmatimonadetes; order Longimicrobiales; family Gaopeijiaceae; genus JABDNZ01. The sequence continues at coordinate 990 of JASFVN010000032.1, forward strand.
TGGTGGCCAATACGCAGACATTGAGCTCGCGGTATGGCCTGGGGGTGGACAACAACGTCATGCGGTCGGACGTTGCCCGGCTCTTCGTGGAGGCCTTCGTCCTTGGCGACGACCCCCTGCCCAGGGGTGGGTGAGACGGGGTCGAAAAGGCTGTTATCGCACCTCGAAGGTCAGCGTGGCCCACTTAGACTCGTAATCCACACCCTCCAAGGTGGTTTTTTTCATGTTGATGAACTTGATGTACCAGCGTCCGGGCTCGTCAATCCCGAATCGAACCTCCCCGCGGGCATCGGTTCTGGCCGAACGTTCCTCGAAGGGGCCGTGGGCTCCTTGCCCACCGGCCAGCACCAGCTGACCTGCTACCGGGTCGCCGTCGACCAGGGCCCTAAAAGCGAACTCGTCTCCCGGGGCATGGTCGTAGGGATTGCCGACGGGAATCAACTCGGCTGGATGGCCGAGCACCCGGTCCAATCCGCCGGTCCGGGCCTCGCCCACCTGGAATACCGCCTTCACGTGCTTGGAGTATTGTTCCACTACATCTCGTTCGAGCTCGCCATCCCGCTCCCTCTGTGCCAACACGTCCGGAATCCCGTCGTGAGCCAGGTACTCGTTGAAATCGGTGGCGGCCAGGGCCAGGCTCCGGGGCAGCGTGGAAATCCCCAACACGTAGGTACCCGGGTCTCCCGTCCGGAGGGCGAGGAATGTCGTGTCTCCGTCGGCGTCCCAGTCCTCTTGCCGGATCCCCCGCAGGCCACCCTCGTTGAAGATCGAGACGTCGGTCACCCGGTCGGCTGTTATGGAGTTCTCGCTCAGCTCGAAGGTACCGTTGATGATGGGAACCCGGATCGCGGTTCCGGGCGGAACGAAGTATGAATCCAATTTGATGAAGAGATCGTGAGCCGAAATAGCCGTGGCCGCCACCGCCAGGAGGGCGATGGCAGCCAAGCCGAGTAGTGATCTACGCATCGGGGGTTCCTTCGCAGCTCAGGGGTCTGGAAGCGAGCGATTCCCCCTATCTTACCGATCGTCTATTCCGCCCGAAATGCCTCCACCGGATCCACCCTGAGGGCACGCCAGGCTGGAATCACGCAGGCTCCCAGGGCAAGAAGAAAGAAGAACCCGGTGACGCCGATGTAGGTGGAGGCATCGGTCGCGCTGACCTGGAACAGCATGCCCTCCACCAGACGCGTGGCTCCGAGGGATCCGGCGATACCGAGGACCGCCCCGACGCCCACCAGGATCATCCCCCGGGTAATCACCAACTTCAGGACATTCCCGCCCGATGCACCCAAAGCGACGCGAATGCCGATCTCATGGACTCTGCGGGCTACGAAGTAAGCCAGGACGCCGTACAGCCCGAGGGCCGCCAGGGCAATGGCGACTGCGGCGAACATCCCCAAAACGGTGGCGATGGCTCGGGTGTTGGAGATGGAACTGGAGACGGCATCCTTCATGGTCTGAGGCTGGCTGAGGACGATATCCCGATCCATCTCCCAGAGCCGCTCCTGGATCGGCCGGAAGAGACCCATGGGGTCGTTTTCGGTGGCCACCGCGATGCGCATGGTACCTGAGGGCCATTGCGTGTGGGGGAAGAACATGGCTGGCCTGGGGTTTCCGCTGAGGGAGGACGTCTGGTGATCCTCCGCGACCCCCACCACCTGGAAGAGGCCGGGTTCGTCGGTTCCCACGTCGACGGCCACTTGTCTGCCGACGGCGCTTTCCTCGGGGAATACGAGATCCGCCGTTCTTCGACTCAGGACGATGACCGGTGGGGAGTCAGCCACATCGGTTTCCTCCAGTCCCCGTCCCTCCAGGATGGGGATCTCCATGGTCTCGAAGTAGCCGGGAAAGACGATGCGCCTGTCGGCCCAGGGGGTGGCCGTGTTGCTTTCGGGCGGTCGCTCCGGAGCCCAGATCGCCACGTTGCCAGCTGGATGGAGGATGGGAAGCTGATTGATCATGGCCACGGACTCGACCCCGGGTAGAGACTCGATGTCCTCTTTGAAATCCTCAAAGAACCGGGTCTGCTCCCCCTCCCCCGTGTATCGATCCCTGGGAAGAGCAACGGTTGCCGTGAGGAGGGTTTCCGTGCGGAAACCCGGATCCACTCCGCTGAGCCTGGCGAAGCTCCGAATCAGGAGGCCGGACCCGACCAGGAGAACCAGGGAGAGCGCCACCTGGAGCACCACCAGGCCGGATCGAAACCGCATTCCTCCTCCTGCGGTGGAGCCTCTCGCACCTTCCTTCAGATCGTCCACCGGGTTCGCCTTGGCGGTGGCAAAGGAAGGAAAGAGGCCGAACAGCAAAACGGTGCCCAGGGAGAGGGCCAGGGCCGCGCCAAGCATCGAGGGGGACATTCGAACCTCACTGATGCCCAGAAGATCCATGGATACGAACCCAAGGATCAGGTTCTGGAGCCAGGTGGCCAGAACCACGCCCAGGCCACCCGCGACAGCGGCCAGGATGAGACACTCTACCAGCAGCTGTCGGGTGAGACGTGGGCGGCCTGCACCCATTGCGGATCTGAGTGCCATCTCCGAGGCCCGGGTTGAGCCCCTAGCCATGAGGAGACTGGCCACGTTACTACACGCGATGAGGAGCACGAGGACGATGGCGCCCAGGAGAATCATCAGGGCCGGACGGTAGCTTTCCACCATGGCATCCTGGAGTCCGTCGAGCTGGAGGGCCTTGGTTTGATTGGACTCGGGATAGGCTTCTTGCAGTTGGGCCGAGATCACGTCGACTTCCGATTGGGCGTTTGCCAGCGTGGCGTCCGGGGCAAGTCTCCCGACCAGGAGCCAATTATGATACCGCCGAGTGATGGGATCGGAGTTCCCGGGCCAGGGTGGAAGCCACAGGTCGACGTCGTACATGAACCGGAATCCCGCAGGCATGACTCCCATCACGACGAGAGGCGAGCCGTCGAGGAGGAGCGTTTTCCCGATTACGTCGGTCGACTCGCCGAACCATCGTTGCCAGAACCCGTGGCTGATCACCACTTGTCCGGCTGCGTCTGGGGGGAGCTCCTCAATGGTGAAGGTCCTCCCCATGGTTGGTGACACGCCCAGGGTCTCGAACAGATTCGCCGTGACGAACGTGGCGTTCGCCTGTTGCGGTTCGTCACCCCCGGTGATGGTGAAGGGACTCGCGCCGCCTCCGATGGTCGCCAGGGATTCGAGGGATGCGGCCCGGTCTCGATAGTCCTGATAGTCGGGGAAGGACGCCCAAGGGTTCACGTTGCCGCTGAAGGTAGCCCTGCCCAGCACGAGCTCACCGGGATCCGGGTATGGCAAAGCCCGCCCCAGGGCGGCGTTGGTGACGGAAAACATGGCCGTGGTGGACCCGATCCCCAGGGCGAGAGTGAGAAGGGCTACCACCGTGAATCCTGGAGTCCGGAGGAGTCCGCGAATGGCGTAGCGTGCGTCCAGGCCCAGGTCGGAAAAACCGGCTCCTCCATCTATCTCTTTTTCCATCTGTCTGTCCTCTCGTCGTTCGGTTGCGGCTGTCCGCACTACGTCGACCATGGCTTTCGCCCAAAAACGAATCACGCCTGGGAGTCCGGAACGAACCCGGGCATCGTGGGAGCCTCTTCGGAAATGGTCGGTGATTTCGGCGCCAAACTCGTTCCGAAATTCTCTAGGAAGGACTCGGAGGAAGACCCGCCCCAAACGGGCCAGAAGAGTATTCATGCCCGCCCACCGTCCAGGACCATGGCGTCCTCGGCCCAGCGAACCAGCTCCCGAAGCCTCTGGGCCTCTTCCGCCGTTCTCGCCTTTCCTGCAGCGGTAAGAGAGTACAGGCGACGCCGATTTCCCGGGTCGACCGGTTGCCCAGGCTCCGATTCGACCTCGACGATGAGCTTCCTCTGGAGGAGTTGCTTGATTGAGCGGTACAGGGTCCCGGGTCCCAACTCCAGAGCTCCCTCCGTGCGCTCCTCGACCTCCTGCATGATTCCGTAACCGTGCCTGGGCCCCTCGGTGAGGGCGAGGAGGATGTGGAATTGGGCCGAGGTCAGGGAGGCGTCGGCCGGAGGTCGATTGGAGTGGTGGTTGTTTCTTGGTCGCCGGGTCATAGGTCTGTATCCAGGAGTCCATGTCCAGGGTGACTGTATCCAAGGTGGATATAGTCCTAAGACGTGGCCGGGGGCCAAAGGGTTTCACTGCTGCAGGCAGGAAAAATTGTCACCAGGAAGGCGCTTGGGGGGCCGAGAGGGATCTTATCCGTTGGGCCCGGGAATCATCCCGAGGGCGCTGCCGGTGTCTTCTTCAGCGTTGCCGCCAGGTACTCAAGAATCGGAGTCCCCGTCCAACTTCGAGAGAACATGTCCAGCCGGTAGAGGTCCAGGGCTCAATCCCTCCAGTACCTCGATGAACCGCGGGTCGAATGCGCCTCTTCTGGCTTCCCAGTACATGCGGCCCCCAGGCTGGGTCGCGTAGACCGTCAGCATTTTGACGTTGGGCTCCCAAAGCTCGGGCGGGACAATCCCCTCGGCATGATGAAGGTAGATGTTCTCGAAGACCTTGTAGAACCCATACATGAGATGGGTGTACCGGGCCCGCTCCTCCCCTGTCAGACTGTCGAAGTCTTTCGAGCCTCTCTGGAAGATCCAAGCAAGGCGAGGTTCGCCCATGACCGTAAGGTTCCAGTCTATCAAGGATTTGAAGACAGAGTCTCTTGTGGTGGTCTGGAGTCCTCTCAGTCCAGCTCGGACCTGCAAGGAGACGTAGATGAGGGACACGACCACCGCGGTTGCGCCGATGACCTCGCCGATGGCGCCAAAGGCTTCCCAGTTCATATCTATTGCCTGATCTATGGGGGTTGGGCCGACAGATCAATTGGCCCTGCAGGTCCCGGGGATGTCAAGGAAATCACAACAAACTCGTGCTTGTCGGTGAAGTTGCGAGTAAGTTCAGTTCAAGTTCCCCTTCACCCAAAACCGGTGTGGGAGAATGCCCCGCCAACTCACGGCAATCATGTTCGCCGACATGGTCGGCTACACTTCCCTCATGCAGGAAGATGAGCGGAGGGCGAAGCTCCTGCGCGATCGGCAGCGGGAGGTCCTCGAATCACGCGTGGCGGAGTTCGAGGGTGAAATCATCCAGTACTACGGCGACGGCGCACTTTGCGGCTTCCAGAGTGCCATCCAGGCCGTGGAATGTGCCGTTGCGATTCAGATCGATCTGCGTGACGAGCCCCAGGTGCCGGTCCGGATCGGGATCCATCTCGGGGACGTGGCCTTCGACAAGACCGGAGTCTACGGCGACGGGGTGAACGTCGCCTCCAGGATCGAATCCCTGGCTGTGACCGGTGGAGTGCTGGTTTCCGGGAAAGTGGCGGATGAGTTGAAGAATCAGCGGGGGATCTCCACTGAGTTCATGGCGGAAGTGGCTCTGAAGAACGTGAAGGAGCCGCAGAGGGTCTTTGCCGTCACCAATGAAGGCCTGGCAGTGCCGGCGCCGAAGGAAGTGAAGGGGTGGAAAAAGGCCGGAAAGGTGGGAGCGGGTGCGGGTCGGGGTTGGTTGAAGTGGGCTGCTGGCGTGGTGGTGGTTGGGGCTGTGGTGTTTGCGGTGTCCAAGGCTCTTCTGCGCCATGGTGAAGGTGGGCCGCCAGGGGAGGTGACCTCCACTCCTTTGACACAGGAGTCGATCGCGATCCTCCCCTTTGAATTCCATGGTCAGGAAAGTGATCGCTGGATGGCGGAGGGGATGGCATTGAACCTCTATAACATACTCAGCGGTGGGATTTTTCTGCCAAAGGATGTCGGTCAGATCGAGAGTTTGTTCGAGACTCAGGCTGGCCGAGGTATGAGCGGCCCCCGCCTATACCAGGCTGTGGCGGAAGAGGTAGACGCAGAACTGGTTCTTCAAGGGGATTTGACCGCGGTGCCCGGTGGAACCTTGAGGGCAAGTGCCAGTCTCTTCCAGGTTTTGACTCAGGAGGCCACTCGGCCGCTTACGGTCGAAGGGACCCCTGAGGGTTACTTTGATTTGGTTGAGGGACTGGCCCTCGCCCTTTTCCGGGTGTGGAGCGATGCTGATCCCTCACTTCTAGCAGACCTCCCCACTGACAACCTCGTGGCGTCAAAGGCGTTTCATGAGGGGAATCGACAGTTCCAGATAGGGAACTACGACCCTGCTGTCGATTTACTCTCGGAGGCAATCGAGGCTGACCCGAATTTTGCCATCGCCCATTATCGCCTTTCCCAGGCGGCGCTCTATGCATGGAAATGGAACCTTGCCAGGCAGGCCGTTGACGACGCGTGGGATCTGAGGTCAGAACTGTCCCCCCTGAATGTGGAGCTTTTGACAGCTTGGCGCTTTTTCCTGAGAAACGAAGCGGATAGAGCAGAGGACGCCTACAAAAGACTTTTCAACGAATACCCCCGGAGGCCGGAGGTGCTGGCCGGATTGGGATCGGTTCTGGCCTACTACAACTCCCTGCGAGGACGATCCTCCAGTGAGGCGGTTGAGTACTTCGAGGAGGTTCTCGAGGCGGACCCGAACTATGGAGAGGCCAGGTATCACGTCCTGGACGCAGCCGCCGGGAGCGGGGACCGGGAAACGTTCGACCGACTGGTTGGGAGCGTCAATCCCGAGAGCCCTCAGGTGCTGCCCTTCGCTGCGGTCAGAGCATTTGCTTTCGGGAGCACTGAAGATCAGGATCTGATAGTCGGAGAGCTCGAGGATGCTGGAACGGATGCGGTGGTTTATGCCGCAGCCCGAGTCGCTGCCTTGTTACGTCATTTCCCGGGCGCCCGCCGACTGGCCGATATCCTTCTTCGGGCACGCGGGTCCGGGCAGCATCGCGAGGCCGGGAACGGGCTCATGGTTGCCCTGGCTTTCGCTCAGGGGAGATGGACGGAAACGGACCACCAGCTTTCCTTGCTGGCGGAAGGAGAGATGGAGTGGTCCCGTGAGATGCGGGCGTTGTTCTCCCTCTTTCTCGATGCTTTTTCTCCGGTCCCCGTCCCCGGGATCGAGCTGGCCCAGCTACGTGAGACAATTGATTCCTGGACTCCAGGGGAAGGCGTCGAGATTGATTCATATTTGAACCTCTTCGGACCCCACGCCCAGCACCATCCGGAGTTCCGTCTTTACCTGCTGGGGCTACTCTCCGCTGCTTTGGGCGAAATGGATGAGGCGTGGGAGTTCAGTCCCGCTCTGACGGAATATGGTAGCGGACGCCCACAGACCGCGCCTTTGACGCATGCTCTTTCTTTGAGCGTTCGCGCTCACGTTCACCAGGCTCGAGGAGAGGCGTCGCAGGCACTGGATGCCCTCGAAGCGGTCGACTACTACCCCCCCTTTGAATTCATCAGCGTGTCTCCCTTCTTCTCCCGAGCCCTGGACCGGTGGCTTCGCGGCGAGTTGCTTCTGGAGCTTGGCCGTCCTCGGGATGCTTTACCCTGGTTCAACACTCTGAGCGACGGTTGGGGGGAGTTCCTCTTCGCCGGGCCTGCTCACCTCCGCCAGGCTCAGATCTACGAGGAGATTCCGGACACCGCTTTAGCCATCGAGCACTACACCGAATTCCTTCGCCTTTGGGGTGGCGCCGATCCGGCATTCGAGGGTCTTTTGAGGGAAGCCAGAGAAGCCTTGAATGCCCTGGGTGCGGGAGACGACCCGGCTCAGAATCCACCCTGGTAGATCCTTTTCCGGTAGACCCCTTTGCCAAAGGGGGACATCGTAGCCGAAGGGCTCCGGTATGGGTGGACATGGCGGCCCCTTGCTGGCATTTCCCTTCTCGGACCCTTGCCCTTGGCCCGCAGAAGTGGCCAGGTCAAAGCTGCGAGACCGACTCCGGCAGCTCTGCTGCAATCCTGGCATACTCTTCATCGCTGAGCCGGAAGTCCATCGCGCCGATAAAACCGTCTACCTGTTCGGCGCTCCAAGCTGACGGCAGGGCGGAATGTGGCAGCGGTGAATGGCCAGCAGGTTACTTTGTCGGGCGGCCTCGGGAAAGGTTCAGCCAGCCTCAGGCTCCAGGGCGCCCCTCACCGCCCCACTCCGGACCATGAACCCCTGCCAGATGAAGTAGATGACCGGGACCACCACTAGCGTCAGTACGGTAGCCGAGACCATTCCCCCGACCATGGGTGCGGCGATTCTCTTCATCACACCGGCGCCGGTGCCGTGGCCCCAGAGGATAGGGAGGAGCCCGACGATGATGGTCGTGACCGTCATGATCTTGGGGCGCACCCGGAGGACAGCTCCTTCCAGGACGGCTTCGTGGAGGGTTTCCAGATTGGCTTCGCCTCGTTGGATCCGGGTCTCCCAGGCCTGGTTGAGATACAACAGCATGATCACGGCGGTCTCGGCTGCCACGCCGGCGAGGGCGATGAATCCGATTCCCGTCGCCACGGACCAGTTGTATCCCAGGGTGGCCATGATCAACACGCCCCCCACCAGAGCGAAAGGCAGGGATCCCATCACGATGAGTGTCTCCCCCACCCTCCCGAAGTTCAGGAAGAGGAGAATGAAGATCAGAAGAAGAGTGGCGGGGACCACCAATCCCAGGCGGGCCCTGGCTCTTTCCATGAACTCATGCTGACCGGACCACTGGAGGGTATAGCCGGCAGGTAGGGTGACCATGGCTTCCACCATTTCCTGTGCCGCCCGGACGTACCCGCCGATGTCGTCGGACTCCACGTCCACGTGAACCCACACGGTGGGGAAGGCCCCCTCGGTCTTGATGGATATGGGTCCGTCGGCGGTCTCGATCCGGGCTACCTGGCCCAGGGGGATCTGGGCGGGGCTGCCGACTCCGCTGGCTGCACCTTTGCCATTATCCGCGATCATCCGTGCCATTCCTGCTCCCCCTGGCGCCTGCCGGACCGGGACCAGCACCTCGGCGAGTTTCTCGGGCCGGTCCCGGAGCTCCTGCGGGTACCGTACCCGCACGCCGTACCGCTCACGCCCCTCTACGGTCTGGGTGATCTCCATCCCGCCGATGGCGGAGGCGATGACCATGTTGGCGTCCTGGATGTTCACGCCGTACCGGGCCGCCAGGTCCCGGTCGATCTCGATGTTGAGGTAGCGCCCCCCCAGGGGCCGCTCCGATACCGCGGAGCGAGTGCCGGGGACCATGCCTACGGCGTTCTCCACCTCTCTTCCAAGCCTCTCCAACACCGCCAGTTCGGGGCCGAAGATCTTGATCCCCACCGGTGTTCGAATCCCCGTGGCCAGCATGTCGATGCGACCCTTGATGGGCATGGTCCAGGAGTTGGGAATCCCCGGGATCCGGATCGCCTCGTCCATTTCCCGGATCAGGTCCTCCCAGGTGAGACCTTCCCGCCATTCCTCCTGGGGTTTCAGAGCGATGGTGGTCTCGAACATGGCCAGGGGTGCCGGATCGGTTGCCGTATTCGCCCGCCCGGCCTTACCGAACACTGATTCCACTTCAGGAAACTCGGCCAGGATAGAGTCCTGTACCCGCATGGCCTCGTAGGCTGTCCGAATGCTAATGCCCGGGAGGGTCATTGGCATGTACATGATGGACCCCTCGTTGAGGGGCGGCATGAACTCCGAGCCGATGCGTTGGAGGGGGATGAGGGTGAGGATCACCACGGCCGCGGTGCCGCCCACCACCGGCCACCGCCACCGGAGAGCGAGCTCCAGGATCGGTCTGTAAACCCAGACCAGAAACCGGTAAACCGGGTTCCGGTTCTCCGCTGAGAGGGTGCCCCGGACAAAGAACCCCATGGTCACCGGCACCACCGTAAGGGCCAGGAGGCTGGCGCTGGCCATGGCCAGGGTCTTGGTCCAGGCCAAAGGCTTGAAAAGGCGCCCCTCCTGCGCCTCCAGGGCGAAGACCGGGAGGAAGGAAACGGTGATGATGAGGAGGCTGAAGAAGAGAGCCGGACCAACCTCCTTCGACGCCCTGACCACCAGGTTCCACCGTTCCTTCTTTGTCAGAATGGAGGTTGGAAAGCGGCCCTCCTTCATTGGAACGGAAACCCCATTGGCAGCCAGGCGCTCCTTTTTCTCGGCGATCTCCCTTTCCATGTGCTTGTGGAGGTTCTCGATCATCACGATGGCCGCGTCCACCATGGCGCCGATAGCGATGGCGATCCCTCCCAGGCTCATGATGTCGGCACTGATCCCCAGGAATCTCATGGCGATGAACGCCATGAGGATGCCCAGGGGAAGAGTAAGGATGATGACCAGGGCGCTCCGGATGTGGAAAAGAAAGAGGAGGCAGACCAGGGCCACCACCACTGATTCCTCGAGGAGCTTCTCCCTGAGGGTGGCGATGGCCCGGAGAATGAGGTCGGACCGATCGTAAACCGGTTTTAGAACTACGCCTGCCGGAAGGCCTGCTTCGATCTCGGCGATCTTCTCCTTCACTCTTTCGATGGTGGCCAGGGCGTTCTCACCGAAGCGCATCACCACGATGCCCCCCACCACGTCTCCCCGGCCGTCCAGGTCGGCTACTCCCCGTCGCATCCCCGGGGCCATCCCCACATCGGCCACGTCAGCCACGCGAATGGGGGCGCCGGTCCCCGTCGCACCCAATACCACCGACTCGATATCCGCCAGGTCCTGTATGTAGCCGAGCCCTCGAACCATGTATTCTCGCTCGGCCATCTCGAGGATCATGGCGCCCACGTCCTGATTGGCGGACCGGATTGCTTCCATCACCGTGTGGACCGAAACTCCGTATCCACGGAGCCGCTCTGGGTCCAGGGTCACCTCGTACATGCGCTCGAAGCCACCGACCGAAGCCACCTCACTGACCCCGGGCACTGAGGTCAATTGATACCGGAGGAACCAGTCCTGGATGGACCGGAGGTCGGCCAGGGAATGGGATCCGGATTCATCTTCCAGGACGTACTGGTAGATCCATCCCAAACCCGTGGCGTCGGGACCCAGTGCCACCTGAGCACCCTCCGGAAGGCGGCCCTGGATTCCGGAGAGGTATTCCAGGACCCGGCTTCTTGCCCAGTAGATATCCGTGCCGTCCTCGAAGATGATGTAAACGAAGGAAACCCCGAAGAAGGAGAAGCCCCGGACGGTCTGGGCTCCGGGAACCTTCAACATCTCGGAAGCGATGGGGTAGGTTACCTGGTCTTCCACCAACTGGGGTGCCTGCCCCTGAAAGTCGGTCTGAATGATGACCTGGACGTCGGAGAGGTCGGGGATTGCCTCCAGTGGGGTGCGGCTCATGGCCAAGACGCCCCCCACGGCGGCGAACAGGGCCACGACAATGACCAGAAACTTGTTCCGGATCGACCAGTCGATAACTCGCTCCAACATCATCGGCCCCCGGCCGTATCGGGAGGGGTCCCTCCCATCTGGTGCTGGGAATGGTCCATTTCCTCTTCCCCGCTCATGTCCATATCCGCGCCGGTGTCCATTTCGCTGCCCATGTCCATCTGGGAGTGATCCGTCATGGAGTGGTCCATCCCCGCCATGGCGGCCATAGCGGCCCCCAAATTCGACTCGGCGTCGATGAGGAAGGTGGCTGAGGCAACGACCACCTGCCCCTCACGAAGGCCCGAGAGGACCTGGATCTGGTCTCCAAGGGCGAGCCCGGTAACGACCTCCATTGGATGGAGTTGGCCGTTGGACATCCTGTGAAAGACCATGGACCGTTCGCCGGTCTGCAGGAGGGCGGAGCGGGGGATCAGGAGAGCCTCTTCGACCGCTGCTCCATGTAGGTCGACCTGGGCGTACATCCCCGGTTTGAGCTTCAGACTGGGGTTTTGGAGCTCAATGCGGACCCGCCCCGTTCGGGCTTCCGCCGACACACTGGGATAGACATAGGTCACGGACCCGTGGAACATCTCCCCGGGATATGCTTCGAACCCGACCATGGCATGCTGTCCATTTCGGACCAGGGAGAGATCCTTCTCGAAGACCTCCGCGTCCACCCAGACCCGGCTCAGGTCGGCCAACCTGAACAGCTCCATTCCAGGGCCGATCCGGGCTCCCTCGACGGCGTCCTTTTCCACCACGAACCCACCGGCCGGCGCCCGGAGAGTCATGGTCTTGGTCACGGTGCCTTCCTCTTCGATTGCCTGGATCAGGTCCTGGGGAATATCCCAGTACGCCAGCCTCCGGCGCGCAGCGGATAGCAGGTTTTCCGCGTTGTCCCTGGCTTGGGCACCTCCGCTCTCAGTGGCCTGTGCGAGGAGCCTCTTCGCCAGGAGAAGCTCTTCCTGGGCGGTGACTAGGGCTGGAGAGTAGACCTCCAGGAGGGGCTGGCCGGCTCGAACGGGAGCGCCGGTGAAGTTCACGAAGAGCTCCTCGACCCAGCCTTCTATCTTCGGACTCACGCTGGTGATCCGAGTCTCGTCGTAGGTTACGAACCCAACCGTTCTCACGGTTCTCGGGAGAGATCCTCTGGTTACCGTGGCGAAGGTGACGCCGATTCTCCGGGCCCCTTCGTCATCCAGAATCACCGGCTGGGCATCCCCGCCTCCGCTGGACATGGCGGAGTGGTCGTGGCCTTCCATTCCGCTGTCGGCCGACTCACGAGGGGTCTGAGCCATGGAGTAAACGGTAACGGCGCCTGCCGAAAGGAGAACGATGCTGAGGGCCAGGATGATCTGAGAGCGGGTGTTCATCGAACCTCCGTGATAGTTGAGACGCCAACCGGTAGACTCCGGCCGACGGTCATCTCGAGCCGAGCCACGGCGGAGCCATAGAAGGCAAGTTGGTCGTAATACTCGGCTTCGAATCGGTTCACCGTGGTTTGGGCGTCCACCAGTGCCATGAAGTCCAGGGTCCCGGCCCGATAGGCCGCGAGGGATGATTCCACCGCCGCCCGGGCTTGAGGGAGGATGTCCTGCTGGTACAGGCGGAGCAGGCTTCGACCCCCATCGAGCTCGGCCAGGGCCATGTTTACCTCTGAGCCCACGGTAGCGAGGGCCTCATCCAGTCGGGCCCTTGCAACGCCCTGGAGGGCCGTCGCCTCCTCGGCCTCCCCCCTCTGCCGGCTCCCTGCGTGTATGGGGAGGCTGAAACCCAGGGAGACGCCCCCCATACTCTTCGGGTCCCCGTCCATACGACCCAAGCCGTACTGAACGCCGAGGGTGAGATCGGGCCAGATGGCCTTTTCCGCCAACTCTAGACGGGTATCCGCCCGGGCCAGGGTCATCCGTGCCGCCCTGAGGCCGGGTCGACTCTCCGCAGCCCAGGCGTTGAGGGTATCCGGGGAGGGAACCCCGCCTGGGAGTGGCGAGAGCTCCGGGGTGGGTATCGGCGTGTCCGGCGTTCGGTTGAGGAGACCGTTCAGCCGGGATACGAGGACTCGCCGGCGTGCGAGGAGGTGCTGGATGTCCGCCTCCGTCCGTGCGACGGCGACGCCGGCTCTCAGGACATCGGCCTGTGGCTCTGCGCCGGCGGAATACTTCGAAAGGGCGACGATTTCGAAATCTTCCAGTAGCCTCGTGGTCTCTCTCAGCACGTCGATTTGCCGGTCCACCCGGAAGAGGTCGTAGAAGCTCATGGCGATTTCGGTCCGGATGGACCACCAGATTTCCTCCGCCTCCGCCCTTCCGATCTGGGTGGTCTGCTTCGCCAGCTGATCTCTCAGGGAGCGCTTTCCGGCCAGGGGAAAGCGTTGGGAAGCCTGGAACGAGGGAGCCATGGAGGCGGGCATGGAGGCGGAGAACTCGGGAAGAGCGAGTCCGGAAACGCCTACCCCGACGGTAGGATCGGGCAGGAGCCCAGCCTCGGATTCTCGTGCCCTGGTTGCTTCGACGCCCAGGAGAGCAGCCTGCAGGGCCGGGCTCTGTGCCTCGGCTATGGCCAGGAGTTCCTCCAGCCTGACTTCCTGGCTCCGGGCCGTGCTGGGTGCAAGTGCACAAGCCGCTGCCACGGCGGCAAGCAGGGCTGGCCTCAGGCCGGCCCTGGCTCTGCGTTCTATCATGGATCTCGACCCCGGATGAGGTAAACCGGTTTTCTTGTTTATCCGAGGAAGGGTAGCCCTGCCGGCGTGAAGGGAGGGTTAAGGGAAGATGAAGGTTTCTTAATGCTCCTTGGGCATCGATACCCGAAACACGGCTCCACCCTCAGACCGGTTTTGGGCGGTGACCCGTCCGCCATGCAGGTCAGCGATGGCCTTGACGATGGCCAGCCCAAGGCCGGTCCCGGAGGATTGGTTGCCGTGGGTCCTGGATTCGTCAGCTCTGAAAAACCGTTCGAACACTTTGTCGAGCTGGTCCTCCTGGATCCCCGGGCCTTCGTCGGAGACTTCCAGGATGGCCTCGGATTCTGTCTCGGAGACCGACACCAGGATCTGGCCTCCGGTCGGTGAGAACCTCAATGCGTTCCCCAGAAGGTTCCAGACCATCCGGTCCAGGAGGTCGGGATCCGCTTCGGCTTCGACAGGGTGGCCCGAGGGTCCAACGAGCCGGATCCCCGTTTCTGCAGCCTCGGTGGCGAGACGGGTCAGGGTTCTTTCGACCCGCTCGTTCAATTCCACGGCTCCGAGCTGCGGCTTGAGAACGCCGGCTTCGGACCGGGCAAGGGTGAGAAGGTCCTCTGCCAGTCGGGATAGCCGCTCCGACTCCTCCAGCGCGCTGTCCAGGACCCGGATGTATTCTCGAGTCGTTCGCTCCCGCCTCAGGGCGACCTCCAGCTCCCCCCGGAGAGCGGTGAGGGGTGTGCGAAGCTCGTGGCTGGCGTCGGCGGTGAAGCGCTTCTGGGTTTCAAGGGCGGATTCCAGTCTGGACAGCATTCTGTTCAGGACCTGGACCAGGCGCTGGTACTCCCAGGTGTCGGCGTACGCCTCGATCCTGCGTTGGGTCTGGCCGGCGGCGATCCCCTCTGCCTGGTCGATGATGGCATCCACGGGGCGAACCATGCGATCGGCCAACCACCAGGATCCGACAAAGGTACCCGCGGCGATGGTGGCAAGGACTGCCAGGAGGAGCACTCCGACCCTTTGAAGCATGGCGTTGCGGGCCTCCAGGGGAGCCGCTACCTGAAGCACGTGCCGGGCGTGGAGCTCCCCGAGGCGTTCCAGGGGGTAGTAGAGAGCCCGAATGGGGATCCCCTGGAACTCGCCCCGCGTCCAGACCAACTCGTCATCCGCGGCCCGGCGCAGGGTCGCGCTGTCCAGGGGAAGGTCGTCGGTGATGTACCGCCCTCGAACCAGACTTTCCCCGTCTGCGCTCCAGATCTGGGTATACCGGTTCAACTCACGGACCGAGGCCGCCTCCTCTGGCGTGAGCTCCCATTCCGGGAAACGCATTTCGCCGGTGGGGTCGTCGGTGACGGCGGCGGCCTGAATGGTGGCGACGTTGAGAAGGGACGCGTCCAGTTCCCGATCCAACCCCTGCCGCAAACCGAGGAAGCTGACGATCGATACGGCCGCCACCGCTGCGGTAACCACCGCAGAGACACGGATTGCCAGGAGGAATCGGAAGGAGCGTTGCTTCTGGCTCACGCCGGCTCATCCTGGCTCAGTACATAACCGACGCCCCTCACCGTGTGAACGAGGGGCACGCCACCCTGAGCCCGGAGTTTCTGTCGTAGTTTGGCCACGTGCACGTCCACGACGTTGCTCATGGGATCGAAGGTGAGGTCCCAGACCTTCTCCAGGAGGTCGGTCCTTCGAACCACTTCCTCTGACCGGAGGAGGAAGTATTCCAGTAGTTGGAACTCTTTTGCAGTGAGCTTGAGGTCGCGGCCTCCTCGGGTGGCCGAATGTTGGATCCGATCCAGCTCCACGTCTGCGTATCGGAGGCGCTCGGACCTCTGGGAGCCACCGCGTCGGATCAGGGCCCTCACACGGGCGAGGAAGATTTCGAAGCTGAAGGGTTTTGTGAGATAGTCGTCTGCCCCGGCGTCCAATCCCCTCACCACATCTTCCGGCGCGTCCCGAGCGGTGAGGAGCAGAATGGGTACGGATGTTCCTTCCCTCCTGAGCTCCCGGACGATTTCGAACCCGGTTTTCCCCGGGAGCATGACGTCCAGGACCAGGAGATCGTAGTCGTGAACGTGGGCCTTGAGGGATCCATCGATTCCGTCGTGGGCTACGTCCACGACGTATCCGTCCTCCCGGAGTCCCCGTTCCAGGAAGCTGGCGACTTTCTTGTCGTCCTCGACAATGAGGATGCGCATGGCCGGACCCTGAATCTCGGGCCTCCTCGGGTCATTCCCGAACAATGCCCGGCAGAAGTGTAGTAGCGGTGGAAACGTGCCGCTTCGAGAGGAATCGCACGGTTCCCTGTTGAGCACACCAGAATCCTTTGAAGGATCCTTCCTGGAGGTTGGTATGATGGGATTTGGGTTTCGACGATCGGGCTTGGCGCTGGCTTCGGCTGTTCTCTTGGCCTGTGGTCCGGGCGGGGGTGAGCCCCCGACCTCGGGACATGAAGAGGGCATGGCCGCCGAAGAAATGCAGGGAAGCTATACGGACATCTCGGTGAATCAGTTGAGAGAGATGATGGCCGGCGAGGATTTCTTCTTCGTGAACGTCCACGTCCCCTTCGAGGGAGACATCCCCGACACCGACGCGAGCATTCGCTTCGACGAGATCGCCCAGCACCTGGATCTGCTTCCGGACGATAGGGATGCGACGATCGTCCTCTACTGCCGGAGTGACCGAATGAGCAGGGAGGCGGCTGAAACCCTGACTTCCCTGGGTTTCTCCAACGTATTCAACCTGGCTGGCGGCTTCAGGGCCTGGGAGGCCGCCGGTTTCGAGCTCGACATGGGTGGTGGCGGCTCCTGAAGCCCCGAGCTGATTCGCCCGGTGACAGGCCGGGGTCGACGGACCTTTCCAGGGAAACTTGAGAACCGGGGGCCGAGCCCAGACATTAGGCTTCACCCCATTCCCCAGCAGTGGAGATCGCATGGACGGACCCGGAAGCGAGTCGGTTCTCTCTTCTCTCCAGGAGCCTCTCCGAGCCATTGGGAGTGTTGTCCTTCCCTCGCCGGAGGCCCTGGACGAGGAGGGCTGGAGGGAAGCCGAGGCCATCATCGAGGGGGCGCTGGCGGCCAAGCCGGCCAGCGTGAAACTCCAGCTACGCCTCTTCTTAAGGGCGGTGAACGTGCTTCCCCTCGTCACCACGGGCCGGACCCTGGCCAACCTGTCCCTGGAGAAACGGACGGCTTTCCTGGAGCGGCTGCACAGATCGCCGGTGATGCCGCTGCGGCGGGGCCTCTGGGGTGTTCGCACACTCCTCTTCATGGGTTACTACAACCAGGATAGGGTCAGGAAGGAGATCGGGTACGACGCCGATCCCTGGGGCTGGACCGCCTGCTTCGGTGACGAGCTTCCGAGCGAATCGGCGGACGGTGGGGAAGAGGCCGGAGGAGTGGACGGCGAAGGGGGTGACTCATGAACACCGTCGCAGCGGACGTCGTCATCGTGGGGTCAGGGGCCGGTGGAGGAACGGTGGCAAAGGAGCTTGCGCCCCTGGTGGGCGAGGGGAAGAGGGTCCTGGTCCTGGAGAGGGGGTTTCGGTATCGGGATGAGGAGTTCGACGGCCGGGAACTCGCTATGGCCGATGCCCTCTATATGGATGGCGGAGGTTTCCTCACTTCCGACGGGGCCATGACCCTTGCTGTGGGCCGGGCTTACGGTGGCTCCACGGTGGTGTACACGGGCACTTCCCTTCATCCCCCGGCGCGAATCATCGAGGGCTGGGATGTGCCGGGCCTGAACCATGAGGACCTTCTCCGCAGGTCCAGGAAATACGCAGAGGAAAACAACGTTCATCTCCTGGAAGACAAGGAGATCAACGACAACAATCGCCTCTTCCTGGAAGGTGCCAGGGCCGCGGGTTATACGCCCGAGCAGTTTCCCGTGAATGTGAAAGGGTGTCTGGGATCGAGCCTGTGCAATCTTGGATGCCCCAACGGGGCGAAGCAGGGCACGCACAAGGTTCAGCTTCCGGCGGCGGAAGAGGCCGGGGTCGAAGTGGTGAGCGGCGCGAGAGTGGTGGAGGTGGGTGACCGGGTACTGAGGGTGGAGGTGCGGCCGAAGGCTGTGGGGACCATGGGAAGCGATCCCGACTGGGACCCGGGGGAGTATATGGTAAAAGCCGATGTGGTGGTGCTTGCCGGCGGGGTCCTGGGCACGCCACCCCTCCTGTACCACAGCGGGTTCGAATCCCACCTTCCCAGACTCGGTCAGGGGTTCACTTGCCATCCGGCCTTTATCCTGGTAGCCGAGCACCCGGAAGAGATCACCAACGACGTCGGGCACCCGAAGAGCTTCTTCGTGGACCGGGCCGTGGAGGAAAAGTTCGTCCTGGAGACGTGCATGTACTTTCCCTTCGTCACGGCCAAGAACCTGACGGGTTTCGGAGCCGACCACGCCACCTTCATGGCTGCCTATCCGCGGCTGCAGATGATCCTGGTTCTGGCTTGCGACGGGGCCATTCCCAACAACCGGGTCATCAGTGACCGTACGGGGACCCCGTTGGTTCGCTACACCTTTACGCCGGAAGTAAAGGAGTCCATGGCGGCGGCCACCCGGGCTGCAGCACGGATCTTCTTTGCCGCAGGAGCACTCCGAGTGCACGCGCCTCTGGCCGATCCCCCGCGCCTGGAACGGTCCGAGGCGGGCCGGATCGACCGTCGAATCCGGGCCCGAAATTTCCTTCTGGGATCGGTTTCGGTTTCCGCCGCCCACCTCATGGGGGGCGCCGGGATGGGCAGTTCGGTGGAAGACTCCGTGACCGACTCATGGGGTAGGGTCCACGGGTACCCCTGGTTGCGGGTCGCCGACGCCAGCCTTTTTCCCGATGCCCTGGAAATTAATCCCTATCTCACGATCATGGCCCTGGCCGATCGGGTCGCCGAGGGGATCCGGAGGGACTTTTGATGAGCCGGGAGGGGGGCAAATGAAGAGGACCGGCGGCAGCCTGGTGGTGAAGGCCCTGGAGGATGAGGGAGTTCCCTTCACCTTCGGGATCCCCGGGACCCACAACATCGAGCTGTACGACGCTCTAGCTGAATCCGAGTCGGTGAGGGCCGTCCTGGTCACCGACGAACAGAGCGCGTCTTTCATGGCCGATGGGCTGTGGAGGGCCACGGGGCTCTTGGGGTGTGTGAATCTGGTCCCCGGGGCGGGCCTGACCCACGCACTCTCGGGAATTGCCGAGGCTTTCATGGATCAGGTGCCCCTCCTGGTCCTGGGGTGCGGAATTCGAAGGGACTCGGGGCGAGCCTATCAACTCCACGACATCGACCAGCAGGCGTTGGTCAGGTCTGTCGTGAAGGCCACCTACCTGGTGGAGCGCACGGCTGGTCTCTACCCGACGATTCGTGAGGCCTGCCGATTGGCCAGGGATTGGGTTCCAGGGCCCGTCTTTGTCGAGGTGCCGGCAAACCTCTATATGGTGTCTGAGGAGGTTGAGGCGTGGGACGAGGCGGATGAGCACCTATCCTCCTCGCACTCCCCCGGCATCGACGTATCGGCGGCTGTGGAAGTGCTGCGAAATGCGACCCGGCCGCTTCTCTATGTTGGAGCCGGCGCCGCCAGAGCGGCTGGGGATGTTGTGAAAGTTGCTGAACGACTGGAGGCACCGGTTTCCACCACCTTCCAGGGGAAAGGGGTGTTTCCGGAAAGTCATCCCCTTTTCCTTTGGCCTGGGTTTGGTGAGGCCGCACCGAAGTTCGTTCGCAAGGTAGCGGCCTCATGTGATGCGGTCCTGGCCATCGGCTGTCGTTTCGCCGAAGTGGGCACGGGATCCTATGGCATGAAGATGCCTGGACCCTTGGTCCATGTGGATCTGGATCCAGAGGTGTTCGATCAGAATTTCGATGCGGCGGTGACGGTCCAGGCCGATGCCGGAGAGTTCATGGCAGCACTCTTGTCAGTGTTCGGCGAGGAGCGGCCGGGTCCCGATGAAACCCTCAGGGACACCATCCGCACCGGCCACGCCCACGTGTGGGAGGGATGGCTTCGGGATATGGGTGGGGAAGGGGTGACTCCGGCACACCTCCTGAAATCCCTCCAGGCCTCCCTGGGTCCCGATACCATCTACACCACCGACAGCGGGAACGGGACCTTCCTGGGGGTGGAATGCCTGAGGCTCGAGAGGCCGGGTCTCTTTCTCGCTCCTGTGGACTTCTCCTGCATGGGCTATTCGGTACCCGCAGCCATCGGAGCGAAGCTGGGTGCTCCCGGTTC
Source organism: Gemmatimonadota bacterium (assembly GCA_050049805.1). GTDB lineage: Bacteria > Gemmatimonadota > Gemmatimonadetes > Longimicrobiales > Gaopeijiaceae > JABDNZ01. Next base: position 21,087 of record JASFVN010000032.1, read on the forward strand.
GCCCATGGTGGCGCTGGCGGGTGACGGGGCCTTCCTCATGACCGGCTTGGAGATGCTGACGGCGGCCAGGGAAGGCACCGGGATCATCGTATTGGTCCTGAGAGACAGGGAGCTGGCCCAGATCGCTCAGTTCCAGGACACTGCCCTGAGCAGGAAGACCGAGAGCAGCGTGGCGGAGTACGATCTGAGAGGATTAGCCGAAGGTATGGGCGTCCATCTCCTCAGTTTGCACACCGACGATGAGGTGACCGGCGTGGTGGCGGAGGCCGCGGGCATCGCCGGAGGGGGGCGGCCGGTTCTCGTGGACGTGGCCATCGACTATTCGCGAAAGACCTTTTTCACCCGGGGTGTGGTCAAAACCAACCTCCTTCGTCTTCCACTCAGGGATCAGGCGAGGTTCGTGGGGAGGGCGCTGAAGCGGAAGCTGTTGGAGTAGTCGATAGAGCTCCCCCGGGACCCTAGACGTTGAACCTGATGTTCATCAAGTCCGCGTCGGAGACCACGTAATCCTTCCCCTCGACCCGTAGAAGCCCTGCTTCCTTCACTGCCTGCTCCGATCCGTGGCTCATGAAAACGTCGAAGGGGATGACTTCCGCCCTGATGAACCCACGTTCGAGATCGGAGTGGATCTTTCCAGCGGCTTTCCGAGCCGAGGTGCCTCTCCGGATCGTCCATGCTCTCACCTCATCCTTTCCCACGGTGAAGAACGAGATGAGGTCCACCAATCCATAAGCGGTTCTGATGAATCTGGAGAGAGCGGGGTCAGAGAGGCCCAGGTCCTCCAGGAATGCCTGTTGGTCTTCAGGATCCAGGTCGGCGATTTCGGACTCCACGCTGGCGGAAAGGGTCATGCCGGCGGCGTTCAGCGATTGAATTCTGTCGGAGACCCCGGGGGGAAGGTCCTCTCCGGCTCTCTCTTCCTCCCGGTTCACTGCCACCAGGAGGGGCTTGTCGGTCAGGAATCCGTAGCCGGACAAAGCAGCCCGGTCCAACTCCGTTTCCGGCACGTCGCGGAGAGGCCGCTCCTCCTCGAGGGTCCCTCGCATCTTCTCGAAGGCGGCGATCTCCTGAGGCGGTGCCTGTTCCTTCCTGGCCCGTTCCAGTCGTCGCTCCACGATCTCCAGATCGGCCAGGACACACTCCGCATGGAAGGCGTCGAGGTCTCCGGAGGGATCGGGCGGTGTGTCGAGAGCCGGGTTCGGGAAATCCCGAACCACGAGGCAGAGAGCTTCCTGGTCCCTGATCTGTTGAAGGGTCTTGGGGGAAAGGCCCTTCTTCTCGGCCCCGTATTCTCCGGGAATATCGGAGAAGCTCATCTCGGCGAAGGTTGTCTTCCTCGGGGAGAAGATCTTCGAGAGTTGACTGATCCGCTCGTCGGGCACCCGGACCGAGCCGAGGCGCACCTCTCCCCCGAACCCCACCGGCACGTCCAGGCCCGTCATGGAGTTGAAAACCGTCGTCTTCCCTGAACCAGCGAACCCTACCAGCCCAATCTTCATGGTCGAATCGCACTTGGTGGCGTCTGCCCATTTGCTCAAAAAAATCCCACGCCGCGTCCGATGGCGTGGGGATCGTGGCCGGATGGGCAGTGTCCGGCGTTTCCTCCGCGGACCAAATCTAGCCCAAGCGGTTAACAACGGAAGGCCCCGCCGCGTCTGAACAGCGGGCGAGGTCTGGATGTCTTTTCTTCGACACGGGAACCCGAAGCAATCTGAGGCGGCATGCAGATGATACAGATACGAACACCGATGGCCCTGGCTGCCATCCTCCTATCCTCGGTGGCCTCTACACTGCCTCTTTCAGGACAGGAATCCGGGGCCCGCTTCTTCTCCCTGGGTCTGTCGGCCGGAGCCGGAGCCACCGACGCAAACAGGAGAGGTGACTCCTGGGATTTTGGACCCGTCTTCGGCGGTCGGATCGAGTGGTCCCGGGGCACTTCGGCAGCTCTGTTGAGGGTGGACGTCCAACCCTTCAGGGCTGCTAGAACCGATCGGGTCGGTGATTTCAGGGCCGTCTACCTTCTCCCTACCTATGCCGTGGGAAGCCCCAATAGTCGGATTGGCTTGAGCGCCGGAGTCGGTGTCTTCGGCCTCCGATCCGAAACCGAAGAGGAAACCAGGAAGGTGGCCTTCGTTGCCGGTGTGTCGGGATCCAAACGCATCACCGGGTCCCTCTCCCTGGATTTCGGCTGGAAAAGGGTTCGGAACGTGGAAGGCCTCCGCTCCAACGTGTTCATGCTTCAGTTGGTAAAGGGGTGGAGGTTATGAGGAGGGTTTGAACGCCGAAGCCAGAGCCCGGTCGAAAGTCTTGATCTCCGTCACTTTCCTCCGAAGGCAGGAAGCCAGATGGAGGAGATCTCGGGCTCCAAGGGCCGGATAGCGGTCCATGAGGTTCCGAGCAAGGAACACGTCGTCTGCCTCGACGGCCCAGATCTGTGCCATCCTGCCTTGGGCCAGTGCCAATGCGGCATCCAGCGTTCCGATCCGGCCCACCGGCAGGTAGGCATGCAGAAGCTCCTGCAGGGCCTCGGCTGAAGTAGCCAGGACCGTTCCCGATTCCAGGGCGGAAAGGAAGAAGGCCTGGGCCTCCGGTCGAAGGGGGTGCTCTCGCCCGACAGCGTACATGAACACGTTTGTATCGACGAAGATCACCTGTCCGGAACCCCGTCTCCGCGGGACCCCTCAATAACCACGCGGTGGGCCTCCCAGTCCGGCTCTCGCCCCTCCTCCCGCTCACGGCACTCCTCAAAAAAGGCTTTCAGGGCTTCTCCGGAGGCGAGAGTTGGGGGTGTCTCCCTTTCAAGTTTTTCCGCTGCTGCCTCTCTCAACCAAGAAGACAAGGTCAGGCCCTCTTTCCGGGCAGCTTGTTCATAGAGGGCCTTGTGGGCCTCGGCCAAGACGAGATGTATGCGGGTATTCATACATACACATTATCAATGTGTATGTATCTCATCAAGGTACACCTGAGCCCGGGCAATTCCATGGTGCTTTGGGACGTTTCAGCCGGGCGAGGAGGGGGCTGGCTGCCGGACCCCTTTACCCTACCCCATCTCCCGGATCCGTACCTCGATGTCCTCTTCTTCCGCCAACAGCCGGACCAGTTCGTTGGTGTCGGTATCTCCGAAGTGATACGGGTAGAGGATCTTGGGTCGAAAGGCTCTTGCGGCGTCGGCAACCATCTCCGGAGTCATGGTGTAGGGGAGGTTCATGGGTAGGAAGGCCACGTCGATCCCCTGCAACTCTTTCATCTCCGGCGTGTTTTCCGTGTCGCCGGCCACGTAGACCCGGAGGTCGCCGAAGGAGATGATATACCCGTTTCCGTTCCCTTTTGGATGGTAGGGCATCCCTTCGGACCTCATGTGCACAATGTTGTAGGCTGGCACCGCCTCGATTCGGAGTCCGGCAGCCGTGCGAGTTTCTCCATTTCTCATTACGGCGGCCCCCTCCAGACTCCCTTCGCAGGACCCGGAGACCACGATCTCCGTGCCGTCCTTACGAAGTTCGGCCACAGCGTCCGGGTCCAGGTGGTCGCCGTGCTCGTGTGTGATGAGAATCAGATCAGCATCCGGGAGAGTGGAATAGTCGGCTTCCCTGCCGACCGGATCCACATGGATCACCTTCTCCCCGAGGGTGAACATGAGGGTGCCGTGGCCAATGAACGAGATGGCGAGGTCGCCGGCTGATGTGGGTAGGACATCTTCCTGGAACTGGCTCTGGGCGTGGAGGGCTCCAAGGGGAGCGCAGGCAGGGAGAACGAGAAGCAGAAGCATAGCAACCCTTTGCATATCGTGACTCCATTCTGGGTTGGGGATTCGCCACGCCTCAATCTCTTGTCCTTTCTCCCGATCGGCCACCCTCACCTTGTCACGTTGCCGTTTGTGACCCTCCTCGATAAACAGAATCCGTGCCAAAGAGAAAAGCCCCGCTCGGGCGGGGCTTTTCTCTTTCCAATGCTTTTTGGTGTCCCCACTGGGGGACAGGCCGGTGTCAGTCCGGAACAATGCCTGGAGCGAAACGGTGCTTGCGTCCGATTCTCCCAAGACGGGGGAACGTCCGCAACCGGAGTTCCCGCCTCCAGGGGAAGCCGGGCCCGCCCCCTATCCCTCCCAGGCTTCGATGAACCGGCTGCCGCCTTCGGCTTGAGCGATGATCTCCTCGACGATGGCTCGGAGCTGCTCATAGGGAAGGGTGCCGATGACCATGCGGCCATTCAGAATCATGGTGGGCGTCGAGCGGATGCCGTAGACGAAGTCTTCCGCCGTTTGCTCGTACTCCATGCCGGTACTCATCAACTCCTGGACCAGGGCCTGTGTCTCCGGGTCGGTCACACCCGCCGAAACGCCGTGCCGCTCACCCAGCTCCTGAATCCATTGGGCCCGCTCGGGTCCCCGGGGTGGCGGCCAGGTCCCCCAGATCTCATCGTAGATTGCCTTGAACTTCGCGGGATCGTGAGTGGCCATGTAGGTGACGTCACACGCCCCCGGATGAAGGGTTTGCTTTCGTCCTGCCACTTCGTTGCACTCGTCCAGTGGGAAGGGCTGGAATGCGACATTGATCTTTCCAGGGAACTCATCGTTGAGCTGGGCCAGCTGATCCGCCAGTCGCTTGCAGTCGGGGCAGAGGAGGTCTGCGTATTCGACGATCTGCACCGGCGCGTCGGTGAATTCTTCGGTGGACTTGATGGGCCAGAAGGGTGACAGGACGCTTGGATTCCCCACTTCAGGTAGGCTGAAGAATTGCTCGATGATTCGAG
>JASFVN010000244.1:0-6936 GCA_050049805.1 Gemmatimonadota bacterium
TATCAGTAGGATCATCGTCGAAGCTCGCCTCGGGTCCCCTCAGCTTATTGACAACCACCCTTTCATATCAGCGGGAAAAGGGCGTTACACTCTCATTTCTTCAGCTTGGGCCGAACCGCCCGCCCTGATGGTTCCCGCACTCGCAGGCGTCGCAAGACGGAGAGAGGTGCCCCGGGTTAGCCTCTGGGGGCGACCATTTGCTCGAACGGTTCGTAACCCCAGAGAGGTTTAAAGAGCGAGTTCGTCTGAAGGCCCCAATAGGACCAACCTTCTTGGAGTGCGTCCCTCAGGAGGTTTGTGGCCTCATCCTTCCGACCCAAGTGCGAGAGGATTTGAGCCCGGCACAGTTTGTCGAACCCAAGCAAGTTTGGCCGATCCAGTTCCGCACACCACGTCACTTCGGCCTCCGCCCCGTCTTGATCCCCGGTGAGCCCGAGAGCGATTCCGCGATTCGTGTGGCCTTCCACGTCTTCAGGGGATCGTTTCAAGAAAGACTCGAGGAGAGCCAGCGCCTCGGTGGGTCGATTGGCCAACAGGAGTGCCACCGCTCTTCCCAACTGGTACCCATCTGGGTCCCGAGCCAGAAACCAGTCGAGGGCTCGTTCCGCCATAGCATGCGCTTCTTCGGAGTGCCCCAATCGGTCGAGGGGACCCACCTGAGTAAGAAACACCCGACCTGGCGTGAAACCGCGCGCGTTGGGTTCCATTCCCTGAACCTGCTCCAGGAGTGGCTCCATCTCGTCCAAACGTCCCAGGGCTGCCATGGCACTGATTTCATACCCGCGCATCTGAAGGTCGTCAGGAAACCGCTCACGGCCCTGACGGGCGGCATCCAATGCCTCCCGAAAGTACCCGAGCATGTAGTTCGCCTGAGCCAAGGCGTACCAGTACCGGTACCAGCCCCGATGGGAGGGCGTGTCCGGATCGTATTGGCTCAAGCCATCGAGTGCCTCTTGGGGTCGGCCAGCGTGAATCGCGTCGAAGCCGAGTTCATAGGCATACGAGGTCGGGTCCATTCGGAACATTGACCGCCGAACTTGAAGTGCCGCCTCTCGGTCGCCCGATGCTGAGGCGATCCCATGTTCGAGCACCAGTCGATCGTGGGGGGAGAGTTCACTCCGTCGCTCGATCGCCCAGGACAAGAGCGAATCGACCTTCGACATCTGGCCAGTGTTCGAGTACACCCACCCGAGCATGGTGGGGGCCAACAGGAAAGTCGAGTCGTGACCGAAAGCCTCCTGGAAGTGGGGCATGGCCCCCATCCAATCGCCCGTCATGTAGAACTCAAGACCCCGTTTGTATGCTTGGAACGCTTCATAAGTAGGGGGTCTAGAGGGTCCGATCTCAACGGTCTCATCCAGCGAAGCCGCAATTGCCCCCATGATGCGCTGACGGAGGCCGTGGATGGCGTCTCTTGGGTCGTCAAGGGTACCTGACGCCTCAGCGGATTCAAACAGATCACCGCCGGGGACTCGGCTGATTTCTGCTCTGAACTCCAATGAATCCCCACGCAATGTATAGACGCCAGTTACGGCGGTGCCTACTTGGAGATCCATGGCTATTGCCAGAGTAGAGCTTGCACCTCCGCTGGCCTGAAGGGCCTCGGCCACCGTGTTCGTGGCTACGGTTCGAATCTCGGAGGCACGGCTCAGTCCATCGGTGAGGACGTGGGCCGCGTAAGAGCCCAGGTCGTCCAGGGTCTCATCACCGGTGAGATTCTCGAAAGGGAACACGGCGACGTAGTCCTCGGGGAGGACTGGCTCAGTCTCGCCCTTTAAGAACACGAAGTACCCGGCTGCCAGGACCACGACCACGCCAAAAACTCCGAATACCCAGCTACTCCCCCTCCATCTCTCTGGTGACTGAGCGGCCAACTGTTCAGGAGTCAGATATGTGGTCTTTTGGATGCCCTGGGGGGTGACTTCAAGTGCCCAGGCAAGGACAAGGGCGACCGGGAATCCAAACAGGACCAGAATCACGACGTAATCGTATGCCGGTTCCAGTCGAAGAGTCGGGAGGATCATGGAGGCACCTTCGATTACCCCCAAGCCCACCAGTGCGTAGGCCACTGCGACCCGAGCGACTTTCCGCCGCTTTAATTCAGCCAGGAACAACGAGAGCTTGGATGCCACGTTCATGGCTCCGATGAGGGTTGACCGCCCGTTCCAGTCCAGTCAATCACCTAGGGCAAGATGTTGGCAGAAAGGCGGAAAGGGCAAGAAACGGCTGCGGTTCGGAAGGCCTCTCTGCGAGGAGGATACCGTTCCGAAGCTCACTGAAGTGAGAGTGTAACGAACCATTCGGTTCCCGGCCGGAGCCGGGCGCCGACTTGCTCGCCTCTATCCTGCGGCTACCGCCCGGCGAGGCCCCGGAGGGCCGGGCTGGAGTTCACCTCAAGCCTACCGGTTCTTGCGCTTAGGCGCACTCTGGAGGCCCGGCGGGAACCGGGCGTTACCCCACAAATCGACCAGTGAGTGGACCTAACCGTCTTCCCTCGGAGGTTAGCCAACGCGCTGAAGCACCTCCGACTCCAGTCGCTTGCCCAACCGGTCCTTTTCCACTTCGAGATCGTAGCCGGTCTGGAGGTTTAGCCAGAACCTCTCTGAGGTGCCGAAATAGCGAGCCAGCCGCAGGGCGGTATCGGCGGTAATGGAACGCTGACCATGGACAATCTCGTTGATTCGGCGCGGAGACACGCTGATGTCCTTGGCCAGCCGGTACTGGCTGACCTCCATTGGCAGGAGGAACTCCTCAAGCAGGACCTCCCCGGGGTGGACGGGGGCAATCTTCTTCGGCGCCATCACCTTCTCCTAATGGTAGTCCACGATCTCAACATCGTAGGCATCGCCCGATCGCCAACAAAAACAGATCCGCCATTGCCTGTTGATGCGGATGCTGTGCTGGCCTTCGCGATCCCCCTTCAACCTCTCCAGCCGGTTCCCAGGAGGCACCCGGAGGTCCTCGAGAACCGTTGCTGCGTCGAGCATCCGGAGTTTGCGGAGCGCTGATCGCTGGACATCGGCCCCAAGCTTCTTGACGGGGTGTCTATTGAAAAGGCGCTCGGTGTCTCGGTCCCGAAAGCTCTTGATCATGGGGAATAATAACGAGGTGCGTTATTAACGGCAAGCGTTATGGTTCGACAGAAAGGTGGTCCTTCCGCTCGCCGATTTGTGTGGTAACGAACCTTTCGGTTCCCGGCCGGAGCCGGGCATCCTCCTGATCGCCCCTATCCTGCTGCTACCGCCCGGCGAGGTCCCGGAGGGCCGGGCCCGTGGTGTTCAGGATACTGCCTCACGAGTTCAGAGCGAAAGCGGGGCTGAGGGCCCGTGCGGGAACCGGGCGTTACCTCACGGGCCGTTCCATTGGGGACATTCGTCACATTTATGAAAGTCCAATTCCAACCTGTGCCTGGATCTCGAGCCTTGGATGTGCTCTCCGGCGGGGGAAGTAAAGGAATGAGCCCCCGGCACGGCGAAAAGGGCCGAGGGCTCTGTAGGAGTGATTTAGGCCCCCTCGGGGGCGTCCTTCGGTGAATAGAGGGCGAGGTGCATCTTCCACTCCCCGTTTACCTTCACTAGCCGGTGGGTGATGTAAATGTCATAAACAACGGTGTCCCCGCTCTCTGCATAGCCGTTGACGTAGGCTCGTGAGAAGACGTATGCAGCGTCACCGTGAACCCAAGCATCAAACGGCTCGTAATCCCAGGCCGTAAAGGTCGTAGTTTCGAGTCCGGCTCCGTAGTCAGCGACGATTTCGTCATATGTCCGCCAAGCTCCCGGCCCTATCTCCTTGGGGTCCGGTGCCCAAAGGTCCATCACCGCATCCAAGTCATTGCTCATTACTGCGGCACTAAAGGCGTCAAGAAGAGGCATGACTTCTTGAATCGCTTCCTCTCCGCTCATTTCGGGCGACGGGGGGGCTTGGCAGGCAGCGACAAGCAACAGCACGGCAAGAGCGGCAAGCGTTCTCATAGAGCCTCCGGGTTGAGGGGGTGCTAGGGCTATTTAACCACGCTAACCGAGGGCGGCAAGCTGGAAACTTGGCGGCGGAAGCCCGGTGGAACTCGGAAGGAAGCGGTGGGAGTCAATCGGACTCCGGAAGTCTGCATGGGATGACCAAGGTCTTCGGCACGTTAGGTAACGAGCCATTCGGTTCCCGGCCGGAGCCGGGCGCCTGCCTGATCGCCTCTATCCTGGTATCACCGCCCGGCGAGGCCCCGGAGGGCCGGGCCCGTGGTGTTCAGGATACTGCCCGACAAGTTCAGAGCGAAAGCGAGCGCTGAGGGCCCGTGCGGGAACCGGGCGTTACCCTCTCATTCCCCCAACTGATCCATGCCTTACCGCGTATTCAGACCTTGGAAAGCGGTGGAGAGACGTCCGGGCTGGAGCCTTTTCTTACCTAGGGCTCGAACGCTTCCCAGCGCTCCTTTATCTCCCCGAACACGTCCTGGACCGCCGGTTCGGAACGGATGCGTGCGAAGAAGGGTTCATGCTCTGCCAGGAAGGGGTAGTTGATGAAGCCGAGGGTCATAGCCTGTCTAAGCCAGGCCACCGACTCCTCGACCATGCCAAGGATCGCATAGCAGGATCCGATCATCCAAGCCAGCTGAACTTGGCGCCCCCCAAGGGTCTCCAAATCCGGTGTCATCGCCGCGAGAGCACGGTCCCGGTCTCCCTGAAGAGCGGCGGCGCAGAACCTGGCGAAAAGTCCCCAGGTGGTGGTGGGGTCGTCGTCAGCGACTCGATCGAGGAGCTCAGCCCCCTCGTCGATTTGTCCAGCCCAGGCGAGGCAGACGCCGTACGCCCATCTTGTCGAAGGGCTTTCAGGATCCACCTCCCATTCCACTCGGAAACCCTCGACGGCCTCCTCGAACTCCCCATTGTAAAAGCTGGACCGCGTGGGATTCAGGCCCTCGGACATTGGATCCACCGCGGCGAGCCGCTGGAAGTAGCCGCGCGCAGCCTCCACCTGTCCTGAGTGCTCCGCGGTCATCGCGAGGAACCCGAGAGCGCTGCTGTTCTCCGGATCGTACCGGAGGGCTTGTTTGAATTCTGCGACGGCTTCCTGAACTCGGCCCTGACAAGACAGAATTGACCCTCTCACGACATGGCCACCCGGTGAATCCGGATTGATCTCGAACGCCTTGGCGGCCAATGCTTCCGCCTCCTCAACGAGGGCCTCGTCAGACGACATACCCAATGCCAAGAGGCGCGTGTGAGCAAGGCCCAAGGTGCTGAAGAGGAGCTCGTTTGGACCCTCAATCTCCAGAGCCTTCTCCAGCAGACCGATCGCGCGGTCGATCCCGTCGGCGGTGAACTCCGTTAGATGCTGCTTGGCTCTCAGATGGCACTCATATGCAACGGCATGTGCGATTCGAGGCTTGGCGAGGCGATCATCCTCATCCGGGCTCAGGCTCACCTTTAGTTGATCGACTATCTTTCTGGCCATTGTCTCCTGAATTTCGAACACGTCATCCATGGTGCCCGAGTACCTCTCGGCCCAAAGGTGTTCATCCGTTGTTGCATCGATCAACTGGGCGGTAATGCGCAGGGCGTTCCCAGCTTTGCGAACACTGCCCTCAAGCACGTGCTGGACGTTCAAGTCCCGTCCGATGGTGGCAATGTCCTTGTCTGATCCCTTTAGCTTCATCGCCGTCGTACGCGAGATCACGCGGAGGCCGCCAACGCAGGACAATTCCGCAACCAACTCCTCCGTTAACCCGTCGGCGAAGTAAGCGTCGGACGGATCGGGACTCATGTTGTCAAAGGGCAGGACCACGATGGATTCGCGGTCTGCGGAAGTGGATGGCCGAGGAACGCTCGCGGCGCTTTTCTCAGACTCCCGCGGTTCCTCCGGCCGGACTTCGTAAGCCCAGGCGAGAACAAGGGCGATCGGAAACCCGAGGATCACGAGGATGGCAACGAGCCAGGCCGGTGCCATTCCCAACCCGGTCATCTCGAAGACATATTGGGCACCCGAAGCAACGCCGAATCCAACCACCACGTATACCACGGCGACGTGGTACACCTTCCGCCGTTTCAACTCCGCCAAGAACGAGGAGAGCTTGGATGCCACCTCTTTGGCTCCCGTGAGAGGGGACTGCCCGTTACGGTCCAGTCAGCCACGACGGGCAAGATGATGGTTATGATGTGGAACGAGCAAGGAACGTCAGCCGTGAGGAGGGTCCCTCATTCTCAGGACTGAGTCCGTGTGATGCCGACTGGAATGAGAGGGTAACGAACCATTCGGTTCCCGGCCGGAGCCGGGCGCCGGCCTGATTGCCTCTTTCCTTCAGCGATCGCCCGGCGAGGCCCCGGAGGGCCGGGCCCGTGGTGTTCAGGATACTGCCACCCGAGTTCAGAGCGAAAGCGAGCGCTGAGGGCCCGTGCGGGAAACGGGCGTTACGATGAAGAGCGTGCCCTGTTGTTCGAGAAGATCGAATTGCGGTGCCTTGGCGGGGCCAGCCCTAGCGATACGATGTGGGCAAATCTCTCCTATGCGTCCAACACCAGAACCCGCCGGCCAAGTAGAGGCTGGCCAATCCCGCTCCAAACTCTGTGGTCAGGTAGTGAGTGGAGCCCAGGTCGACAGTTAGCGGATCGAAGATCCTCTGAATCACTTGGTTGTGGCTGGCGTGAAGAATAACGCCTGTCCACACGCTCCCGGACTTCAGGCGGAGCCATGTGGAGATGAATGATATCCCCACGATCGAGAGCGTGAACATTGCCAGGGAGTACCCAATGGGGGCTGAACTGTGGTAGTTCGAGAAGATCAGAATGGGGTAATGGAAAACCGACCAAATGACTGCAGTGAGGATAGAGGTCTTGGTGAAATCCGTGACTTTGGCGAGCTCAGGAACTAGGAGTCCCCGCCATCCGATCTCCTCACCCATGGAAAAAGCGCAGGATAGTAGAACGCCGACAGTGCCCAGGAAGA
>JASFVN010000245.1:0-6925 GCA_050049805.1 Gemmatimonadota bacterium
CTGGACTCCACCTCGCTCACCATATACTTGCCCGCGTCGGCCTCCCAGTAGGGGTACTCGTGCTGGAAGTTCCGGTTCAGGTCGACGCCCCCCGGGCCGTCCTCGTTGATGAAGCCGTCGCCGTCGCTGTCCGTCCCCTCCCAGTAGACGGTGTAGGCGCCCGTTTCCCCCTGGGTGGCGTCGGCCGTCTTCATGACCCGTGGGTCGTCGGGGTCGATCATATAGGGGCCCGACGGATCGGGGACCCGCATCATCGTGATGTAGCCGTCACCATTCAGGTCCTCGGGACCGTCCTCACCTATGCGGCCGTCGTTGTCGTCGTCCCGATGGTTGGCGTTGGTCTTCCGATTCCACTTCACCGCCGAGAACATGGCCTCGGCGCCGTCAGGGTTGAGCCGTGGAAAGAAGTAGAAGACCTGGTTTTCCAGAGCGGCCTGAACCTCCGGCTCCCCTGCGTTCTGGGTCAGATAACGGATGGATTCCAGGGCGAGATGGCTCCCGACCAGATGGTCCCCCTCCAGGTTTCCCGCTACCAGCACTCCTGGTCGTTGGTCGAGCGGTGCACCCTGACGAAGGCCCACCGTCACCACCCAGACCTCCCGTCCTTCCAGGGTGGTACCGAGAGATTCCATGGTGGCCAGGTCAGAATCGTTCACGACGGACCGAAGCTCACGGGTGAATCCGTCGAAATCGAGATAGGAGGCTGTCTGCCCCGTGGTCGTCGCCGGCAGAGTCAGAAGGAGCCCCATGACCACTGCCAACGATGCGAGCGTTTTTGGACCGCAGATCCTCATTGTCCGCGCTTCCTTTCTTTGGGTTTCGGTCAGCCCCGTGAGAATAGATCCCCGCCCCTTCCCGAGCTAGAGGTGGTGCGTGAAATGCGGGGGGAACAGATAGGCCACGCCAGGAAATGGGTTTCGGTGAGCCCTGTCCCCCCATCGGGACAAGCATTGTCCTCGGGATTGGACCAACCCGGTGTTTCCCCCGAATCTTCGACGCTGAGAGAACCCTAGACACACAAGGGGTTTCCCGGTTTTGCTCTTATGGCACGAGGGTTGCGCCTACTCAGGTGAAACCGTTCGCCTTTTCTTAGGGAGGCCAGGATGAACAAGGTAATGTTGGCGGGCCTCGCCCTGCTCTATACCGGTTGCGCCCACACCTACAACATGCCGGAGGCGGAGCGCTCCAGGGCCTATTACGCGGATCAGAACACCGTCTGGCAGGCCGCACTGGCTTCCGTAGAGGATGCCGGCCTGGCTTTGGTGGAATCTGAGGAGGAGCATGGCCGTATCAGAGCCCGGGCAGGATGGAGCATCTGGGACCTGAAAGGCCACGTGCTCCTGGTGGTGGTCCGTGAGCTCGAGGACGGCCGGGTGAGGGTGGATGCCAATGCTGAATCGGCTTCGGATGACTCGGAGATAGACTTCGGGCGTTCCGGAAAGATTGTGAAGAAGTACCTGGAGGCCATGGACCGGCGGATCACCGGGTAGGCGTCGGTTCTTCGAGAGAAGAGTATTTCCTGAAACGAGGGTGGCCGCGGGTTGCGGGTCATCCTCGTTTTGGTATTGCGTTTTCCACCGGGAGTCCGTGACTTTCCAGGCTCGGGCATTCTGGAACGTTCCTCGTTCCTCCCATCGCATCGTTTCGGGTAGGGGGGGCCAGGCCATGGTCGCTCGCCAGCTCCCACTCTTGGGCGCTTTATCAGTGCTGTATCTCGCCATTCCGGATGTGGCCTACGGACAGGTGAGTGATCCGTCTTCGATCCAGGCTCTCCCCATCACGGAGACCGTGGCAGTGGACGGGTTCCTGACAGAGGACGGGTGGGCTCGGGCCCAGCGCATCACCAACTTCACCCAGCGGGAGCTGAATTTCGGGGAGCCCGTCTCCGAGCGGACCGAGGTGGCAGTCCTCTTCGACTCCGACGCCCTCTATCTCGGTTTCTGGGGATACGACCGGGAGCCCGGCCGAATCCTGGCCAACGAGATGGCCCGGGATTTCTCCTGGAGCGGTGAGGACAACTTCGAGCTGGTCCTGGATCCCTTCAACGACGACCGGAGCGGGTATCTCTTCGTCACCAACCCCAACGGGGCCATGGCCGATGCACTGATCGCCGAGAATGGCGGCTCCACCAATCGGGACTGGGACGGTGTTTGGGAGGTTGCGACACAGATTACCGACGAGGGGTGGTTCGCCGAGATCCGCATCCCCTTCTCGACCCTTCGCTTCGGGCCGCGTCCCGAGGAAGGGTGGGGGATCAACTTCGAGCGGAACATCCGTCGGAAGCGGGAGCAGGTGCTCTGGCAGGGGTGGTCCCGGGACTTCAATCTGGAACAGGTGAGCCGGGCCGGGACGCTCACGGGTCTCACTGATCTCGGATCGGTCCGGCTGGTGGACGTGAGGCCCCACGGAGTGGCAGGGGTGGAGTGGGACGAAGGAGAGGATCGGACTTCCGTGGGTCATCTGGGTCTGGACGTCCACTATCTCCCGTCGCCGGCCTGGAGGGTGAACTTCACCGTCAATCCAGACTTCGCCCAGGTGGAATCGGACCGGGAGCAGGTGAACCTCACCCGCTTCTCCCTCTTCTATCCTGAGAAACGAGAGTTCTTTTTGGAGGGGCAGGAGTTCTTCGCCTTCGAGATCGGATCGGACTCCCGCCCCTTCTATAGCCGCCGGATAGGGTTGGCGGAAGACCGGACGGAGGTGCCCATCCTCGGGGGCGGACGAGCCCTCGGTAAGTGGGGCGGAACGACGGTGGGGGCCATGGTTCTCCAGGCGGCGGAAGAGGGGGACGAGCCCTCCACCAACTTCGGGATCGTTCGCTGGAAGCACGACCTCCTGGAAGAGTCGGCGGTGGGGGCGCTGGTGGTGACCCGGATGGAACCGGGCAGGCAGAACCTGACCTACGGTTTCGACCTGGGCTACGCCACCTCCGAGCTCTTCGACGAGAAGGAGTTCGAAGCCGGTCTGGTGATGGCCCAGACCTACACCTCCGATGCGGAGGAGAAGACAGGGCTGGCCCACCGCGTTTACCTGGGGTATCCGAACGATCTGGTGGAGCTCAGCGCTTCCTGGACTCGGGCCGACGAGGACTTCAATCCCGAGGTTGGGTACGTACGGCGGTCCTCCTACCAGCGGTTCGCGTCGGAGCTGGCCGTCCTCCCCCGTCCTCGCTTCCTCCCCTTCATCCAACAATTCGAGTTCAAGCCCTGGGAATTGTCCTACTACAGGGACGACGTCACTGGTGACCTGCAATCCTTCTACTCCGAGTTCGTTCCCCTCTCCTTCACCACCCGGACAGGGGAGTCCCTGGAATTCGGCCTAACCCGGCGTGCCGAGAACCTGGACGAGCCCTTCGAGCTGTTTGAAGATGCCGAGATCCCGGAGGGGGAATACTGGTACACGCGCTGGTTCCTGGACGTGAGCTCTTTCTCGGCCCGGTGGCTCTCGGGCAACGTCGAAATGGGGTGGGGTGAGTTCTACCTGGGCAGGCAGTTCACCATTTCCGCTTCCG
Organism: Gemmatimonadota bacterium; assembly: GCA_050049805.1. Taxonomy (GTDB): domain Bacteria; phylum Gemmatimonadota; class Gemmatimonadetes; order Longimicrobiales; family Gaopeijiaceae; genus JABDNZ01. The sequence continues at coordinate 3,512 of JASFVN010000245.1, forward strand.
GGCGCTGGAAGGTGAGCAAGCACCTGACCGTAAGGGGGGATTACGAGCACAACAGGATCACCTTCGGGGGCGGCTCCTTCTTGGTCGACGAGGTGGGGGCTCGGGCCGACTTCGCCTTTACTCCCAGCCTCTTCGGCGCCCTCTCGGGCCAGTGGAACAACGAGGACGACGAGGTGATCCTGAACTTTCGGTTGAACTGGATCCCGCGTCCGGGATCGGACCTCTTCCTGGTCGTCAATCAGCAGGCCGAGACCTGGGAGTCCCGCTGGAATCCCACCCATACGGCGGTCCTGACGAAGCTGGTGTGGCGTATGGCGTTCTGATCCCGGCGGCCGACTCAGCCCCGGGTGCTTCCCTCGTAGGTCTCCAATCCTCCGGTGTGCATCACGGTCATCCGGGCGTTTCGGCCCGATGGCATGGACGAGCAGCCGAATTCCCCGGCCTTGTTGATGGCTACGAACTTCTCGCCCGGCACAAAGTCGTTTCCGATGGCCCGGTACCGGTCCACGATCATATCGATGGCGTCCTCGCAGGCCTGCTGCGGCGTCCTGCCCTCTCGCATGCGCATGACGATGAAATAGGAGGCGCAGGACTTGATGACATCCTCGCCTCGGCCGGTCGCCCCTGCGGCTCCGACGGAATTGTCCACGTAAAGGCCGGCCCCGATAATGGGGGAGTCTCCTACCCGTCCGGGAACCTTCCAGGAGAGGCCGCTGGTTGTAGTGATGCCCGAGACGTCTCCGCTGGCGTCCACGGCCAGGACGTTGGTGGTCCCGTAGTGGAAGTCTTCGGGGCCTTCGAGTAAGCCGCCCAGGCCGTCCCCGCTCCGGCGGTTCGCCAGGTGCTCCGGCGGACCGTAATCGTCGGTGTCGGAGAGGCGCTCACGCCACCTGATCCAGCTCTGCCGGGAGCGCTCCGTCATGAGGTCCTCCAACTGGTATCCGAAATCCAGGGCCAGCTGCTGGGCTCCCGGGCCCACCATGAGGACGTGGTCGGTGTGTTCCATGACCAGGCGGGCGATGGATGCGGGGGTCTTGATCCCCTCCAGGGAGGCCACGGCACCGGCAGCGTAGGTGCGGCCGTCCATGCAGGAGGCGTCCAGTTGGACCACACCCAGGGCATTGGGGAGTCCGCCGTACCCCACGCTGGAATCGTCGGGATCCACCTCAATGACGTTGGCGCACCGCTCCACGGCGTCCATGGGGGCTCCCCCGGAGGAGAGGATCTCCCACCCTTGGCGCAAACCCTCCTGGCCGGTCTCGTTGGTGTGGCTGGTGACGATGAGGGGAACTCCGGCCCCTTGCCGGGCCTGAGCCCGGAGCTGGGCGGGCCAGCGGCCCGTAGCGGCGGCGCCGGCTCCCAGGGCGACGGTACTGCGAATGAAATCACGACGGTGAATGTTGCTCATGATGGTTCAGCCTTCGTGGAGGGTGGCGTACTTCGGATTCGAAGCGGCGGACATTCTGGCGGCCGCCCGGCACTCAGGCTAAGGTATGACCCCAGCGTCCAAACAGCACGGGTGGTTTGCTATTCGGCCTGTTCGGTGCCGGTTCCGAAAGGCCGGCCTAGGACATGTTCCCAGGGCTGGTAAGCCTGGTAAGCCCGAGTGCCTGGCCGCCAGTAGACCGAAACAGGAAGCACGCCATGAAATCCTATCGCCCCATTCTCTTCGGGGGTCTGGCCCTCCTCTCCTCCCTTGCCGTCCAACCTCTGGCCGCTCAGGAGCCGGCGCAGGACCAAGGAGCCGGGGCAGAGGTTAAGGCTGTGGCCCAGAGATTCCTGGCAGCCCTCTCCGCCGCCGACACGTCCATCCTGGCGCCCCTGATGGCCCCCCAGGCCATGATCTACAGCGTCCGCGAGGGGGGCGGTGGCCCGTCCTTCGGTGCGGTATCGAGAGAGGTTTTTCTGAAGAGCCTGGGGGGAGAGGAGCAGACCCTCCTGGAAAGGATGTGGGACCCCACCGTTCTTGTTCAGGATCGGGTCGCCATGGTCTGGACCCCCTACGATTTCCACTTGAATGGGGAGTTCAGCCACTGCGGAATCGATGTTTTTACCCTATTGAGGGGTGCCGAGGGTTGGCAGGTGGCGAGCATCACCTACAATGTGGTCCGGGAAGGATGTCCGCCCAGCCCCTTGGGACCACCAGGAGGAAGAAGACGATGAAAATACTTGTTCAGCGAGCCGTAGGTCTTGCCTTGATGGTCGGGTCCGGCGCTCTTTTCAGCCCCGGCGTTTCCCTGGCCCAGGCCCCGACTCCGATCACACCTGGGGAGATCAAGGAAGCGACTCTGGCGTGGGACGCTCCGGCGGTCTTCAGCTTCGATGCCGAAAGTGCCGGTGTTCTGACCGTGGTTGTCCGGTCCCTGGACGGAACCGATCTGGTGTTGGTGGTGACGGACGGAGACGGGCAGCCTCTCCCCGAAGGTAGATCCGACCAGGATCTGGGGGGTGATTCAGGGGCCGAGCAGTTCGCCGTCACCCTTCCCAGGGCGGGAGCGTACCAGGTCAAGGTGGAGGCTTTCGGTGGGGGTGGAGGCTCTTTCAAGCTAGGTGTCTCATGGCTCCCCTACCCCGACCTTGCCTTGCCCGCCGACCCTGACGGGTCTCCAGGTACGGCGAACCCGATTCATCTGGATCAGGACGCTCGGACGGACCAGATCGACCCTGGCCAGGGGGACAACTGGGATTGGTATGTCCTGAAAGCCGACAAGGCCGGGACGGTCACGGTGGCAACCCGAGCCGAGGAGGGAGATCTGATCCTGGAGGCTTTCGAGCCAGGCGAGTTCGGCGAGGCGCTGGAACGATCCGATCAGGACCTCCAGGGGAACGGTGGGAACGAAGCGGTGACTCTCGTTGTGGAGGTCGGTGACGAGTTCTTCTTCCGGGTGTCGGCGTTCAGTGGAGGTGGTGGGGTCCCCTATCGTTTGCAGATCGGGTTCATCCCGAACGAGTAGGCTTGGAAAGTAGACCACACAGGAAGGGCCGGACCCGATGACCACCTGTCTCGACCGCAATCAGACCCTGATGTCCAGGACGTCCAGATTCCTTCTGTTGGCAGTTCTGGTAATGGGGCCGCTAGCCTGTGGGCGTGGTGGCTCGGGCATCGCCTTTCCGGACGGCTGGCCCTACTCCGCCCAGGAGAGCCCGGTCCTGGCGGAGCATGGCATGGTGGTGAGCACCGACGAATATGCCTCCGAAATCGGTGCGGAGATCCTCCGTCAGGGAGGAAACGCGGTGGACGCGGCTGTGGCCACCTCCTTTGCCTTGGCGGTGGTCAATCCCGAAGCCGGAAACATTGGCGGGGGCGGCTTCATGGTACTTCGGCTGGCCGATGGGACGGTGGCCAGCCTGGACTACCGGGAGCGGGCTCCCATGGCCGCCACCCGGGACATGTACCTGGATGAAGCCGGCGGA
>JASFVN010000033.1:0-25552 GCA_050049805.1 Gemmatimonadota bacterium
GCGGTGGACCTGGGGGTGATCTTTCTCATCGCCGGAGCCTTCGGAATCGGTGCGGCCATAGAGGGTTCCGGCCTCGGGAACACCCTGGCTCAGGGTGTCATGGGCCTCGTGGGCGGATTCGGGGCCCGTGGAGCGCTGCTGGGAGTCCTGATCACCACCATCATCCTTACCGAGATGATCACGAACAACGCTGCAGCGGTCCTGGTCTTTCCCATCGCTCTGGCGACGGCGTCGGGACTGGGGCTGGATCCGAGACCCTTTGCAATGGCTATCGCCGTGGGAGCCTCCGCCTCCTTCCTGACCCCCATCGGATACCAGACCAACACCATGGTCTACGGCCCGGGGGGATATCGTTTCGGAGACTATGCCCGGCTGGGCCTTCCGTTGACGATTTTGGTGGTAGTCATGGTCCTTTGGCTTGTCCCGTCCATCTGGAGTTTCTGAGTTATGAAGATGCCCCGCCGGCTCCTGGCCTCTCCTGGAGGATTCTGACATGGAATATCGAGTGCTCGGCCGAACCGGGGTGAGGGTGTCCTCGCTGGCTCTGGGGACGGCCAATTTCGCTGATCCGACTTCGGAGGAGGAATCGACGCAAATCCTGGAGCGGGCGGTGGACGCCGGCATCAATCTCATCGACACGGGTGACAGCTACGCCAAGGGGGAGTCGGAACGAATCATCGGAAGGACCCTGAAGCGAAGCGGACTGCGGGGCCAGGTGCTCCTTTCCACAAAGGTTTTCCCGCCGACGGGGCCCGGGCCCAACGACCGGGGCAGCTCCAGGCTTCACATCATGCGAGCCTGTGATGAATCGCTGGATCGACTCCAGACGGACTACATCGACATCTACTTCGTCCATCGATTCGACCCCGACACCCACCCGGAGGAGACGCTATCCGCCCTCAACGACCTGGTTCGATGGGGAAAGGTCCGTTATGTGGCCTGCTCCACCCACCCCGCCTGGCGGGTCATGGAGGCTCTCGCCCTAAGCGATCGGAGGGGGTACGCCCGATACTGCTGTGAGCAACCCCCCTACAACCTCCTGGATCGGCGCATCGAGAATGAGCTGGTCCCCCTTTGCCAGGAGTACGGCTTGGGGTTGTTCCCATGGTCCCCCATCGCCCAGGGTGTTCTGGCCGGTCGATATCCGAGTGAATCGGAATACCCCGAGGGGTCCAGGGCCTCGTTCCGAGGGGGAATCTATGCGGAGAGGATCAACCGGGAGGGAATCGAAGTGGGCAGGAAATTCGTTGAGCTTGCCCGGGAGGCGGGGATCTCCCCGATACAATTGGCGGTCCTCTGGGTGAAGGACCAGCCGGGGATCACGGCCCCGATCATCGGGCCCCGTACCTTTGGCCATCTGGAGGACTACCTCCCGGTGGGTCAGATGCGGCTGCCCGAAGATCTGCGGGAGGAATGTGACAGGCTCGTTCCCCCCGGCGGTATGGTCGCGAATTTCCACAACTCCGCCGGTTGGGGAGCCCGGAGCCGTACCTTGGGGGTAGCGGACCGGGGGTAGCGGACCGGGGATAGCGGACCGGGGGTAGCGGAACGGGGATAGAGCCTGCCTCAGGGCGCCTGCCTTGGGGGACCTACCCAAAGGGAGTTTGGATCGAGAGAAAACCTGGAAGCCAGTCTACGGGCCCATCGTGTCCAAAATGCCCCAGATTTCGGCGTTGGACGGGATGTCTCCCATCGAATGCCCGTAGTGCACGTATCGGACCTGGCCGTCTCCATCTACCACGACCTGAGCCGGCATCCGGCCGAACTTGAAGATCTTCACCTCCTGGCCATAGAGCTTCAGGACCGAGTGCTTCGGATCGGGAAGGCCGATGAAGGGGAGATCGTGCTTTTCCCAATAATCGGCGAAGGCCTCTCTCCCTTCCGGGCCCACCACGACCACCTCGGCACCACGGTCCGTGAATCCCTTGTATCCTTGGCGCAACTGCGCCATGTGCTTTCGGCAGAAGGGTCAGGTGAAGCCTCGGTTGAAGACCAGGACGACAGGTCCCTTCGCCAGAAGTGACGGGAGGGCCACGTTCCGCCCGCGAAAGTCCTCCAGAGAAAAGGTGGGCGCCGGGGTGTTGAGCTCCACTCTTGCCATGGGGGTGTTCCTCCTGGACTCCTTGCCGGGGAGAGGGGTCTCCTCGATCTTGCCCCTCTGTTTTGCCCCCCACGGGCGGGTATGCGACAACCCGGGGGGCCGGACTCGACGGAGCATGAGAAGAGTATATGATCGACCCTGTTGGGTACCCAACTGGTTTCGCTGCGGTTCATCTCAAGGAGACGCCTTTGGCTTTGGCCATCCTGGCCCTCCTCTTCTTCTTCCCTTTCCCCCGATCAAACCTGACCGCCCAGCAGGGGGCCCCCTCCCGAACACGTGAGGTGGAGGCCGTCAGGGCTTCGGGGCCTATAGAGGTTGACGGACGATTGGACGAAGAGGCTTGGAGGGCGGCCGGTGTCGCCGACGGGTTCACCCAGGTGCAGCCCAGCGTAGGGCGACCCGCCACGCAACGAACCGCTGTCCAGATCCTCTTCGACGACCGCTTCATCTACTTCGGAATCGACGCTTCGGACTCGAACCCTGAGGCGATTTCCAGGACGATCACCCGGAGGGATGGTGGGGTGCCCGGGGACGACGCCGTAGCCATCATCCTGGACACCTTCGACGATGACAACAACGCCTACTTCTTCGGTGTGAACTCTCTGGGCACTCAGCAGGACGGGCGATGGGCCGACAATGGCCGTACCAGGGACCCTCAATGGGACGGGAGCTGGAAGTCGGCGGGTCGGGTAACGGATACCGGATGGACAGCGGAGATCGCCATTCCCTTCGAGACCGTCCGGTTCAACAGAAGAACCGACCGGTGGGGCCTCAACATCATCCGGTTCATCCCCAGGAACCTGGAAGAGAGTCACTGGACCCCAGGTCTGTCGGAGTGGTTTCGCATTGCCGAGATCGGGAGCATCACGGGTCTGGACCTGACCGAGGCGGTGACCAAGAACTACACGATCATTCCGTATGTCCAGTACGCCTTCACCAACGAGGAGGAGCCGAAGGGTGAGCTGGGCCTGAACCTCCGCTACAGTCTCTCCAGCAATCTCGGCCTGGATCTGACCTTCAATCCCGACTTCGCCACCGTCGAGGCCGACGTAGAGCAGGTGAACCTCACCCGTTACGAGCTCTCGTATCCGGAGAAGAGGCCCTTCTTCCTGGAAGGGGCTGAAAACTACTCGACTCGCATCCGGCAGTTCTATTCCCGACGCATTGGAGAAATTCCCTGGGGCGGGAAGATCAACGGGAAGATCGGGCCCTGGCGAATCAACGCTCTGGCCACCATCTCCGATTCGTCGGCTACCGCACCGAGCGAATCGGGAAAGGATGCCCTCTACTCGGTGTTCCGCGTCAGCCGGGAGCTTCCGAATGCGTCCAACGTTGGCCTCCTAGGGGCCAATAGGACCTACGACGGAGACAACGAGGGTTCCTTGGGCCTGGTGGGGACCCTTTTCTTCACCCAGTTCCTGGGGATGACCAGTCAGGTCGTCCGGTCCTATGGCGACTTCAGCGACGGAGCCTGGACCTACTTCTTCCGGCCTTCCTACGACTCCCAGACCGGTCATTTCCACGTCCGCTATACCCATGTTGGGGAATACGTCCAGGAGAACATGAACCGGGTCGGTTTCATCCGGGATGACAACCGACGTGAGGTGGATTCCAACATCCGGAAGCAGGTCTGGATCAATCGCTTCGGCTTTCAGGACCTGACACCGTCCATAAACTACAACCGCTTCTGGAGTCAATCCGGGGAGCTCCGGAGTTGGGAAATCCGCAACAACGTCAGCCTCAATCTATTCCGGAACTGGAGCGTTGAGCTCTCCAATACAGAAGAGTTCAAGGCTGAGGAGGAAGGGCTCTTCGAAAAGGATTTTCGCAACTCGCTGAATCAGGTGGACCTCACCTTCGACTCACGAACCGGGAGATCGATATCGGCCTACTACGGGAAGGGCACGAACTTCGATAGCGATGTGGAGCGTTTCGGAGGTCGTGTCGACCTGAAACTGACCGACGCCCTGAATGCCACTTACAATCTGATCCGTCTCTGGTTCAGCCCCGATCCGAAGGAGAGAAGTAGCTGGATCCACTATGTCAGGGCGACGTACTACGTGAACAAGGACATGTATTTCAAGCTCTTCTACCAGTCGAAATACGACGTGACGGGGAGCTTTTCCGACCCCGACTTCGACCTGGAAAGGGAGACGACCCAGTTCGTCTATGTGTGGAGGTTTTTCCCTCCGTTCGGTTCCCTCCAATTGGCATATCAGCAGGGGCCCTCCCAGATCGGTGACGAGGCTGGCTCGTATCGTACTCTCTTCACGAAATTGTCGTGGGTTTTTTGAGAAGAGGGCGAATGAAGAAGCGAAGTAGAGAGGGGCGGGTTCATGCCGCATAGAGGAGGCCCTGACATTTCCTCTATGGGCACGGAAGCCCGGCGGGTGGCGGGGCGGAAAAGGCGGGAGCTGACCGGAGCCGCGAAGGTTCGAGCCAACGATCCGTAGTAAGTATATGAGGACGCCCGGGGGCGGATGCACCCTGTACCGGGGCAAGCCGTCGGGGTCGGAGGATGCCGGACCGGCAACCTCGCGGATCGGAAGACTGACCAGTAGGAGGCCAGGAGTATGTCGAAGCTGTCCAACAGCTGGAAGATGATGAAGGCGAGCGCCACCGTCCTGAAATTGGACCCGGAGCTCCTCGTCTTTCCGGTTCTATCAGGCATCGCCGCAATCCTTGTCACGGCAACCTTCATCGTCCCCTTCGCCTTCATCGGTGAGGGTTTCGGAGCCCTTGAGAACCTGGACGAGAACGTAGGCTATCTCGGTTATGTGGTGGGCTTCGTCTACTACCTCGTCCTCTACAGCCTGATCTTCTTCTTCAACACCGCCCTGGTGGGTGCCACCATGATCCGCCTCGACGGTGGAGACCCCACTGTCCGGGACGGACTGAACATCGCCTTTGGGAAGATCGGAGCGATCCTGGAGTACGCGGCTATCGCGGCGACGGTCGGTATGATTCTCAGGGCCCTGGAGGAGAGAGCCGGCTTCCTCGGCCGGATCGTGATTGGCCTGATCGGCCTTTCGTGGACTCTGGCTACCTACCTGACGGTTCCAGTGCTGGTGACCAAAGACGTCAGCGCCTTCGATGCGGTGAAGGAGAGCGCCACCGTGTTCAGACGGACTTGGGGGGAGCAGGTGGCAGCGAATGTAGGGATCGGGTTCGTGACCTTCCTCATGGCCCTGGCCATGATCCTACTTGCCTTACCCTTCATCATCCTCGCCTCTTCCATCAATGAGGCACTGGTATTCCCGCTGTTCCTATCCCTGTTTGGTGGTTTCGTGCTTCTCGGTGTCGTGAGCTCGGCCCTGAAGGGGATCTATTCTGCTGCCCTCTACCGCTATGCCACCACCGGTGATCCGGGGGAGCATTTCAACGCCGCCGAGATGGAAAGGGCGTTTCGGGAGAGGAGGCGGCGTTGGTAAGGCTGCCCTTCGGCTAGCTGCCCTAGGCTTCCGCCACTCGGCTGGCGGCTGACCCGAGGAAGAGGCCCGGGAGAGTGGGAACTCCCGGGCCTCTGGATTCTCGGCGAGGGTGGGGTTGTCGCCCGGTCCGAGTCTCCAAGGGAGTCACATACCTCCTCCCCCCGTCAGGTCGGGACGGGCCACACCGATGTAGTTCTCGAAGTAGTGATAGGCCCCGCTGAACTGTTGCATCAGCTCCATGGCGCCCTCTTCTCCGAGGTCTTCCAACATTGCCTGTTCAACAGCGGGGTCCTCCGCCATTTCGGCCCAATCCTGGGCAAAGCCCACGAAGGCCATGGCCGGCCCGTCAGCGCCTGCGGCTGCGGATTGAATGGACCAATAGAAGGGGAAATCATGATCGATGATCACCTGTCTGAATTTCCCGATAGCCTCCGAGAAGGCCATCATCTGGTCTGGCTTGAGGTAGAAGATCGTGACGTTGAAGAGGGTGTAGGGAGCCATGTCCTCCGGGTATCTGGAGAGCTCGCCGTTTTCCTGGTCGACCAGGTTCCACACCTCGTCTACCAGGGGGTAGACGGTGGCGTCAAAATGGTTGCCCGCCAACTGTGCGAAATCACTTCCCATGTACTCGTCGAAATCGGCCCAGCTGTGTCCTGAAGACCGGACCAGATACCCTCCCACATCCTTCCCGATCGCCTTCTGGTAGAAGGTCCATTCCCACGGGTCACCTATCGCTTCCCGGTATTCCATATGGGCCTTCACCGCCTGTTCGAAGGCTACATTGGCTCCAGGTTTGACTTTGAACTCCCAGACCATGGTGAGGTCTTGGCCCAGGGCCGTGGCGGGGAGCCCGGCCATCAGGGCCAAAACGAGAGTTGCGAGGATCCAGCGTAACCTGGTCATGACGGTGCCTCCTGTCGGATGGGACGATGGAGCGAGAACCGCTTGGTGGAGGCTCCCCTCCAGCAGAGCCTACCTGACTCCAGAGATCCGGGGGCAGGTCGGTCAACGAGATTTCAGCTTTGCGTTCTCGAAAGCCGGGAGCCGATCCGCGGGCTACCGGATGAGGGAGTATTCACTAGACACAGTGTATACGCAACAGAATCCTTTTCAGGCGGTCGTATCCCAATGGGCGGCCCTCGACGGTTATTTTCCCTTGGTCGCTTTCCGGCGGTCGTTTTTCGACGGAGCTATTCCGCGGATCGGAGGGTGATGAGAGCGATTTCCGCCGTGGTACCCAACCTCATGGGAGGGCCCCAGAAACCCGTTCCGGAGCTGAGGTAGAGCCTGGTGCCGTTCAGCTCTCTCAGCCCGCGGACATAGGGCTGTTGGAGATAGACCAGATAGCTGAACGGCCAGATCTGGCCACCGTGCGTGTGGCCGCTCAGGACCAGGTCCACGTTGGCCCTCGCGGCCTCTCGCATGATCCTGGGTTGATGGGCCATGAGGACGACGGGTCGGGATGGATCCCTGCCTTGCAGGGCTTTTACCAGGTCGGGGCCGTGATCGGGGGCAATTCTCCCGCCGTCATGATCGTCCACCCCGGCGAGATCGAATCCGGCGCCGTCGCCGCCGATGGGAATCCGCTCATTTCGCAAGACCCGGATGCCCATTTCCTCCAGCAACTCCAGCCAGCCGGGAAGGTCGTGGAAGTACTCGTGGTTCCCGGTGACGAAGAAGCTCCCTTTCGGTGCGGACAAATCCCTCAAGGGTTCCACCTCTCCTCCGAACTGGGAGACGGATCCTTCCGCCAGATCGCCGGTGATCGCGATGAGATCCGGGCCCAGAGCGTTGGTCTTACGGACCACTTCGGCCAGCCACGCACGGCCATGAACCAGGTCGAGGTGGAGGTCCGAGAGATGCGCGATTGTGAAGCCGTCCAGAACCTTCGGGAGACCGTTGATGGGGATCTCGATTCGACGAATGGCCAGCCGCGTGAGGCCCCACCAGATGGCAAAGACGGTGGCCAGGGCCGTGATGGCCACAACGGAAATCGCTGCCACCCTCCACACCTCGAGTGCTTGCCCGGGATCGGGGAAGACAGGCCCCATGCCCAGTAAGGCCCTGGCGAGCCAGGCCAACCCTCGAATCAGATCGATGGCAACGAGGAGGAAAAAGGTCTGGAAGGCGAAACCGAGCCACACATAAACCGGAACCACGAAGAACCGGGCCAGGGATTTGTCCAGGACGCGGCTGGCCATGAAGGAGAGGGGGATGCTCAGCACCACAGCCATCAACGCCAACCCGATCCACCCCCGAAATGGGCTTGGTATCTCGGGTTCGGCGACCAGGCGCACGAAGAGATACCAGTGCACTCCACCCATGATGGACAGGGTGACGGCCAGGAAGGTCAGGAACAATCGCCATCGAAGCATGGCGTAGGGTTACCCCGGGGGCCTGCGGATCCCGCCCTCGGACCTGTCCTGGGTTGAGTTCTGGATCGGGGATGGCGGTCTCGGGGGGCTCAGGTGGTGTGCTGGGACCTTCGACCGACCGTTGCGATCCAGCCGAGGAAACCCACGACCCCGGCGGCCGGACAAAGAATGACGGCGGCAACAAATCCCACGACGCTTATGGCTGTCAGTGGAAGCGCCAGCACCGGGAGGTGGGAGATTCTCTCGGCCCCGACCTCGGCAAAGTTGTGGATCAGCACCATGAGGAAGAATCCTACGATGGCCGTCAAAAGCAGGTAGCCGAAGTTGTGCGGGTTCCTCCAGCGATGGGTGACGACGAGGACTCCGGTCAGACCGGCTCCGTAGAGGAGGGCGATGCCCGGCGGGTTGTCGGAAATCCCCACTGCGAAGGCCGCAAAGACCAGGACGAAAGTCGCTCCCACCAACCACGCTGTGGATCTGCGGACCGTGAACCGAGCGGAAGGTTCTTGAGCGGTGTTCATTCCAGGCTCCATCTTTCAGTTTTCTCCCGTCTACTTGACCCAAATCTACTTCCGCGCCACTTCGTAGTACTCGAATTGGATGACGTAATTCAAGGAACCGGTGACGTATTGGTTAACCCCAACTGGAGAACCCCATGGACCGCCATGCCCTCATTCGCTTTGCCCAGGCGCTCGTGCGAATTCCCAGTCTCAGTTGTCAGGAGGAGGGCGTGGCCAGGCGCGCCGAAGAGGAGATGCGTTCTCTGGGCTTCCACGAGGTAGCCTGTGACGCCTACGGAAACGTCATCGGGCTGGTCGAAGGCATCGAGCCGGGACCGACTCTCCTCTTCGATGCCCATACGGACACGGTGGACGTCACCGGGGCAGTACCGTGGCAGAGAGATCCTTTCAGCGGAGAGGTGACGGGGGAGTACCTTCATGGCCGAGGCAGTGCCGATATGAAGGGAGCTTTGGCTGCCATGGTGTACGGGGCCGCGGCGGCTGACCCGGCCCGGCTCCGGGGACGGGTGGTGGTGAGTGCCTCACCCATGGAGGAGGTCCTGGAAGGTGTGGCCCTGCAGAAGGTCATGGACGTGTTTCCTCCCGATTTCGTCGTCATCGGCGAGGCCACGGACCTGGATCTGGCCCGAGGTGGTCGGGGTCGAGCGGAAATCCATCTCGAAACGTTGGGGATTCCAACTCATTCTTCCGCCCCCCACCTGGGGCGGAACGCGGTATTGGACATGGTGAAGGTCGTCAGCGGCCTGGAAGCTCTGGAGCTTGCCACGGACTCTCTCATGGGGTCGGCCATTCTGGCCCTGACTGAGATCAGTTCAGCTCCGTATCCGGCCAACTCCGTGATTCCCAGCATCTGCCGGAGCACCTATGACAGGCGAACGCTCCCCGGCGAGACCGCGGAGGATGTCCTGGCCCCGATCCTGGCCATCGCCGAGGAGGAGGAGCTCCAGCTGAACGCCAAGATCGGGATAGGGGAGTACACGACCTTCACGGGGGAGATCTTCCGGAAAGAGAAATTCTTTCCTGCCTGGTTGTTCAGTGAGGATCATTGGCTGGTGGAACGTGCCATGGCCGGATTGCAGGAGAGCGGCCTCTCTCCGAGGACCAAGGCTTACCGATTCTGCACCAATGCCGCGTATTCAGCTGGGGTGGCCGGTCTTCCTACTGTGGGCTTCGGCCCGGCGAAGGAGACCGATGCCCACGTGGTGGACGAACGTTTGAGGTTGGAGGACCTGGAAGCCGCCGCCCGAGGATACGCCGGCATCATCATGGCGGTCCTCGGGCGGTAGGTTCCAAACGCCTGGGTCTGAGGGTCCGGAGCTCAGTGAGACTGGCCGGGCTCCATGGCCAGGAGCTCCAGGGTCCGGGCGGTTTCCACCAGCCGGACGAATTCGCTCCGATACCCGTCCTCGTCGGGGCCCAGGGCGCTGCCGGCCAGCTCGGCCACATCTTGCAGCCCGAATCCCGTGCAATACTCCGAGTCTCGCAGCAGCATACCCCAGGCGGCAACGGCGCTGGCGAATCGAAAATCGTCCGACGCCTCCCCGGTGTGGTCCAGGACCGGGAGATCCAGTAGCCGGCTCGTGTCCTGGTCAGGCTCTTTGTATCGAAGCTTGACGAAGAGTAGCTCGTCGGAGTCGGTGGCGTTCGACTCGTTTCCTGGGGTTTGGTAGCGGAGTGGATCCAACCCCCTGATCTCAACGGGGCTCTCGACCCCGGCCGGGATCACCTCGTACAGGGCTGTGACGGAGTGACCTGCCCCCAGCTCGCCGGCGTCCTTGGTGTCGTCGTCGAAATCCTCTGCCGCCAGGAGGCGATTCTCGTATCCGATGAGGCGGTAGGCAGCCACCCTGTTGGGATTGAACTCTACCTGGAGTTTTACATCCTTCGCTATGGTCAGGAGCGTGCCACCCATCTCGTTCACAAGGACTTTCTTGGCCTCCAATGCGCTGTCGATGTAGGAGAAGTTCCCGTTTCCGTGGTCGGCGATCTGCTCCATCTTCGAATCCTTCAAATTCCCTGTGCCGAAGCCCAGGACCGTCAGAAAGGTGCCCTGGCTCCGCTTGTCCTCGATGAGACGGATCATCTCGGAGTCGCTGGACACTCCCACATTGAAGTCACCGTCGGTGGCCAGGATGACCCGGTTGTTTCCTCCTTCGATGTGGTTCTCCGCTGCAACCTTGAAGGCCAGCTTGATACCGGCGCCACCAGCCGTGGAACCCCCAGCTTCCAGGGACTGAATCGCCTCCAGGATGGTTTCCTTTTCCGAACCTGGTGTGGACGGGAGCACGAGGCCGGCGGCCCCCGCATACACTACGATGGCCACCCGGTCCTCCGGTCTGAGTTGGTTCACCAACATGCTGAACGCGGTCTTCAGGAGGGGTAGCTTGTCCGGGCTGTTCATGGATCCCGACACATCCAGAAGGAAGACCAGATTGCTGTGAGGTGCTTCCCCCATGTCGATGGACCGGCCCTTGAGGCCAATCCGCACCAGGCGATGCAGTGGCTGCCAGGGGGCCGTCGCCACCTCGGTGTAGATGGCCAGTGGCACATTTCCAGTCGGCGCCGCATCGGAGTATGGGAAGTAGTTGATGAGCTCTTCGATCCGGACCGCGTCGATGGGCGGTCGAACCCCGTCGTGAATGAATCGCCGGACGTTTGCGTAAGATGCCCGGTCCACGTCGATGGAAAACGTGGATAGGGGATTGGCAGCGGCGGCGAGGAATACGTTTTCCTGAATGTGCGCGTAGGATTCCGTGTGGAAGTTCGGATTGAAGCGACCAGGAAGGCCCTGCAGGGCCGCGTCGGAAACGGAGTACATGGCAGCCGGGGCCAGGACTCGTCCCGCCAGCTCCGCAGCTTCCCGTGCAACGGTGACGACAAGGTTGTCCAAGGCGGTCTCGGAGGGGGCCAATCGCACGTCCAGGGTATTGGAGCCGGCAGAAAGGCGCACCCTCTTCTTGGCCGTTTCGTACCCGACGTGGTGCATGACGACGGTTACCTGGTTCCCAATCCAGAGATCAGGAAGGTTCAGCGTATACGTGCCTGAGCTGTCCGTGAGGGCCCCGTGGCCGGTGTTCTCCACCGAGACCTGAACACCCTGGATCGGGTTTCCGGAGTCTCTGTCCGTGACCTTGCCGGTGAGAATCACCGCTCTCTCGGGGTTGATCCTCAAGGTGCCCGTGGGCCAGATCTCCACGGACTCCCCAGGCCACCCCAGCCCCAACAAGACGAGTAGCACCGCGATTCGGTTGGCAAACATGGGTTCTCCTCCTCTTCCCTGAGATTCAGATCAGGAGCCGCTCGGTTGTCGAGGGCGTTCTGACCCTCTGTGACGAACGAGGGAAGGGGAGTTGCACAGGAGGGGGCTGGTCCGGGGCCGTGGAGCCTAGGAGGGGAGACGGTTGGCGATCCAGACGGTCCGGAAGATGGCGGTGGCCAATGTTCCTGCTGCGATCAGCCCCAATACCCAGGCCAGAAGGGTTCCCGGGGCTTGATTCAACCACTGGCCGAAGGATGGATCCAGGAGCCCTGCAAATCCGAGGAGAAGGAGCCTCTCCGCCCTCTGCATGACGCCCACTTTGCAGACAACCCCCTGACTCTCCCCTCGGGCCCTGGTGTAGCTCACCAGGAGGGATCCGCCCAAGGAGAGGGCAACCATCAAGACCGGGAGAGGTTGGCCATGGAAGTACACGGCCAGTCCTGCGAAGACACCTACCTCGGCGAACCGGTCCAGGCTGGAGTCGAGGAAAGCGCCCCTGGGGGATGCCAGCCCGAGGGTCCGGGCGATCCGGCCATCGAAGACGTCCGCCGCGCCCCCCAGGAAGATGCCCCAGCCACCCAGGATGGGCCTTCCCAACGCGAAAGCCACGCCGGCAGCCGCTCCGAAGGCTGCGCCGAGAATGTTGAAGAAGGTGGGAGAGAGCCTTGCCTTCACCGCCAGTCCAACCAGGGGGCCGATAAACCAGAAGAACCAGGACCGCACGAAGCTGCCCAGAACAAAGGTGCCCCTTTGTGACGATTCCAGGGGATCCTTGGAGCGGTGGTCATGGCGGATTGAATACACCACCATGGAACCGAAGCAAAACCCCAGAGCCAGGAGGAGCCCGACAAGATCCGGCCTCATGCCGACTCACGCTCCTCTTCGGATTCCTCGGCCAACTCCGGCTCTTTGATGCTTCGCAGAACGAAGAAGAGCTTCGGCCAGAGGAAGATCAGGGGCCATCGCCGGTCTCTCTCCTCGATCTCCACCTCGAATCCGGCCCGGCGCTCGATCTTTCGCTGGATGTAGTCGAGCCACCCGTCGAAGGTAATCATGTACTTGAACCAGCGGGTGGTGGCTCGGACCTTGGACGTCACGAAGTACATGGTCGTGAGGGCCCAGGCTCCCTTCCCAGGGCGGCGAGACCACCGGTAGATGCCCGACTCCAGCACCACTTCCCCCCGCTCCTCGGCGGCGTCCAGTGACTCCCTGGCTATTCCTGTCAGGGTTTCTTTTTGAGCTTGGAATACCTCGAAGACCCGGTCCGGCGCTTCGGGTCGGATTTCTCCACGATAGGAGACCCGGAGCATTTTTTCGGCGAAGGCGTCCAAGGTGAAGGGGCCGGGAAGGAAAGGTCGGACCCATCGGACAATCCCTTCTCGGGCCACCCTGACCGCCGAGAGGAGTGTCTTCTCCTCTTCAGGACCTCGACTCCATACCAGGGCCAGCTTCTGGACCACACGGCCTTTGAGGAAATGGTCGGGAGAATGAGGACGGAGCGACCTGATGAGGTGCCGGGGGTTCACCACGGCGCACTTGGCCGGGGGTTGGTCCCTTCGGCCCATGTCGAAGGAGATGATGTTGGGTGCCAGGAAGTGTGAAAGGGCGGTGAGCAGCCAGGGAGGTCGCTTGTGATGTCCTTTCTCCACCAGTCTTCGGAAGAACTTGGAGTAGGAATCGGTCACCAGAAGGAAGTCGTAGGCGCTCCACTGATTGGGGCTGCTGGCCTGAACGTGGGAGCCATAGAGGAGGATGGTCTCCACGGATTCGCCACCGGCCTCGGCCAGGGCTTCCACCGTCTCCCGAAGTCTCGGGTCGTCCGGGGGTGCGACCAGGCCAAAAGGTGGCGTACCGGGCAATGAACCGGTGGCTCCCTCGGTCACCTCTCCTCCGCCCTTCCTCTGCAAGTCATGGACTTCTCCTGTTCAGCCGGATACGCGGGCCATGGGGGAGGATCCTCCCTTGGGTCGGTTTTCCCCGGGGGAAAGATAATACGCCTCATCCGGCTTGTCCGGGGCCTTTCATGCGGGTTTCAAGAAAGGATGTGGGTTCGCCCGTTGCTCTCGGAGCACCGGTTGGGTATTGATATGGCTACGCATGTTTCCCGGTTTTCCGGATCATCCTGAATCGGAAGAAGGTTGCGGTGAGCGAAACCAGTCGACCCCTCGAGGCTCCTGAAGAGGAAGCCACAGAGACCGACAAGAACCAGCCGGCCAGGTTGTTCTCGAACGCCATGGCCTACGACTACTCGAATTTCTATTCGGCTTCGGGCCAGGATCCCTTCGATCTTTTCGGTCCATTTGGCGAGTGGTGGGCCGAGGCGAGACCCAAGGGTTACTACCAGTTCGAGCTTCCCATCCATTCAGCTCCATCCACAAGGGTGGATGTGGAGGACACGAAGACCGGAGAAATCAGGCAGGGCCTGATCAACTTCGCTTCGTACAATTACCTGGGCCTTTCCTATCGGCCTGAGGTGAAGGAAGCCATCAAAGCGGCCGTGGATCGCTTTGGAGCCGGGTCATCGGGTTCACCCATCCTCTCCGGAAACACGGCCCTCCTTCAGGAGCTGGCCAGGAATATCGCCCGATTCAAGGGTAAAGAAGCTGCAATGATCTTTCCCACGGGCTATTCGGCGAATGTGGGCCTCATCGCCGGACTCATGAGATCCGGGGATCTCATCGTGGCCGACCAGTACGCCCACGCCTCCGTAGTGGACGGCATGATCTTGTCCAAGGCTCAGAGCCGTTTCTTCCGCCACAACCGGCCCGACGAGCTGGACCGGAAATTGAAGGGGTTCGAGGGAAAG
Organism: Gemmatimonadota bacterium; assembly: GCA_050049805.1. Lineage (GTDB taxonomy): Bacteria > Gemmatimonadota > Gemmatimonadetes > Longimicrobiales > Gaopeijiaceae > JABDNZ01. The sequence goes on from JASFVN010000033.1 coordinate 14,494, forward strand.
AAGCTGGTGGTGGTCGAGGGCGTCTATTCCATGGACGGGGACCTTGTTCCCCTTCCCGAGATCGTGGAAGTGGCCCACTCGCATGGAGCCCGTGTTCTCATCGATGAGGCTCATTCCACCTTCCTCTTTGGTGAGAATGGCCGAGGAGTCGCCGAACACTTCGGTATGGACGACCAGGTCGACATTCATCTGGGCACTTTTTCCAAGAGCCTTGGCGGGCAAGGAGGCTTCGTCACCGGTTCTCAAGGTCTCATCGACTATCTGCGTGGGTTCTCCCGCTCTCGTTTCTTCTCTTGTGCCCTGGCTCCTCCGGTGGTGGCAGGCCTCATCAAGGCTCTGGAGTTGGTGGAGAAGGAGCCGGAGCTTCGGGACAGACTCTGGGCAAACGTCGACTTCATGCAGAAGAAGCTCCGGGCGTCGGGCGTGGATATCGGTGATTGTGAGTCCCAGGTCGTCCCCATCATGATCCGGAACGACGCCACGATCTTCGACATCGGGGAACAGCTCTTTCGGGAAGGAATCTTCATCAATCCGGTGAAATACCCAGCCGTGGGGAAACACAAGTCGAGATTCCGGATGTCGATTTCCGCTGCACACACCAGGGAGGATCTGGAGGAAGGCGCCGAAATCATCGTCCGGGTCCTCGAACGAAATGGCATCATCTCCTGAGAAAACCTCTTCCTCCGTGATCCTATGCGACTGACAACATACGAGTTCAAGCATTGCATCGGTGCCATGTTCGAGATGAGCACGGCCGATGCTCGTAAGATCCTTCCGCCCCATCTGCAACCGCTGGAAGTCCAGCACACTCGAAGCGTCCTGGCGGTGCTGGCCTTTCAGTTCACCGACAGTGAGGTGGGCGCCTACGACGAGGTTGTCCTTTCCGTGGTGACGCCCCCCAGGGTGGAGCCGGGTAAGGCTCTCCCCCAGGCCGCTTTCTACCCCTTCATGTTGGCCACCAGCACGGAAGCATCCCGGCAGCACGCCATCGAACGCTGGAGCCTGCCCCACTTCATGAAAGACCTGGATTTCTCTTTCGATGAGAAAGACGGGGAGATGAGAGTGGAGGTTCTGGACGACGGGGCGCCGGTTTTGAAGCTGACGGTCAGCGAGCATTCCTTCCACGCCGTCAACTATCCCTACCACTGCTTCATGGTGAACGGTGATGAACGCTTGAAGGTGAATATCTTCATGAACGCTCCTCACTCTCAGCACGAGGAGGAGACTGGGGAGCTGATCCTGTATGAGCACCCCATGACCGAAGCTCTCACCCTTCAGGAGGTGTCGTCATATCCCTTCAGGGAGGAGTGGTACTCCGAAGGAATTCAGACCTTCGAAGAGGTGGAGAAGATCTGATCCGCGCCCTTTCCTCTGCAGGGGCAACGGGCCCTTCCGCTCGGATACCGACAGGTGTCCGATAAAAGCGGGAGGGCTTTCGTCATTTTCAACCCTGCCTCGGATGGGGGGCGGGGATCGAAGCGCATTCCCCGCTACCTTGCTCTCCTGAAGGATCATTTCCCTGCCTTCGATCATGTCGTCACCTCCCATGGAGGAGAGGAAGCCGCGGTCACCCAACACGCGCTGGAGTCCGGTTACGGAACCATTGTCGCGGCTGGTGGTGACGGAACCTGGAGCACGGTGGCGGATCGAATCCTCAGCTCGGGGCGTGCGGATGTGGCGTTCGGGGTTCTACCGGCAGGGACCGGAAATGACTTCGGGAGGAACCTGGGGATTCCAGGGAACGATCCGGAGGGTGCGGTCCGGATTCTGGCGGAGGGAAATAAGGTTGCTGCCGATGTCGGACGGTTGATGGGGCCTACCTACCACGAGGGCCGAAATGACCCCCCCAGGGAAAGCAGGTTCTTCCTGAACGTTGCCGGCTTCGGGTTCGACGTGGCTGTGGTGGACCAGGCCAAGGGTGCCCGATTCCTGCGGGGCGAGCTTCTCTACAAGGCGGCGGCAATCCAGCAACTCTTCCGGTTCCCGGGGTTCTCGGTGACGCTGGAGGACGACGAGGGATTCCGCCGGTCCGATCCGACATTGATGCTGACGATCACCAACGGCGAGCACTTCGGTGGCGGGTTTCCCATCGCGCCGGGAGCCACGGTGCAGGATGGCATGCTCCATGCCTGTTTCATCGGGGATGCAAAACCCCTGCGCCGGATCGTCCTCTTCGACAGGGCAGGGAAGGGGCGGCACGAGGGATGCGATGAGGTGACGCCCAGGACCGCCACCGGCTTCACCCTCACCTTTCTTGCCCCCTTCCGATTCGAGTTGGATGGGGACATCTATGCGTCAGCGGAGAAGACGCTTCGTTTGGAAATCGTATCGGCTGCCCTCGAGGTCCTGGCGCCCCGACGCTGACCCTTCCGAGAAATCAGAGCCCCTCGGGAGTTTGCCGTTTGTATCAGGGCGGAAACAAATGTTTTATCCCAACTCCTCAGCCGACGATGGCCGACTCCGCAACCAGAACCACGTCGGCCGTCAGGGCATCCCATGGTTGGAAGACCCACACGAGGGTATTCCCATCTCTCTCGTGAGCGTTGGTGCTGGTGACGGTACCAGGCATGGTGAGACGAAGGGTGATCTGTGCGTCCCCTCCCACAGAGAGCCCACGCAATAGTCGGTCCAACTCGTCCAGGACAGCCTCTCCATTCTCGTCTGAGAAGATGTCGAATCTTTCCCGGACTGCCTCCCGGGTTGCGTCTGGATGTTTGGCCCGAATGGTGTTGAAGGCCACCGATGTGATCTGGTCCAGGACTTCGCCCCAGGCCGCTTCCTCGTCCTCGTCGATCCGGTCGAGGAGACCATCTCTGAAGCCCAGGGAAAAGGTGGTTCGTACGACACCCCGGATCTCGGCACGATCGGATTCAGATAGTCTCGAGTACCCTTTCGCTATCCAGTCGTCCGTCCCCTTCACCAAAGCCTCGGTGAGGGCCTCCAGGCCGTGCTCCCAGAAGTAGGTCTCCCTGAACGTGAAGAGTTCGCCTTCCGAGCCCTCCCTCCGGGACACTTCCACCTTGTTTCGAAAATGGACCTTTCCGAGCCTCAGATTCCCGAGGGTCGAGTCGGCGAAGGAGGGTGCCGCCCCGAGGATGTGGATATGACTGTCGAGGTCCGGCCAGGAGCCGGGATCCGAAATGTCCGTTTCTCGCCTGAAGAGGTAGGTGGAGTCCCCTTTGGTTTCTATCTTCAGCTCGCTTGCCCACCCCTGTTCCTTGGTGAGGGACATGATCGCCAGGAAATCGGCCTGGGTGAGGTCTTCGTCCAGACGGTGAGGGTCTTCCACGGTCACGGTCACGGATCGGTGGCCGCTTCCGTCGCCGTGCAGGGTGGTTTCGATGTCGTATGTGATACAGCCGGCCATTCCGATGATGGATGCGGTGGCCAGGGCTGCTCTGATCCTGTGTTTTCGCCTGATGCTTCCCATCCCGTTTTCTCTCCTTTCACCCGTCAATCAGGTCTTCTTCCCCGTCGCCTGTGCCGAGCCTCAGCTGAGAAGCTGGACGAGGCTCGAGGTCGGGAGGGCCCGATCCCGGGGAATCCCGGAATTCGCCAGCCAATCCGCCAGCTCACCCGCCCTTATGTCCTGGGAGGTTCCCCGATCCCGGACCTCTCTGTAAAGGATGTCGAGGATGTCGCCAATCTCACGTGCCTCCCGAGGTATGAGGGGGGGTAGTCTCCTCAGGTTACGTACCTGTGAGGCTTCCAGGAGGACCTCGTCGTCGGAGTAGCTCTCCAAAAGGTCGATGAGGTCTCCCAGGGTCGGGGATTCCGGACCGGTGATGAGAAAATCCAGAGCCCGGGCCTGGTAGCTGGCCCTTCCGGCCAGTGCGGCGGTACGCTCCACCTCCTCGGTCCTCATTTCCAGGGCCGTCATCTCCGTTCTCAGCGTCCCCACTTCCTCGGCGAGCTGAAACCCGGTTGCCTTCACCCGCTGAAGCTCGGAGTAGAGGAACCCGGTGGAGAAGAGGAGGGCCGCCGAAGCCGCGGCCAGCGTGGGTACGAGCCAGGCCCTCCAGGAGTGGCGGTAGGCGGAGGAACCTTCCAGCTCTCTTTCCACACGGGGGAGGATGGAACCCAAAAGCTCCTCCGGTACCGCTCCTTCCAGCTCCTCCAAGGATGGAACGGAGAGGTGCTCCTTCACCCGCAGCAGCATGGAGCAGTCAGGGCAAGATTGGGCGTGGAGCTGCAATTGCCCCATCCCTTCCTCGGGCAGCGTGCCGGCCATGAGGGCATCCAGCTGATCTTCGAAAACCCTACAGTCCACATCCTTCATTACGCTCTTCCCTCCATCTCGCGGAGGACCGTGGCTACCCTTTTTCGTGCGAAATGCAGCGTGGCCCTCAGCGTTCCAGACTTCATTCCCAGTGACTCGGCGACGGCCCTCTGATCTCCCTGTTCCAGGTCTACTCTGAGGAAGACCTGTCGCTGTGTTTCACTGAGCTGGCCTGCCGCAACTTTCAATCGCTCGTGGAATTCCCGTCGCTCCAGATCTTCCTCCGGGCCACCGGGAGCGGCCCCGCTCACATGGGACACCACCTCCTCCCCCGGCGTGGATTCGTGCTTGACCCATCCCCTCCGAAGGTGATCGAGGCATCCGTTCCGGTGGATGGCATGGAGCCAGGCGCTGAAGGATCGGCTGGAATCCCAGCGATGGATCTGCCCATGGACCTTGATCCAGGTTTCCTGAGTGAGATCCCGTGCCCATTCCCAGTCGAAGGTGTAGCGATAAGCCATGGCCATGAGGGTGCGGCTCAGGGAATCCACCAAAACCCGGAAGCTCCGTTCGTCTCCTTCCTGGAATGCTTTCGCCAGAGCTTTCAGATCGCGTTGGTCCAAGACAGGCTCCGGAGTCCGAGGGTCCAGATGGAAGGGTGCCGATTCCCTCTCTGGAGGTAGTACGGATGGGTCATGCGGAATGTTAACGAGTGGCGGGATGGGTGGGGAAGCATGCGTTTCAGGAGGATCAGGGCGGGTCCATGGACACCTCGACAGTCCCCACCACGGCACCGAATCTCTTCAGTAACTCCTGGTACCAAGCCACGGCCGTGTCCCTCTGGTCCTCGAATCCCACGGCGCCCCACATGACGGTGAGGGTCTTTGTGGTACCCTCGTGGGTCTTGGTGCGCTGGGCGTCCTTTACCGGGTTGGCGCAGGGCCCCTCAGCGTCAAAAAGACAGATCAAGCCCTTCAGAGACATTTCCTGTCCCGATGCATTGAAGACGTAGGTCTCTTCCGGTTCCCCCGGCGCCACCCGGAACGGAGGCCGGGCCAGCTCCAGGTCCACCAATGCAATGGGTAATCCACTGTGAAGGGACACCACATTGCAGGTGTCGACAGCGGCGTTGATGGATCCCAGATCTCCCTTTCCCACAGCCCGAATCAGGTACTCGCTGGCGGGTTTTCCCCGTCCGGCCGGTTTGTGCCCCCAATGCCGAAGCATGTCCCTGACGGCCATGCGAAGGGTCTCACTCCGCTGTACCGGTGCTTCGGCGTCCAGGGCGAGCAAGGCAGTGAGCCATTCAGGAACTCTGACCTTGCCCAGGGGGTCGGGGAAGTGGGACGTGAAGGCGGCCGGCCTGAGGATGGGGTGGTGCTGGACGTTGATTCGGAGCTGGTTTTCGGACATGAAGGGATTATGCCACGGCGGCCCGAGGGATGCCACCGGGCCAGAATGAAACGGTTGACTCCACCGCCTTAATTCCGCCCATTAGATCCAACCTGGTTCGGTACTCCCATGGGTGGTCCCGCCCGCCAAGCTCTCGGAGGTGCTCCATGTCCGATTCTGCCCGGTTCTCCCCGGTATCACCCGGGGGTCGGATTCCCCTTTGCGCCCTCCTCCTCCTGTTTCTGATTCTCGTTCCACCGGTCCTCCCCGCTGGATCCCTGGGAGGGCAGGAAGCCCCTGGGAAACGCCCTCTCCCCATCGCAGAGCATCAGCGGTGGAGGAGCATCTCCGGGGCCACTCTCTCCCCAGACGGGGAGTGGTGCGCTTGGAGTTATTCCAGGATCCGTGGAGACGACACGCTCCATGTGAGAAGCCTGGACACGGACTCCGAACACACAATCCCCCTGGGCTCCGGGGCGAGGTTCTCCGACGACGGCAGGTGGGTGGCCTACTACATCTCCCTCCCCTTCCAGGAGGCAGAAAGAGCTCGGCGGGAAGACGACCGGGTGACCCGGAAAGCCGAGCTCCTCGATCTTTCTTCTGGTGAGAAACGTCAATGGGACGAGGTCGCCTCTTTCGCCTTCGCAAAGGGAGCCAGCCATCTCCTGGTTCGGAAGGAGAGGCCGGAAGGTGGAGGTGGTTCTTCCGGCGAACGGGGGAGGGCCGGGGGAAGCTCCGACCAACCCCAGGGTACCGACGTGATCCTGCGCAATCTGGAAGAGGGATACGACGAGTTGATCGGGAGCGTGGCCGATGCGGAGTTCAACAGGGCGGGGACACATTTCGCGTACACGGTGGATGCGGCTGACCAGGATGGAAACGGTCTCTATCTGGTGGATCTGGCCACCGGGTCCAGACAGGTCCTCGACAATGCCAAAGAACGATACGCCAATCTGACCTGGTCTGAGGAAGGGGACGGTCTCGCGGTCCTGCGGGGGAAGATTCCGGACAAGAAGACCGAGCGGGTCAACACACTTCTCGCCTTCACGGCCCTGAATGAAACCTCGCCGACGGGCTACGAGATTGGCCCGGACAACGGTGAGGGGCTTCCCGACGGTTCGGTCATCAGCGAGAAGGGAGGTCTGACCTGGAGCGAAGGATTGGAAACCATCTTCGTGGGTCTCAAAGACCAGGAAGACGAGTTGGAAGACTGGCCGGAGGATGCCCTCCCGTTGGCGGATGTGAACATATGGCACTGGGCGGACGAGCAGATCCAGACGGTTCAGATGAGGCAAGCCTCCAGGGAACGAAACCGGACTTTTCTGGCCGCCGTCCACCTGGCAGAGAGCAGGATCGTCCCTCTGGCCGACGAGCAGATAGAGACCGTGGAGGTGACCCGCGACGGCCGTTGGGCCGTGGGCCGGGATGATTCGAACTTCGTCTCGGACTGGAAACCCAGGCTGGCCGACTACTACCGGATCGACACCCGAACCGGGGAGAAAATCCAGTTTCTTCGAGGCCATGAACGGACCTACGGGCTGTCGCCCGACAGCAGGTATTTCCTCTATTGGTTGGGCGGGCACTTCTGGGCCTATCGATTGGGGGACGGGCTGCATGCCAATCTTACAGGGGCATATCCGTTGGGTTTCGAAAACCTCCAATACGATCACCCCGGCGAAAAACCCCCTTATGGGGTAGCGGGGTGGTCGGCAGACGGCCGCCACGTCCTCTTGAATCTTCGCTATGACCTCTGGCTTCAACCTCTGGATGGGAGTAGAGCCACCAACTTGACCGGCGGGCGGGGGCACCGGGACGAGATCCGGTTCCGCTACGTCCAGACCGATCCGGAGGAAAGGTCAATCGACCTGGAGGAGCCCCTGCTCCTTTCGGCTTTCGGAGAGTGGACGAAGAAGGCCGGGTTCTTTCGGATCGCTGACGGGGAGCTGCAAGAAATCGTGTGGGAGGACAAGCGATTCGGGCGGCTCGAAAAGGCCGAGATGGCCGACCGATACCTCTACACCGTGGAGACCTTCCGGGAATTCCCGGATCTCTGGGTGAGCGACGGGGACTTCTCGCAACGGGAACGAATCACCGAGGCGAACCCTCAGCAGGAGGAGTACATCTGGGGTCGTCGCATTCTCATCGACTACACCAACGATGATGGGACGCCCCTCCAAGGGATTCTGGCCATACCCGACACCTATGAGGAGGGCCAGAGACTTCCGATGATCGTACGTTTCTACGAGAAAGACTCCCACAACCTCCATCAATACTCGGTGCCGGTCTTCAGCAACCGGCTGAACCAGTCGGCCTATGTGAGCAACGGATACCTGGTCCTGCTGGCGGACATCCATTTTCGCGTGGGAAGCTCCCACTCCGACATGTTGGAATGTGTGGAGGCGGCGACGCGGAAGGTCGTCGAAATGGGGTACGTAGACCCCACCGCCATTGGCCTGCAAGGCGGGTCCTACAGCGGAGGCGGTGCGGCCTACATCGCGACGCGGTCGGACATGTTCGCAGCTGTTGCCCATCGGGCCGCTCCCATCAACCTGGTGAGCGAGTTCAACCAGCTCTTCAAAGGCTCAGGGCAGAACAACCACAGCTACGACATCTACGGGCAGGGGCGATACGGCACCAATCCCTACGACGATTTCCAGCTGTACTGGGACCAATCCCCCATCTCCGGAGTGGAGGACATGAACACTCCGGTCCTCTACCTGCATGGTACAGCTGACGGCTCGGTGAATTGGGAGCAGGGGTTGGAGTGGTACAACTCTCTTCGGTTCCTGGGCAAACCCATTATCTGGCTTTCCTATCCAGACGAGGGTCATAGCCTGGGTCGCCTGGAGAATCAAATCGACTTCCAGTTCAGGATGAGACAGTTCTTCGACCACTATCTCAAAGGAGCCCCGGCGCCGGAATGGATGACCCGGGGTGTGTCCTACCTCGAGAAGGACCGGCATCTCAGGGAGTTTGCGCCGAAGGTCTTCGAGAGGCCCGACACCGCCGGAGGGAGAGGGGGGCGAGAACAGTGAGGCCTGCCCAATTTCGGAGGGGCTGCAGACTCTCCTTGGTCCTGGTCACCTTTGGGTCATTGGTGTGGTTCTCATCGTGTGGACCAGGGGAGGCCGGATCGGAGGCCGGTTCAGATTCCGTCTCCGCCGTCCTCCGGGCCCCGCCCCCGCCCCCGGCCGATTGGGTACCCCTGATCGGCGAATACGCGACTGAAACCGACACCCTCTCTCTGCTGGAAGACAACCAGTCTCTCTTCGTCCTGTTCTGGAAAGGTGGAGGCCAGGAGCTGGAGGCCGTGGACGATAGCACCTTCCGAATGACCCAAAACAACGGGATGTTGACGGTTCGCTGGGTGGAGAATTCGGTCCTGCGTCCGGAGAGTGCTGGGGGATCTACCGGTTCGGTCCAGGAGTTGGTCATCGGTACCCAGTCGTTCCAGCGCCTCCGCCTCGGGGCGGCGGACGGAGAGACCTTCCGCATCACCCCGGTCCGGGATCCGGAACATCTCCGGGCGGAGGCCCTGGCCGCCGTCCCTCCGGAAGAAGAAGGAGAGTTTCTTCCTTCGGATCTGGTTGAGTTGGTGAGGCTGGATCCCACGATCCGCATGGACATCCGCTACGCTTCCACCAACAACTTCATGGGAGAGGTCTTCTATTCCAGCCCCCGAGCGTTCCTGCAACGGCCTGCCGCGGAAGCCGTGGTCCGAGCACATCGATGGCTGAACGAACAGGGGTACGGGCTTCTGATCCACGACGGGTACCGTCCGTGGTATGTCACCAAGATGTTCTGGGATGCCACTCCAGAACATCTGAAGGACTTCGTGGCGGATCCTGCCAGCGGTTCCCGGCACAACCGGGGGTGTGCCGTAGACCTCACCCTTTTTGACCTCGATACCGGCGAGCCCGTCATCATGCCGGCTGGGTTCGACGAGATGACGCCCCGGTCCAGCGCGGACTATCCTGGGGGCACCACCCGTCAGCGCTGGTATCGGAAGCTCCTGAGGGATGCCATGGAGGCCGAGGGTTTCACCGTTTATCCCGGTGAGTGGTGGCATTTCGACTACCAGGATTGGAGGAGCTACCGAATCGAGAACCAGGTCTTCGAGGAGATTGGGTAGGCACAAAACCTGGACCCGCTCGAAATTAAACATTGTCATTCAATATTTTTTCCTAGCATTTTTTTAGTCATGCAGGTATCCTGATACCTGATCCTCTCGCCGATCCAGCAGGTTTGGCCTCGGCTGCCAGGCCACGCGAGGGTGTGGCGTTGCGCCTCGGTCTTTCGAAGGAGGTTTATGGGACAAATTCCGAAAGCTTATCAACGCTTCTTCGCAGAGCTGAAGAGACGGAGGGTTTTTAGTTCCGCGGCCATTTATGGCGGTTCCGCTTTCGTCATCTTCGGGGCTGCGGACTTCATGGTCCCGGCGCTTCGGCTCCCCGATACGGTGGCAACCGCCATCGCCCTCGTCGCCATCTGCGGATTTCCCATCGCCATGGGTTTGGCCTGGTTCTTCAACCTGACGCCGGACGGGCTTTCGACCACTGATCCGCCCCGGGAGGGCGAACTCGAAGCCATCGTGGCCCAACCTGCTCTTCGGCGGTGGCCTTCCGGGTTGGCTGCCGCGGGTGGGATCGTTCTCCTCTACGGAGGCGTGGCCTGGGGTTTCTGGGGAAATTCCTTTTCGGGCACAGGCTCTTTCTCCCTCCCATCGGGAGCCGAGGTGTCGTTGACGGTGGTGCAGTTTTCCAATCTCACCGGCGATTCCACCGCAGCCTTCCTGGGCGAGGGGATTGCCCGGGAGATCTCGGAGGGGCTGCGGAGGGTTCAAGGCCTGACCGTACTGAGCGGCACAACCCAGGTATCCCATACTCCATCAGATTCCAACGGGAGCAACGGCGACGGGACGAGCTCCGGAGTCTTCCTGGAAGGAAGCGTTGGAGGCAACGGGGACGAGGTGGAAATCGCCATTCGCCTCGGAGGGCCTCCCGATGAAGAGAACGGTGATGGACCCTGGACCCGAAGCTACCGGATCTCGGGCGAAGGGTTGCTGTCGGGTCTCGACAGGATTGCCTGGGACATCGCACTGGAATTGGGAGTGGAGGGTTCGGCCCCTGGCGACGGTCATTTGATCCCACCATGGACTCCTGATTTCAACGCCTACCGCGATTACCTCCTGGGCAGGCACCTCTCCCGACAGGGGACCCCTGCTGCCATCGAAGAGGCGATCGAGGCTTATCACCGGGCTCTCGTCCTCGATCCAGAGTTCGGAGCTGCATGGTCCGCCCTGGCTGTGGCCTATGTTCTCCTTCCGGAGTATGGGGGACCGCCGATCCCTGAAATCGCCCCTTACGCACAGGCAGCGGTGAATCACGCCACCGCTCCCGGGGTCCTTCTGCCGGAGGGGTTCGCGGCATCGGGTTTCCTGAAGTGGTT
>JASFVN010000043.1:0-22303 GCA_050049805.1 Gemmatimonadota bacterium
GCTCCCTCCGCCCGAAAAAACTGACCCCAATGTCCTCCCATGGGCGTCGCCGAAGTCATGCCCGCCACGTCCACGCCCGGGATGGCCCGGACCTGGGTCAGGTAGTCTTCCCAGAACTGCAGTCGCACCTCGTCACCCTCGTACTTCGCCGATGGCAGTGACAACGCGTACGTGAGAATCCCCTCGGTCTCGAAGCCCGGTTCCACCTCCATCACCGCCTGGAAATCCCGGATCCCCAGTCCTGCCATGGCCAGGAGGATCACCGAAAGAGCCACCTCCCCCACCACGAGGGACCTGAGGCCCCGGCTCTTCGCCATGGATCCGGTGGACCGGGTCGCGGCGTCGAGGCTGATCCCCTGGCACCCGGTCCCAGAAGCCCTCAGGGCGGGCACCAGGCCCGAAAGGATGGCTGTGAACCCTACTACCGAAACCACGAACACCAGGAACCGGTAGTCCGGCTCGAAGGATACCCAGGACGGAGGCTCGTCCGGTGACAGCGCCATCAGGGCCGAGGACCCCCAGATCCCCAGTAAGGCGCCCAAAAGCCCTCCGGCTACCGCGAGGGTGAGACTCTCCGTCAGCAGTTGCCGGATGATCCTCCCTCGCCCGGCCCCCAAGGCTACCCGGATGCCCACTTCCTTCCCGCGGGCCAGGGCTCGGGCCAGCATCAGGCCTGCGATGTTGGCGCATGCAATGAGAAGGAGGAGGCCGACAGACGCCAGGAGGGCCAGGAGGGGGCCCCGAACGTCTCCGATGAGCCGGTCCAGAACCGGTTCGAGAACGGGGAAGGTCGCGTCGGAGGCGGGGCCATCTTCCTTGATGTTCGCATGAATCCGCTCGAGATCGGCCAGTGCCGTCTCGATGCCGATCCCCTCCTCCAGGCGTCCGACTCCAAAGAGGTAGTAGTTTCCCGATGACTCTTCCAACTCATGCCGAAGCGGCGTCCAGAGCCTCGCCTCCATGAGAAAGGCCGCTTCATCCGGGAGCACGCCTACGATGGTGAAGGGGCGGGCGTTCAGGCGTATAGTCTGGCCCACGGCCTCCGGATCGCGGCCCCATCGCTCCTCCCAGAGACCCTCGGAAAGGAGCACGATATCGGGGGCTCCGGGTTGGTCGTCCTGCGGTTGGAAGTCCCTGCCGAGAATTGGCTGAATCCCAAGGACCTCTGCCATGTCATGCGTGACCGACGCTCCCCGAATCCGCTCTGCCGCCCCCTCCCCCGACAGAGTGAAGGACTCCCCGCCGGCCACAGCCATGCCCTGGAACGTCTCGTTCCCCTCCCGCCAGAAATGGAAGTCGGGGTAGGGCATTCCGACGTACTCCAGATTCCATCGGGGAGCCCGCTCATCGAAGCGGACAAGCTGGTCCGGGTTCGGGAGGGGGATGGGGCGAAGGAAAAAACCGTTGAATAGGCCGAATATGGCCGCGTTCGCCCCGATCCCAATTGCCAACATGGCCAGAACAGTAAGGCCGAACAGTGGCTGTCTCACCAGAGTTCGGTACGCGAATCGGACGTCCTGAAGAAAATCGGACATGGTCTGATCTCGGGAATCTCGAAAGAAGTGCGCTCCCAGATACTCGACCCTACGGAAACCCTCGGCATCTGTTTCCCGAGTGTACGGATGGAAGTCTATCGTTGTTGAGGTTGTGCGCAGAGTCCGGGCTCGAAGCCCCCCTTCAATCCCCCGAAATCATTCTTCGTGAAAAATTTCTCGAACCCCCTTGACGGAATGCCGGAGGTTCTTTCAATTGCCCGATAATCAAAACGTGATGGAAATCTCACATGCTCCTTCTCCGGGAGCGATCAAGGGCGACTGGAGGTAACTTGGAGCCCTTACGGCCGGTTGTTCTCGAGCGGTTGATGCGGTACTACCGATATCTGTCGGAGGTAACCGCCCGCAAGAACATCGACACCATAACCAGCGCCCAGCTCGGGGCGGTCCTCCATATCGACCCGACCCAGGTTCGCAAGGACTTCGGCGCCATCGGACTCATGGGCATCAGCAGGGTCGGCTACGAAGTATGTGAGGTGTGTCGGGCCATCCGCCTCGTTTTCGGATTTGACCAGCCGTTTCCCGCCGTATTGGTCGGCGCTGGGCACCTGGGAACCGCCCTTCTGAGCTATCCCGGATTCGTCAAGTACGGGCTTCGGATCGTGGCGGCCTTCGACAACGATCCAAGAAAGGTGGGGGGCCGGATCGAACAGGTGAGGGTGCAGGGGACCCGATCCTTGAAGCCCTTCGTCCGAAAGCGTGAAATCAAGATGGCCATTCTCACCACGCCTGTGGCCGTCTCCCAGACCATGACCGATCGCCTCGTATCGGCTGGAATCAGGGCGATATGGAATTTCTCCCCGACCCGCCTCGTGACCCCTGAGGGCGTCCTGGTCAGGAACGAACACATCTCCTTGGGCCTGGCCCAGGTGGCCTACCACCTGAACACACTCAGGATCCAGGAAACGGGCACATTGCCGATCCTGGAGGGACCGTGTGACGAACCCTGCGGAGCAGCGGGGGAGTGAGAGGAGAGTCCGGCCAATTTGTCCCAGCCCTGCGGTCAGAATGTGACACCCGGTTAATGAGTGAGAACCATTCTCAACCAGCCACGATGCCGTTTCCCCCTGAAATCGTGAAAAAGATCACGGGGTTTCCCTGGAAAGTGGTTGCAAAAGGTTGCACGTTTTTCGTGAAAAAGATCGCGATCCCTGAAAATGCCCGAAAAACGGCCTCTTTTTGCCCGGGAGGGAGGATGATCCAGGTGGCCGGGAATCCTGGTCACGGGAGGCCGGAGAGGAGCTTCCGTACCGGCTCCAGATTGGCGCGGATGTTGCTTCCGCAGTGCAACGCCATGATTGCCGATTTAGACTCAACCATGATCTCGGGCCGATACATGACGGCCGCGCTGCAACGACCGGTGGTTAAACCTCGGGGTCTGTCGACGAGCCCGAGTTTTTTTTGTTTGATCTCTTTGCGTGACAGTTTTCACAAATCGGTGGGTACCCACAGTCGCCCGCTCCGGGGCGGAAAGGAAGAGTCAGTATGCCGAGTTATGTGATCCCGGACAAATGTGATGGGTGCAAGGCGCTTGATAAGACCGCCTGCCAGTACATTTGCCCGAACGACCTCATGGTCCTCGACAAGGACATCATGAAGGCGTACAACCAGGACCCCCAGATGTGCTGGGAGTGCTATAGCTGCGTCAAGATCTGCCCGAACCAGGCAATCGAGGTCCGCGGCTATCAGGACTTCGTTCCCATGGGCGCCAGCGTGACGGCCATGCGGAGCTCCGAGGACATCATGTGGACCGTGCAGTTCAGGGATAAGGAGATCCGTCCCAAGCGGTTCAAGTTCCCCATCCGCCGCGGCGTCGCCGAGGGCCAGGCTCAGCCCTTCGACCATTGGCCCACGCAGGACGACGACATCAAGAGCCAGACCCTCATGGGTGAGCCGGAAGCCCTCAATACTGATCGGGGTCCGGTGAAATTCGACAAGGTTCCGACCCTCTAGAGGGGCGGTCTCAGTCAGAAACTGCATTCGACAGGAATCCAAGGAGAAAAGAGAACAATGGCGGATTTCGAAACTGTAGTAGTCGAGACCGACCTTCTGATTTGCGGAGGCGGTATGGCTGCCTGCGGCGCGGCTGTGGAAGCGTCGTACTGGGCCAAACAACACGGATTGAAAGTCACGGTCGTGGACAAAGCGGCCCTGGACCGTTCCGGCGCCGTGGCCATGGGACTTTCGGCCATCAACCAGTACGTAGACCTCAACAGCGGTAACAACACGCTGAAGGACTACTGCGACTACGTCCGGAACGACCTCATGGGGATCACCCGCGAGGACCTGGTCGCATCCATCGCCCGGCACGTGGACAACACCGTTCACACCTTCGAGAAATGGGGCCTGCCGATCTGGAAGGACGAAGAAGGCAACTACGTCCACGAGGGTCGTTGGCAGCTCATGATCAACGGTGAGTCCTACAAGGTCATCGTTGCCGAGGCCGCCAAGAACGCCCTGGCCGAGGCCGATTGCGAGTACTTCGAGCGCGTCTTCATTACGCATCCCCTCATGGACGGCGACAAGATCGCCGGGGCCATCGGGTTCAGCACCCGGGAAGACAAGATTTATGTCTTCAAGGCCAAGGCTGTCATGGGGTCCATGGGTGGTGCCGTTCACGTCTTCAAGCCCCGCTCCACCGGTGAGGGCTTCGGCCGCTCCTGGTATCCTCCCTTCAACTCCGGCTCCAGCACCTTCTTCTGCGCCTATGCCGGCGCCGAGCTGACCTGCCAGGAAGTCCGGTTCATTCCCGTCCGTTTCAAGGACGCCTACGGCCCGGTGGGCGCCTGGTTCCTGCTCTTCAAGTCCATCGCCACCAACGCCTACGGTGGCAACTACATGCAGGACAACGCCTACGAGCTGGACAAGTGGGAGCCCTACGGCAAGGTGAAGCCCCGGCCGGCAAACATCCGGAACTGGCTCATGATGATGGACGTGGCCGACGGTAAGGCACCCATCTACATGCAGACCGCCGACGCCATTCAGCGGATCGCCGAGACGGCCGAGGACGAAAGGGCCGCCAAGAAGAAGCTGAAGGAGCTGGAGGCCGAGGCATGGGAAGACTTCCTGGACATGACCATCTCCCAGGCCATTCTCTGGGCGGCCACCAACGTGGAGCCCGAGAAGAAGCCCTCCGAGATCATGGCCTGTGACCCCTACTTCATCGGGTCCCACTCCGGAGCCAACGGAGCCTGGGTGTCCGGTCCCGAGGACCTGCAGACCGACGAAACGAAGGATGAGTACTTCTGGGGCTACACGGGCATGACGACGGTAGACGGACTATTCGCTGCCGGCGATGCCTCTGGTGCCTCTTCGCACAAGTTCTCCTCCGGGTCCTTCACCGAGGGTCGAATCGCAGGCAAGGCCGCCATCAGCTACATCCTGGACCACAACCAGGCGCCGAATGTGGACGACGCCATGGTCGAGGAGATGAAGGCGATGATCCTTAAGCCTCTGGACCAGTTCGAGGAGTTCAAGGGCGCCACCACCGATCCTGAGGTGAACCCCAACTACATCCGGCCGAAGCAGTTCATGTATCGCCTGCAGAAGATCATGGACGAGTATGCCGGTGGCGTATCCTCTCAGTTCCAGACGAACGACAAGCTCCTGGAGAGGGGCTTGGAGCTCATCGGGATGCTGCAGGAGGACCAGGCGAACCTGGCGGCCAAGGGTCTCCACGAGCTGACCCGGGCCTGGGAAGCCACGCATCGGATGTACCAGGCCGAGGCCCACTGCCGGTCCGTCCTCTTCCGGGAGGAGACCCGCTGGCCCGGCTACTATTTCCGGTCAGACAAGCCCAGCATGGACAACGAGAACTGGCTGGCGTTCTGCAACTGCAAGTACGACCGGAACACGGGCGAGTGGGAGATGATCAAGCGCCCGGTGAAGTACATCACTCAGTAGTACTCTTGGGTCCCTCTCGGGCTCCCGGGAGCAGGCTTCCCGGGACCTGAGATACCCTATGCAGGCCCCGGCCCGTGGGGTCTCATCAGCCCCACGGGCTCTTGCTGGGAGAAACCTGACCTCCCGGTGATGGAACGATGGAAGTGGCAGGAGCGGAAGGATCGTTGGATAGGATGACGGAAATCAAAGACAGCTGCCCACACTGTGGAGACAAGCTCAAGAAGTGGCTGGTTCCCGAGGAGGCCACGTGGGACGACGAGTACTTTCTCGTCTGTTTCAACAACGACTGTCCCTACTACAAGCGTGGCTGGAAATGGATGAAAGAGCAGTACAACCAAGAGGCTTCGTATCGGTATGCCCTGAACCCCACCAACGGCGCCAGCTTGATGATCCCTGTCTGGGATGATGATGCGACCCGGATGATGATCGTGGATGATTCGGGCGGTGGATGCGGATGAGGAAGGAGTGGACGGATGAGTGACGACGGAAAGGCCCCCGGGGAGGGGGATCCACGGAAGATGTTGGAAGAGGAGATCCTGGCGGATCAACCACGCCTTGGTCCCGATGACACCTTCAAGTTTCGGTGCCATCCCGGTGTGTCGTGCTTCAATACCTGCTGCGCCGACGTAAACATCTTCCTCTCACCCTATGACGTACTGCGGCTGACGGAGCGATTGGGAATCACCTCCACGGAGTTCCTGGAGAAGTACACTCTCCTCCCGGTGCAAAAAGAAATGCGGACGCCCGTTGTCCTCCTCAAGATGCAGGACAACGAAGAAAAGAGTTGCCATTTCCTTACCGAGGAGGGATGCGGAGTCTACTCCGACCGCCCCTGGCCCTGCCGGATGTACCCGGTGGGGCTCGCTACTTCCAGAGATACTGAAGACGGCTGGCAGGGCGAGAGGTTCTACTTCCTTCTCAAGGAAGATGCCTGCCAGGGCCATCTGGAAGGAAAAGAGTGGACCGTCCAGGAATGGATGGATGATCAGGAAGTCGACGCCTACGACGAGTGGGGAGAAGCCTACAAGGAACTGTCCCTCCACAAGTTCTTCGACGAAGTGGGCGACCTCACCCCGTCGAAGATGGAGATGTTTTTCAACGCCACCTACGACCTGCAGAAGTTCAGGGAGTTCGTGTTCGGGAGCACCCTCCTGGAGCGATTCGACGTGGACGAGGACTTCGTCCATCAGATGAAGACCTCCAATGAAGCCCTCCTCCGATTCGGATTCCTCTGGATCCGGTTCGCCATCTTCGGCGAACCCACCATGAAGGTCCGCGAAGAAGCAAAACAGGCGGTGCAGGACAAGTTGGACGAAAAGAAAACGACCGGTGGTGCCACAAGCCCAACGTCCCCCCCAAAGGAAGTTCCATGAGTGGAAATGGGAAGCGAGGAGATATCCTCGTTATCGGTGGCGGAATCAGTGGACTCACTGCTGCCATAGAAGCTGCGGAGGCCGGGGCGAACGTCACGGTGGTCGAGAAAGAAGCCTTTCTCGGAGGCCGGGTGGCCCGGACGAACCTCTATTTTCCGAAGATGTGCCCCCCCTCCTGCGGTCTGGAGATCAACATCCGCCGGGTGAAGACCAACCCGCGGATCCGTACTCTCACTCTCTCCACGGTGGAGAGCATCAAGGGTGGCCCGGGAGCCTACAGAGCTACCATCCGAAAAGCTCCTCGCTTTGTGAACAGCAAGTGCACCACCTGCGGCGATTGCGTGGAGGCCTGCCCAGCGGAGCGGCCCGACGCCTTCAACCTCGGGATGGGCAAGACCAAAGCCGTCTACCTTCCGTACGAGATGGCCTATCCGGCCCGTTTCGTCATCGATGGCGAAGCCTGTTTGGGTGCTGACGAATGCGGAAAGTGCGCGGACGCCTGCCTCTACGGTGCCATAGACCTGGGCATGGAGCCCGAGACCGAAGAGGCGGAGTTCGACGCGGTGATCTGGGCCACCGGGTGGGAACCACCCGATGCCACGCGGTTCGAGGGCCTCGGTTACGGCGACTTCGCCAACGTGGTGAACAACGTGACCGTGGAGCGCCTTTCCGCCCTCAACGGGCCCACGGGCGGCAAGATCCTGCGCCCTTCGGACGGTGAGGTTCCCCAGGCCGTGGCCTTTGTGCAGTGCGCCGGCTCCCGGGATGAGAACTACTACAAACACTGCTCCGGAGTGTGTTGCCTGGCCTCCCTCAAACAGGCCCGGTACCTCAGGGACCAGAACCCCGAAGCCCAGATCTACATCTTCTACATCGATATTCGGGCCCCGGGGCGTCTCGAGGACTTCTTCGTGGCCACGCAGGAGGATGAGAAGCTTCACCTCATCAAAGGCAAGGTAGCCAACATCACCGAGGACCCGGCCACCGGAAAGCTCACGGTGGAAGCCGAGGACGTCCTCTCCGGCCGGAAGGTGGCCCAGGAAGTGGACATGGTGATCCTGGCGACGGGGATGATCCCCACGGGGATCGGCGACACCCAGGTGGAGGGCGGCGTGGAGCTGGACGAACACGGCTTCATCGCCATCGACCAACCACAAGGATACCTGGCCGCCGGATGCGCGAAGCGGCCCACCGATGTGGCCACCTGCAATCGGGACGCTACGGGCGTCGCCCTGAAAGCCCTACACCTCGGCGCGGAGTAACCTCATGGACAAGAAGCTGGCCGTATACCTCTGTCGCGGTTGCGACATCGGCGGCGCTCTGGACATGGAAGCGCTGAAGGATGTCGCCACTGACGATTACAACATCGAGCTCTGTCAGGAGCACGATTGCCTCTGCGGGGAGGAGGGTCGCGACCTCATCTCCAAGGATATCGCCAACGGCGTGAACAGCATTGTCGTGGCAGCCTGCTCCCCCCGTTTCATGATCGACGCCTTCACCTTCGACAACGTCCTGACCACTCGAGTGAACCTTCGGGAGCAGGTCGTCTGGACCCACGAGGCCGAGGATGAAGACACGGACATGATGGCCCAGGACTACCTGCGCATGGGCATCGTCCGAGGTCAGAAGGCGAGTCTCCCCGAGCCCCTTCAGGAAGAGGTTGATCACACGGTCCTGGTGGTGGGCGGAGGGGTCACCGGCATCAACGCAGCCCTGGATGCCGCCGGGGCCGGGAACGACGTGGTTCTCATCGAAAAGGAAGCCCAACTCGGCGGATGGATGGCCAAATGGGCAAAAGGTATTCCTCACGCCTCACCCTACACGGAACCCCAGCCTTTGGACATCGCGGACCAGATCGCCGCGGTGGAAGCCAACGAAAAAATCACGGTTCACACCGGCGCCGTCATCGAGAAGATCGATGGCATGCCGGGGCAGTTCGATGTGACCTTGAGGGGGAATGGGGCAGATCCCCTCCGGGTGGGGGCCATTGTGCAGGCCACCGGCTGGAAGCCCTACGACCCCAACAGGTTGGGACACCTGGGCTACGGAAGCAGCGCCGACGTCGTCACGAACGTTCAGATGGAAGAGATGCTGGCTACCGGGAAGGTCATCCGGCCCAGCGACGGTAAGCCCCCCCGGCGCATCGCCTTCATACAATGCGCTGGATCCAGAGACCAGGATCACCTTCCCTATTGCTCCGGCGTGTGCTGCCGAGTCTCCATAAAGCAGGCGTTGATGGTCCGGGATCTGAGTCCCGACACCGAAGCCTACGTCCTCTACAAAGACATTCGAAGCCCCGCCCAGTACGAGGCCTTCTACCAGAAGGCCCAGGAGGACCCGGGGATTTTCTTCACCAAAGCAGAGGTCACCGGCGTCAGCAATGGTGGGGGAGGATTGAAGGTCGAGGCCGAGGACAGCCTCCTGGGGGGGAACATTCAGCTGGAGGCCGACCTGGTGGTCCTGGCCACCGGGATGGTGCCCAGATCCGCCGATGGCGAGCTCATCCGGAAGTACGTGGATGCCAAAGCCATCGTGGCCAAGGGCGAGGAAGGTGCTCAGCTTGAGAACGCCAAGGTGGCAGTGGAGGAGCTGTCCTACCTGGAGGATGCAGAGATCCTGAACCTCACCTATCGGCAAGGTCCGGATCTTCCCATTCACAAATACGATTTCCCCGACTCTCACTTCATCTGCTTCCCCTACGAGAGCCGCCGCACGGGTATCTACCCGGCCGGCTGCGTCCGGGCCCCCCTGGACGCCCAGAATGCAAAGGAAGACGGGAGTGGGGCGGCCATGAAGGCCATCCAGGCCCTGGAGCTCACGGCCCAGGGTCAGGCTGTTCATCCCCGTTGGGGGGATATGTCCTTCCCGAACTTCGCCCTTCAGCGGTGCACCCAGTGCAAGCGATGCACGGAGGAGTGCCCTTTCGGCACTATCAACGAGGATGCCAAGGGCACGCCGCAGCCGAACCTGACCCGCTGCCGGCGTTGCGGAATCTGCATGGGCGCATGCCCCGAGCGGATCATCTCTTTCAAGGATTACTCGCCCGAGATCGTGGGCTCCATGATCAAGTCCGTGCACATCCCGGACGAATTCGACGAGAAGCCGCGAATCCTGGGGCTCCTCTGCGAAAACGACGCTTATCCGGCCATGGATGCCGCTGGCCTGAAGCGGATCCAGCACAGCAAATGGATCAGGTTCATTCCGGTTCGCTGCCTCGGCTCGGTAAACACGGTCTGGATCGCCGACGCCCTGTCCAGCGGATTCGATGGCATCCTTCTGATTGGGTGCAAGTCCGGCGACGACTATCAGTGTCACTTCATCAAGGGCAGCGAGCTCATGGAGACCCGTAGCGGGAACGTCCAGGAGAAGCTGAAGCAGCTGGCCTTGGAAGAGGAGCGGGTGCAGATCGTTCAACTCGCTCTGAATGAGTTCGAGAGGCTCCCGGAAATCGTGAACGAGTTCTCCGAAGAGATCGAGGACATCGGACTGAACCCATTCAAGGGATTCTAGGATTCGACCCCTGCCCGAGGGCTGGGTTTCGAGGATAGAGGGAGGAGAGGATGGCTGAAGCTTTGCTTCTGAAGCCTGACCGGAAGTTTGTACAAGAGGTCATCGATGCGGGCGGTGGCGACCTGAAGAAGTGTTATCAGTGCGCCACCTGTTCGGTGGTGTGCGGCCTGTCGAACGGCCCGAGCCCCTTTCCAAGGAAAGAGATGATCTGGGCCCAGTGGGGCCTGAAAGACCGGTTGGTGTCCGATCCGGATATCTGGCTCTGCCATCAGTGCAACGACTGCTCGCTGCGGTGCCCCCGAGGGGCCCGCCCCGGCGATGTCCTCGCCGCCGTACGACAGAAGACCATCGAACACTACGCCTTCCCCAGCATCATGGGACGGTTGGTGAATTCCGCCCGGGCGATTCCGATCATGCTGGTCCTGGTGCCGGCTCTTCTGATCGGAGCTGCTCTGCTGGTCCGAGGCCCCATCGAAGCAGCGTTCAACTACACAGACCCCCACGGCCACGAATTCTACGCCCACTTCTTCCCCCATTGGCTCCTCATCCTCTTCTTCTCCGGCCTGACTCTCCTCACCTTCGGAGGTCTCATCGTGGGGGTATTCCGGTTCTGGAACGGGATGAAGGCAACGGATGCGTCTCTGGGAAAGGGGGGCCAGGTCCAGGGCTTCCTTCCGAGCACCATCAAGGCCATTGGTTCGTTGCTGACCCATGATCGGTTCGGGTCCTGCACGGACCAGGCATCCAGGAAGCCCTCGCACCTCATGGCGTTCTACGGCTTCATCGCCCTCTTCATCGTGACGGTCTGGGCGGTTGTCGACCTTTATGTGATGCCGATGCTGGGCGTCGAAGCCATGTACCCGTTCGGACTCCTCCACCCCATGAAGATCCTGGCCAACGTCGGTGGGATCCTCCTGATCGTGGGGGCAAGTCGGGCCATCCTTACTCGACTGAACGCGCCCAAGGACGGCTACCATCAGAGCACGACCTTCGACTGGGTGTTCGTGTGGCTCCTCTTTTCGGTGGGCGTCACGGGGTTCCTGGTGGAAGTGTTCCGGTTCGTAGCGGAGGGTGCTGCAGGGGCGGAAGCATACGCCAGCGGCTACACCCTTCCGGCCTACACCATCTACTTCGTACACCTGGTCGTGGTCTTCGGACTCCTGGTCTATCTCCCGTACTCCAAGTTCGCCCATATGTGGTACCGATTGGTTGCAATGATCTACGGCGAGTACACGGGCAGGACCGGTCCTGGAAGTCAGTTGGTGAAGGTAGAAGTAGCGTAGTTCTCGGATTTTTCGGAAGCCGCACCGGCGTGGCTTCCGTTCATTGTGACCCGCGCCGCCGGAAAGCGGCTCGATAGAGGAAAAAAAATATGTCCCAACTGGTGAAGCCCCATGGTAAGGATGGAGTGCTGAAGCCACTCCTCCTGGAAGGTGACGAGCTGGCCGAGGCCAAGGCCAAGGCCGAGACCCTCAAGAAGCTTCCCATGACCTCCCGGGAGACCGGTGATGCCATCATGATGGGCATCGGCGGTTTTACGCCCCTGGACGGGTTTATGGACTACGACGACTGGAAGGGATGCGTCACCGACTTCCAGATGAGGGACGGGGTTTTCTGGCCCATCCCCGTCACATTTTCGGCGGACAAAACCGACGCCGACGCCCTGACCTCCGGTGAAGAGGTGGCGCTCTTCGACGAAGAGTCCGGCGAGACCATGGCCATCCTCACTGTCGAGGAGAAATACGGGGTCGACAAGGAGCTGGAATGCAAGAACGTCTTTGCCACCACCGATGAGGAGCATCCGGGCGTGGCAAAGGTCATGGCCCAGAAAGAGGTCAACATCTCCGGTCCTATCAAGGTCCTGAGCGAGAGCTTCTTCCCAGGCGAGTTCGGAGGGATCTATCAGCGCCCCGCCGAGGCCAGGGCGATCTTCGAGGAGCGGGGATGGAACACGGTGGCTGCCCTCCAGCTCCGGAACCCCATGCACAATTCCCACGCCTACCTGGCCAAGGTGGCCATCGAGGTGACGGACGGCGTATACATCCACCAGCTCCTGGGCAAGCTGAAGCCTGGCGACATCCCGGCCGACACCCGCGTCAAGTGCATCGACGCCTTGGTCCAGAATTACTTCCGGCCCGAGCGGGTCGTTCAGGGCGGATATCCCCTGGACATGCGGTATGCCGGTCCCAGGGAGGCCCTGCTTCACGCCCTCTTCCGGCAAAACTACGGTTGCTCCCACCTCATCGTGGGTCGTGACCATGCCGGTGTGGGCGACTACTACGGACCCTTCGACGCCCACAAGATCTTCGACGAGATCCCCCAGGGGTCGCTGCTCACCCAGGCCCTGAAGATGGACTGGACCTTCTTCTGCTACTCCTGTGGCGAAATGGCGTCCATGAAGACCTGCCCCCACACGGAGAAGGCGGTTCTGGACGAGGATGGGAACTACGTGTCGGGCGACAGGCTCCTTCTTTCCGGCACCATGCTCCGCAAGTCCCTCTCCGAGGGGAAGGCCGTACCGCCTGAGTTCAGCAAGCCCGAGGTCGTGGCTCTCCTCAGGGAGTTCTACGCCGGCCTCGAAGAGAAAGTGGAGGTGAAGCTCCACGGTGCCGCCACCGGTGATGCGGCCAAATAGGCATTCGGAAAACGGCACGGGGAAGCATAAATGGACCTGATCACAGTCACCCGGGAAGAGGGCCTTCGGTTCTCGGTACGACTCCGGGATCATGTGATGACCACGGACATGTCCGTGGCGGAAGGCGGCAACGGAAACGGGCCCAGTCCGGTGGAATACCTCGGGGTCGCATCAGGCGCATGCCTGGCCACGATGGTCCAGGCCTATTGCGACGCAAGAGGTTACACCGATGGCGATGTTTCCGTCAGTCTGACCATGGAATTCGCTGAGAAACCCAATCGGGTAAGCAGCTTCATCCTGGATGTGGAGCTACCCAAGGACGTCCCTGACGAGGATAGGGAAAAGCTGAAGAAGATGGCTCTTCGGATGCCGGTACCCGCCACGCTCAGGGACGGGCCAACAGTCGATATAGAGATGTATTGATCTGCGTTAGGGGCCGGCCCCCACCGGCCCCAGCGCACCCAAAGCCCCTGAGGGGCGCTGAAATTGGAGGAACCAAATGGAAATGGTGGAACTCGGTGGTAAACAGATGGAAATCGATGAAGACGGCTTCATTCAGGATCCGGACCAGTGGGACGAGGCCGTGGCGGCCGATCTGGCCAAGACCGAGGGCGTGGACGAGCTGACGGACACGCACTGGAGGCTCGTGAATTACCTCCGTGAATACTACCTCGAATACAACATGGCTCCCATGATCCGGAAGCTTTGCAAGCAGACCAACCTCTCGCTGAAGGAGGTCTACGACCTTTTCCCCAGCGGCCCCGCCAAGGGTGCCTGTAAGGTGGCCGGATTGCCGAAGCCCACGGGCTGCGTCTGATCTAGCAGGGGGCGCTCCGGCTCGAACGGAGCGCCCTGCTCCCTTCCCTCTCGAGGCCCAATCGCTTCGAAGACAGGGGAGGGGAGATGGAAGAAAGGGCCAAGGCTCCCGGCCAAGGTGGCCGGACGGCCTTTGCCCCTGGCTTGTGAGGGAGAGCATGTCGGTGACCCTCGGGCAGCTAATGGAAGAGCGAAAAGACGCCATCGTCGAGCGATGGGAAGACGCCGTTTTGTCTGCCTATCCCGCCGATTCCGCCGCTCTCTTCCGTGCCCAACGAGACCCCTTCGCCAATCCTCTGGGGCACAGCGTCCGAGAGGGTACACGAGGGGTCTTTCAGGCCATCTTGGATAAAGTGGATCCCGAATCCCTTCGTGGTCATCTCGACGGGATCGTTCGGATTCGGGCAGTCCAGGAGCTCTCCCCCTCGGAAGCCCTCTCCTTCGTCTTTTCCCTCCGTGCCATCATCCGGGAGGTAATCCCGGAAGCGGAAGCCCATCACCGAGAGGGGCTCGAGGAGCTCGACCGGAGCATCGACGAGGTCGCTCTGACAGCCTTCGAGCTTTATGCAGCCCGACGGGACGAGCTGAGTCAGCTTCGCATCAACGAGGTGAAGCGACAGGTGGCCTGGGTGTTCGAGAAGATGAGGGGACGGGAGGAAGAGGCTGGAGAGATGTTTGAGGACTCGAACCAACAGACCTCTGCGTCCGACAACGCGCAAAGAGAGGATCTCTGATGAACATATTGGTCGCCCTGGCAGCCGTTGGGGGGCTTTTCATAGTGGGGATGCTCGGAGGCGTCCTTGGCCTGGGATGGATCTTTGGAGTGATCATCCCGAGCTTCGCCCTCCTCCTCTTCCTGGGGGGAATGGTGGCCAAGGTCCTTGGATGGTCGAAAAGCGCCGTGCCTTTTCGCATCACCACGACCTGCGGACAGCAGAAGTCCCTGGACTGGATCCCGCACAGCCGCCTCGAGAACCCCTTCACGACACTTCAGGCCGTAGGCCGGATGGCCCTGGAGGTTCTCTTTTTCCGCTCCCTGTTGCGGAATACGAAAGCGGATCTGGTGGAAGGGCGAAGACTGGTCTACCGGACAGATCATCTACTATGGATCGCGGGCCTCCTGATGCACTGGTCCTTCCTCATCATTATCGTTCGACACATGCGGCTGATGACGAATCCCGTGCCCGGCTTCGTGACCTTTCTGGAGGCCGCCGACGGATTCCTGGAGATCGGGCTCCCGGCAATGTATGTCACCACCGTGACCTTCCTGCTGGGTGTAACGGTCCTCCTCTATCGCCGGTTCACGAACCCACAGGTCCGTTACATCTCCCTCATCGGCGACTACTTCCCCCTCTTCCTGCTCCTGGGCATTGGTCTGAGCGGAGTGTGGATGAGGCATCTGGACAAGGTAGATATCGCCGGTGTGAAAGAGCTCATGGTCGGGCTTTTCCACTTCGCTCCGGTGGTCCCGGAGGGAATAGGTCCTGTCTTCTACGGGCACCTCTTCCTGGTCTCGGTGCTCCTGGCGTACTTCCCCTTCTCCAAGCTCACGCATTTCGCGGGAGTCTTCCTCAGTCCGACTCGGAACCTGGCCAACAACAACCGGGCAGTCCGACACGTGAACCCATGGGACTTCCCGGTGAAGGTCCATACGTACGAGGAGTACGAGGACGAATTCAGGGAGAAGATGGTGGGTGCTGGCGTCCCGGTGGATAAGCCACTGGAGAAGGAATAGATCATGGCAAAATTCGATGAGGCGAGCTACTACAAGCAGGACGAGCTCCTGAAGATCGATTGGAATCCGCCGGCCACAACCTGGATGGACACACCGCCGGATATCCGGAAGGGCACCTACATCTACCCAGGCAAAGCGAAAAACCTGAAGATCCTGGATCTCCCCAATGCCAGGGAATGGGCGGTGGAGGATGAGGACTGGACGCTTCCGGACGGGTGGAAGCGGATCGTCCTGGAAGGCATGGCCGATCGACTCGTCAGATTCCGCTCCTTCAAGATCTTCATGGACACCTGCGTCCGCTGCGGTGCCTGCGCGGACAAGTGCCATTTCTTCCTGGGAAGCGGCGATCCGAAGAACATGCCGGTCCTCAGGGCCGAGCTCCTCCGCTCCATCTATCGGAAAGACTTCACGGCCCTGGGGAAGGTGTTCGGCAAGATGGCGGGCGGCCGCCCTCTCACCAAGGAAGTCATCAAGGAGTGGTTCTACTACTTCTATCAGTGCACCGAATGCCGCCGGTGCTCGGTGTTCTGCCCCTACGGTATCGATACCGCCGAGATCACCATGATGGGCCGGGAGCTCCTGGGGCTCCTGGGCCTCTACGTGAACTGGGTCATCGAACCGGTGGCCAATTGCTTCCGAACCGGAAATCACCTGGCCATTCCTCCCCACGGGCTCGTGGACACCTTCGAGTTCATGGTGGACGACATCGAAGACGCCACCGGAATCAAGGTGGACCTTCCCATGAACAAGAAGGGCGCCGAGGTCCTGTTCGTGGTTCCCTCCGGCGACTACGTGGCGGCTCCGGGCATCTATACCTGCATGGCCTACATGCTGATCCTGCAGGAGCTGGGGGTGGACTACACCTGGAGCACCTACGCCTCGGAGGGCGGCAACTTCGGCCTCTTCACTTCCCACGAGACCATCAAACGGCTCAATGCCAAGGTCTATGCCGAAGCCAAGAGGCTGGGCGTGAAGTGGATTCTGGGAGGTGAGTGCGGTCACATGTGGCGGGTGATGCACCAATACATGGACACCATGAATGGGCCGGCGGACTTCCTGGAGGTTCCCAAGTCGCCTCTAACGGGAACGGTCTTCGAAAACGCCCGGTCGACGAAGATGATCCACCTCATGGAGTTCCTGGCCGACGCCATCCGCCACGGCAAGCTCAACCTGGACAAGAGCCGAAATGACCACATTCGGGTCACTTTTCACGATTCCTGCAACCCGGCCAGGGCCATGGGAATCTTCGAGGAGCCCCGTTATGTGATCCGGAACGTCTGCAACCACTTCCACGAGATGCCCGAGAACACCATTCGGGAACAGACGTTCTGCTGTGGCGGAGGCGCGGGCCTGGGCACCGACGAGAACATGGAGATGCGGCTGCGGGGAGGACTTCCCAGGGGAAGCGCCGTCCGGTATGTGCAGGACACGCACGGCGTGAACCAGCTGGCCGCCATGTGTGCCATCGATCGCGCGACGCTTCCGGTGGTCTGCGACTACTGGGCGCCAGGCGTAGAGGTCACGGGCATTTCCGAGCTGGTGGCCAACGCCATGATTTTCGAAGGGGAAAAGAAGCGCACCCAGAACCTTAGGCTCGAGCCCATACCGGGCATGGAACTTGAAGATCCGGAAGCCAGCATGGTTGAGGAAGGAGTCGGCGTAGATGGGTGACAAAGGGAAGATTCTCCTGGGTTTGGCCATTTTCGTGATTTTCGTCACGTTTCCCTTCTGGAGCCGCCTGGCTGCGGCGGGAGAGCCGGAAGTGGGGCGGAGCGAGCTGGAATACCCGGATTCGTCCGTGGCCACGGCTTGCGTGGAAGACAGCGCCTGGATGGCAGCCAACCACCCTCGGCTTTTGAACGAGTGGAGGGATGACCTGGTTCGCTTCGGGGATCCCGACTACGTGTCGTCCAGCGGAGAAACCTTCAACAAGAGCCTGACCAAGACCTGTCTGAACTGCCACGAAGACAGGGACGCGTTCTGCACCCGGTGCCACGACTACGCCGACGTCTATCCCACCTGCTGGGAGTGTCACGTAACGCCTGGTGGGGGAGCCTGAGCCATGAGCGAGACGAAGAGCCGTAGGGATTTCCTGAAGGATGCCGGAGCCGCCGTCGTCACTGCCGGAGCAGGGCTTCCCCTCCTGAGCACCGTCGGATGCGGAATCCAGGACCACAACATTTCCGGGTCCGAGACCCAATGGGCCATGGTCATCGACATGGAAAAGGCTCAGAACCCGGCCGTTCGGGAAGCCTGCACGGAAGCCTGCACGGTGGCCCACAACATCCCCCGGATCGAGGATCCCGAAGAGAAGATCAGATGGATCTGGGAGGAGGAATACCGGCACGTCTTCCCGGACCAGGCACACGAGAGGCTTCCGGAATCTCAGTTGGAAGCACCGGTCCTGGTACTCTGCAACCACTGCACGAATCCGCCCTGTGTGAGAGTATGCCCGACCCAGGCCACCTGGAAACGGGAAGAAGACGGGCTGGTGATGATGGATATGCACCGGTGCATCGGGTGCCGGTACTGCATGGCCGCCTGCCCTTACGGGTCCCGGAGCTTCAACTGGAGGGATCCCAGACCGTTCGTTGACACGGACGCAGACGGGAACTTCCCTGCGGAGTACCCGACGCGGACCCGGGGTGTGGTGGAAAAATGCAATTTCTGCGCTGAGCGGCTGCGGGACGGCCTGGAGCCGGCCTGTGTCGAGGCGGCGAATCGAGTTCCGGGAGGCGAGGGAGCCCTGACGTTCGGAAATCTGGCCGACCCGGATTCGGAGGTGAACAGGATCCTCTCTTCCCAGCGGACCATCAGCCGCAGGGTGGCCTTGGGGACGGGTCCCAACGTGTACTACATCGTCTGATGAATTCAACCCGGCTGGGACAGCACGGGATAACCGAGAGGTAGCGTTATGCTGGAAGCCGCATTTCGCGGGGGCAGGCGATACTGGTTTCTCCTGGGGTTCTGGATGGTCCTCATCACTTTGGGCGTCCTGGCCTGGGGAAGGCAATTCACGGAGGGGTTGACCGTCACCGGCATGAGCCAGGACGTGACCTGGGGAATCTACATCGCCCAGTTCACCTTCCTGGTGGGTGTAGCGGCCTCGGCCGTCATGGTGGTGCTACCCTACTACCTGCACAGTTACAAGGACTTTGGAAAGATGGTCATCCTGGGAGAGGGGCTGGCCATCGCCTCGGTCCTCATGTGCATGCTCTTCATCTTCGTGGATATGGGGCAGCCCACCCGGGTGACCAACGTTCTCCTGCACCCCACTCTCAACTCCATGATGTTCTGGGACATGGTGGCCCTTGGGGGCTACCTGGTCCTGAACCTGGTCATCGGGATGGTCACCTTCGACTCGGAGGCCAAGCAGGCGCCGCCCCCCCGGTGGATCAAGCCCATTATCATCCTCTCGATCCCCTGGGCAGTCAGCATCCATACCGTGACGGCCTTCCTGTATTCGGGGTTGGAGGCACGGTCGTTCTGGATGACGGCGATTCTGGCGCCCCGATTCCTGGCTTCTGCCTTCTCGTCGGGTCCCAGTCTCCTCATCATCCTGGCCCTTATCCTTCGGAGATTCACCAAGTTCGATCCCGGGGACAAGGCTATCCGGAGCCTGGCCCTCATCGTGGCCTACGCCATGACGGTGAACGTGTTTTTCGTGGGCGTCGAGTTCTTCACGGCCATCTACAGTGACATGCCCCACCACGTTCACGCATTCGAGTACCTGTACATGGGTCTCCACGGTCACGACGCCCTGGTTCCCTGGATGTGGACCGGCGCTCTCCTGACGGTGGTTTGCGTGACCCTCCTGTTGATTCCCAGGGTGAGGAACAACCTGAACGTCCTCGGATTCCTCTGCGTCGGCGTCATCGCCGCCATATGGATCGAGAAGGGCGTGGGAATGGTGGTCACCGGGTTCGTGCCGAATCCCCTGGGCCGAATTACCGACTACACACCCTCGGGCGTAGAGGTAGCCGTCACGGTGGGCGTCTACGCCATCGGGTTCATGATGTTGACGTTGATATACAAGATCGTCGTGAACGTCCGGGAACGGATGTTGGCGGCGTAGCAAAAGACGTATGAAGAAGATTGACCTGAGATTTCTTAATGCAGTTTAGCCATCAATCCAATTCTAAAAGGGAGACGACGATGGCGGATTCCCAAAGAAGTACCCCGATGTTGGACGAGCTGGAAAAGGGGCCCTGGCCCAGCTTCGTCACACAGATCAAGGAGATGGCCGACGAGGGCAAGGAGGAGTGTGAACAGCTCCTCGGTCTCCTGGAACGGTCCTACCACGAAAAGATCGGCCACTGGAAGCACGGTGGAATCGTCGGCGTCATGGGTTATGGCGGCGGCGTCATTGGCCGGTACAACGACCTCCAGGACGAGTATCCGGCCATCGCCCACTTCCACACCCTCCGGGTGAACATGCCCAGCGGATGGTTCTACACCTCCGATTCCCTGCGGACCATCTGCGACATCTGGGATCGGCACGGTTCCGGTCTCACCAACATGCACGGTTCCACCGGGGACATCATCCTCCTGGGAACCACTACCGACGAGCTGGAGCCCACCTTCGCCGAACTCACCGAACACGACTTCGACCTCGGTGGATCGGGCTCCAATGTTCGGACTCCCAGCGCCTGCTGCGGTCCGGCCCGCTGTGAATGGGCCTGCTACGACACCCTGGATGCCTGTCACGACATCACCATGGAATTCCAGGACGAGCTGCACCGCCCGTTCTTCCCCTACAAGTTCAAGTTCAAGTTCGCCGGCTGTCCCAACGACTGCGTGGCCTCCATCGCGCGCTCGGACATGTCCATCATCGGGACCTGGCGTGACGAGATCCGCATCGACCAGGACGAAGTCCGGAACTATGCCGAAGCGGGGATGAACATCGAGCGGGACATCTGCGGCAACTGCCCCACCAAGTGCATCGAGTGGGATGGGAATGAGATCGCCATCGACGACTCGAACTGTGTGAAGTGCATGCATTGCATCAACGCCATGCCCAAGGCCCTGCGCCCTGGCGTGGATACGGGTGCTACCATCCTGTTGGGATCCAAAGCTCCCATCGTGGAAGGTGCCCAGCTGTCGTCGGTGATGATCCCCTTCTTGAAGATGGAGCCCCCCTACCAGGAGATCAAAGATCTGGCTGAGCGGATCTGGGACTTCTGGGGCGAGCACGGGAAGAACCGGGAGCGGGTCGGCGAGCTCATGCAGCGCGTTGGACTGGGGAACTTCATCGAGGAGATCGGGCTGGATCCGATCCCCGAGATGGTCGCTTACCCGAGAGACAACCCCTACGTCTTCTACGAGGAATACTACGAGGAAGACGACGAGGACGAGGACGACGAGGAATAGGGGAACCGTTTCGACGGTCTCGAGTTGACTGAGAAAACCAACGACTTTCGGGAGATACAGCGATGGCAACGGAAAGAAGAACTGATATCGGACCTCCGCATTTTACGCGGTTCTTGCCCCCGATCATCAAAGAAAATTATGGGAAGTGGAAGTACCACGAGATCCTCAGACCCGGCGTCATGGTCCACGTCGGTGAATCCGGCGACAAGCTTTTCACGGTCCGGGCCGGCTCCCCTCGTCTCATGGGGACCAAGCGGATTCGTAAGTTCGCCGAATTGGCCGACAAATACTGTGACGGGTTCATGCGGTTCACCTCCAGGCACAACGCCGAGTTCCTCCTCACCGACGAATCCAACATCGATCCCCTCATCGCCGACCTGGCGGAGATCGGACACCCTGTTGGTGGAATCGGGAACGCCATTTCCAGCATCGTTCATACGCAGGGCTGGGTCCACTGCCACTCTGCCGCCACCGACGCTTCGGGTGTGGTCAAGTGTGTCATGGACGATCTCAGCGACTACTTCGACGGCACCAAGGAGATCCCGGGCAAGCTCCGGATCGCCCTGGCCTGCTGCCTGAACATGTGCGGCGCGGTCCACTGTTCGGACATCGCGATCCTGGGTGTCCACAGGCGGCCACCGAGAGTTCAGCACGATCAGATGAGCAAGCTTTGTGAGATCCCCAACGTGGTGGCTTCCTGCCCCACGGCGGCCATCCGGCCTGCCGAGGTGGACGGCCATCCGTCCGTTGAGATCGACGAAGAGCTCTGCATGTTCTGCGCGAACTGCTTCTCGGTGTGCCCGGCACTGCCCATGGCCGACGCCCTGAATGACGGCATCTCCATCTGGGTGGGCGGAAAGGTGTCCAACGCCCGCTCGGAGCCTATGTTCAGTAAGCTTGCCATCCCCTTCATCGAGAACAATCCGCCGCGCTGGCCTGAGGTGACGGAAGCTGTTCGGAAGATCGTGGAGGTTTGGGTGGACGGCGCTCGGAAATACGAGCGGATGGGTGAATTCATCGAGCGTATCGGTTGGCCCAGGTTCTTCGAGCTTACGGGCATCGAGTTCGAGAAGGAGCACATCGACGACTACAAATTCGCGGGCCTGAGCTTCAAGCGGTCCGCGCAGCTACGACACTAGAGGGAGGTACCCAATGGCTGTGACCGTCGATCAGATCGCCGACGCGATGTACGAGATGGTTGAAGAGTACTTCGGCAGAAAGAAGTTCAAGCCGAGCGATTTGACCAAGGCCATGTTGGAGAAGTTCGGAGACGAGGTCGACAAGAAGCAGTGCAAGCTGGCTATCCGGCAGCTCACCGATTCAGGTCGCTGCGTCTACACGTACTTCGGCGGGAGCTTCATCGAGATCCCCCACAAGGAGGGGGCCGCCGGCGATTCCTGACCTGAAA
>JASFVN010000493.1:0-3217 GCA_050049805.1 Gemmatimonadota bacterium
CGGGTCCGGAAGGCGATCGACTCGACACAGGCACCTGTTT
This sequence comes from Gemmatimonadota bacterium, assembly GCA_050049805.1. GTDB lineage: Bacteria > Gemmatimonadota > Gemmatimonadetes > Longimicrobiales > Gaopeijiaceae > JABDNZ01. The sequence goes on from JASFVN010000493.1 coordinate 41, forward strand.
TGCCGAGAAGAGTCGGTGCACAGGAGAGAGTCACGAGGGTTCCCTGCTCCTTCGGGGGCAGGGGATCACTCGTGTGAAACGATACCAAAGAAACCGGTCGTTAGAGGTGACCTATGGCTAAGAAGGTCGTAAAAAAGAAGAAAAAGAAGCTGGGGGGTAGGTCGTTCTCCGGCGGAGGGGGGCGCGAACAGTCACCGCTTCGGCCGAAGCACGTAGAGAAGATGCCCCCCTGCACCCACACTTGTCCCTCCGGCAACAACATCCGGAGCTTCATCACCACTATCGCCCAGGCCGAGAAGAAGGGTAAGACCCAGGAACAGGCCATGGAGGAGGCTTGGTTCATCTATACCGATACCAGCCCCTTCCCCGCTGTCTGCGGTCGGGTGTGTCCGGCTCCGTGCGAAACAGGATGTAACCGCAAGGACCTGGATGAGGCCGTCAGCATCAATAAGATCGAACGGGCCATCGGGGACTTCGGAATCCAGGGCAAACTGGGTCTCCGGATGCTCTCGGACGAAAAGAAGGACCAGAAGGTCGCGGTGGTCGGCGGCGGGCCCAGCGGCCTTTCCGCTGCCTATCAGCTGGCGCGACGCGGATACGGAGTGAAGGTCCTCGAAGCCTCGGACAAGGCCGGCGGCATGCTCCGCTGGGGAATTCCCGGGTACCGTCTCCCTGAGGAAATCCTGGACGCGGAGATCGACGCCATCCTGAACACGGGCGTGGAGATCGAGTACGGTGTGAAGGTCGGTAAGGACGTCTCCCTCGATGAGCTGAAAGCCGACTATGACGCCGTGTACATTGCCCTGGGCGCCCAGCAGGGAATCAGTCTCGGTGTGGACGGCGAGGACGCCCCCAACGTCTTCAGCGGTGTGGACTTCCTGAACCGCTTCCACCATGGCGAGAAGCTGGACCTGGGTACGGACGTGGTGGCTATCGTTGTGGGGGGTGGTGACACCGCCATCGATGCGGCCCGGATCTGCAAGCGTGTCGGCGCGAACGTGACGGTCCTCTATCGCCGCACTCGGGCCGAGATGCCGGCCATCGAGGAGGAGATCGACGAGGCCATCGCCGAGGGCATCGACATTCAGTTCTTGTCCGCCCCGGTTGGATTCAAAAAGGGCGAGGACGGCCTGGTCAATGCCATGGTCGCCATCAAAATGGAGCTTGGCGAGCCCGACGCTTCCGGGCGGCGGCGGCCCATCCCCATCGAGGGTTCGGAATACGACATCCCTGCCACCGCCATCATCTCCGCTGTGAGCCAGGAGCCGGATTTCGCCGGATTCGAATCCCTGATCGAGGTTCCGGGTCGGGATTGGATCAAGGTGGACGACGATATGAGGACGGCCGAACACAAGGTCTGGGCTGGCGGCGACGTCACGAACCTGGCCCTGGTGACCGACGCGGTCGGCCACGGCCGCAAGGCTGCCGAGGATATCGTTCGATCCTTCACCGGGGCGCCCCGGCAGGCAGACAACCGTACGGTCGTGTACTCCGACAAGATGCAGCTCTCCCACTATGAGAAGGCGGAGCGGCAGGTTCCAGGGCATGTGGGGGACGACAAGCGCATGGACCTGGAGGTGGAGGTCAACCTCGGCTACACCGCCGAACAGCTCATGAAGGAAGTAGAACGCTGCATGAGCTGCGGGTACTGCATGGACTGCGAGAAGTGCTGGATGTACTGCCAGGACCAGGCCATCGTTAAACCCCAGGACCACAGCTTCCCCTACGGTTGGAAGTTGGAGAACTGCACCGGTTGCAGTAAGTGCGCTGAGATTTGCCCGTGCAATTTCATCGAGATGCACTGATTTGCAGGTAAGCATTCCTCGGTTACTCGTCGCGGGTCTCCGAGGAGGAGGTGGAAAAACCCTCCTTTCTCTGGGACTCGCGGCGAGTTTTCGTTCCAGGGGGCTTGCCGTTGCCCCCTTCAAGAAGGGGCCCGACTACATCGACGCCTCTTGGCTGACCCGTGCGGCTCAGCACCCTTGCAGGAACCTGGATCTCTTTCTTTTCTCCCCCTCGGTGGCACTTCAGTCCTTTCAGGACACCTCTGCGGACAAAGACCTGGCCATCGTCGAAGGCAACCGCGGTCTCTTCGACGGCATGGACGCCGAGGGGAGCTTCTCCAGTGCCGAATTGGCCAAACTCCTGAAAACCCCGGTCATCCTCTCGGTGGATGTGACCAAAACCACTCGGACGGCCGCCGCCCAGATTCTCGGTTGCCAGACCCTGGACCCGGACGTGCCTCTGGCGGGAGTAGTACTCAGCCGAGTGGCCGGGAAACGTCATGAGGAGATCCTCCGGCAAGCTATCGAAGGGATCTGTGGCATTCCCGTGCTGGGGGCGATCCCCCGCCTGCCGGTGGACCTGTTCCCCGAGAGACACCTGGGCCTCGTTCCTCCCCAGGAGACGGACCATGCCCAGGGTCCGCTGGACCGGGTTCAGGAGGTGGCGGAGAAGTACCTGGACCTGGACGAGATCCTCGAGATCGCAAAAAGGGCCCCGGCCAGCGTGAACAGCCACGTCATGGGCGACCCAGAGAAAACGGAGCCCCCTTCCGTACCGGAACCCATGGTCCCAAGGGTCCGGATCGGGGTATTCCAGGATGCCGCTTTCCAGTTCTACTATCCGGAGAACCTGGAGCAACTCAGGGCAGCCGGAGCCGACCTGGTGGAGATCTCGCCCTTACGTGATGCCTCCCTCCCCGAAGTCCACGCCCTCTACCTGGGGGGTGGATTTCCGGAAACCCTGGCCCCGGAGCTGTCGGCGAACACGTCCTTCGTGGCTTCCGTTCGGGAGGCGGCGGAAGCTGGGCTGCCGATTTTCGCCGAGTGCGGGGGCGCCGTATACCTTGGCAAGGCCCTCCATTATGGCGGCGAAACCTTCCCCCTGGTCGGATTCCTTCCAGTGGAGTATGGATTCCAGGCGAAACCCAAGGGACACGGTTATACTGTCCTTGAAACGGTGGCGGAGAACCCGTTCTTCTCGGTGGGAACGGCTCTGAGAGGGCATGAATTCCACTATACCTACATGCTCCCTCCCCCGATAGAAGATCTGGATTTCGCCTTTTCAGTACATCGTGGATTTGGGTTCGACGGCGAGCACGACGGACTCCGGAAAGGGAACGTGCTCGCCTCGTATACCCATGTACATGCATTGGGCACCGTGGGTTGGGCTTAT
>JASFVN010000246.1:0-6880 GCA_050049805.1 Gemmatimonadota bacterium
CCTTCTGTATCCACATCGTACGCCGCGGGGAAGACGTGGTGGCCTCCATCGTCGACCGGGCACGGCGTTTTCCGGACCGGTTCCCGAGGCAACAGGACCCCGCCTACGGAATTCGGCAGTGGAATCGGTCCATGGGGGCCACCTGGGCGGCCGTGAAGGAACCCGGGCATGTCGTAGTGGTGTTCGAAGAATTGGTGCGTGACGTCGAAACGACGCTGGGCCGGATCTGCGAGATCCTGGGGCTCGACTATGAGGAGGGTATGGCCAAGCCGGCCGATCCCTCTTCCTTCACCCACGAGGCCGAGGAGTGGAAATCTCAGATATCGGGAGGGGTGAAGCCGGCTTCGTCCAAATTCGGGCAGATCTTCGACGAAGGCTCCCGGTTTCGCATCGCGGCCCGATTGAAAACGAATCTCTACGAGGAGCTGAGGGAGCGGGCCATGAGGGCGCGGGGAGGGGTGCTGGTTTCGGGCTCAGCGAAGCCGTAGGCGAGCGCCCGTGGGGAGGTGATCGGAACCCACGTCTTCCTCCAGCCAGGCATCCACGACCTTCCAATGTTCGTTGGCGAGAATGTGGTCGATGCGGACGCGGATCCAGCCATTCAGGCGAGTGCCTCCGAACCCGAACCCCGCCGTGGAGAAGGCGTTCCGCCACTCCCCCCAGGCCTCTCGATACGCCCGGCTTTCGGTAGGCGTGTTGAAATCCCCGGCCACGAGGTGGGGACCCGGAAATCCCTCGGTCCAGAAACGGGCCTGGCGTAGCTCGACGGATCGGAGGAGGGATTTTTCCCGAACCAGGTGAATTCCCTGTCGCATTCGACCGGCCCGTATCAGCTCGAACCCGGCCCGGGGCGTCTCAAGATGCAGGTTTGTGACGAGGAAGGAGGACCCTCCGCCGAGGTCCAGCTCGTAGGTGATCACCCGCCCGGCGCCTCCGGCGAATTCCAGGGCTTCCCGGTCCATCTCCCTGGCGCCTAGGATCTCGAACCGACTCGCAAGGCAGAGGCCGCTGCGAGTGTCGATGTGCCAGCCGGGAATCCGCCTGAGACCCTGGGCCAGTTCCCGCCCGCACTCCTGGAAGGCAACCACGTCGGCTTGCCATTCGGCCAGGAGGTTCGCTGGGCTCCAGACCAGCGTGTTGCCCCCTCGGGCGTTGAAAGTGACAATGGTGAACTCTCCTTCGGATCCACTGCCGGAAAGCATGGATCGCCACCCCGTATGAAAGCCCATGACCGGCCCCACCAGCAGTAGCCCCGCCAGGGCCAGGGGGAGCAGAAGGGCCCGGTCCTTGAGGACCGCAAAGGGGAGGAGGACCACAAGGGGGAGAATCAAAACCCACCGGGGCCCGAAAAGCAGTACCGTGGCAGGCCACCAGCGGTCTCCAAGACCCCAGACCAGGAGCCAGGAAACGAGAGACAGGGCGACGAACCCCACCGTACCCCACCAGAGGGCCCGGTGAAGGATGTTCCTGGAGGCCGGGTACCCCAGATTCACGAGCCATCGTAGGACTCGGAGAGTCCGCTTCGGGTCTACGGGGGCCCGACACACGGGGCATTTTGCCGACGACCAGAAGCGAAATCCCCGGGCCAGGCGGACCCGGTGCTCTCCGCCCGAGCAGGTTACGACGATATCTCGAGGCTTCTGTCGAGCCGCCATGCGCTCTCCGGAACCGTTACAGAGGAAGTACGAAAAAATGCTTGTGCCGAGTTTCCCGAGTCTTTACCATGTAATCCTAAACACTTGTTCCCAAACAGCTGTTCCGGGAGAAAAAGCGTCTCTGGATGGAGTCTTTCATGCGACCCAGCGCATCCGATCAGAGCGGAACAGACCTCGCCCTGAACGAGGTGTTCGGCACCCAAGGACAGATCCGACTCCTCCGCATCCTCACCACAGAGACCGAAGGAACCGTCACGTCGCCCGAGGTGGCGAAACGCACTGGCTTGACTCCTTCCGGAGCCCGCAAAGCTCTGCGGCGCCTGGCCAGAGTGGGCGTGGTAGAGAAAGTGGGGACTGGGAAGGCCACACGCTATGCTTTGTCGACCGGGGGTAGGCTCGCCGACGAGATCGTGAAGCTCTTCGAGTTGGAGCGGGAAGCGCTGGATCCAGAGTGGATCCGGGGAGGCCCGGAAAACTTCGGCCAGGAGACCGCCGCACGGGAGACCGCTGAAAAGCCGAACGGGAACGGCGGGAGCGAGAAACCGAACGGCACCGGCCTCTTTGGGAAGGCTCAGGATTCCCCACCCCCTGTGGAGCTGGATCCGGAATCTCCCGAATTCCACGACGGCCTGGTGGCCCTCCTGGAGGAGAACCTCTCCCTCATCAACCGGGCCAGGGAGAAGATCCTGCAGAAGCTCGAGAATCGGCATCCCAACAACGGCCACGACGATTGGGAGTGGCGGAAGATCTTCGACACGTATCCCCTCCCCAGGCTCCTCCACTTCCTGGAGTCGAACTCCCCCCGGGCCGAAAGGCTGCGAAAGTCTTCCCCCTTCCCAGAGGTGATGTCGGAAGGGGAGAAGAAGCGCTTGAGGGAGTTGGTGGAGCGAGTGCACTAAGTGCCCCAAACCGGAAATACGATGGTATTTGAGCGCCGCTGCATCCCCGCTGGCGGCGTTGCGCTCATTCGCCGTACCACAGAGGGTACGACTCAATCGCGCGCCTTGCCAGCGGCGCGCTTCGGCGCTCTCGATACATCACCGTATTCCCGGATTGGGGCACTAGCCCACCCACCCCGAATCAACCTGCCAGGATCTCCAACCGCCGCCTGAGGCCGGCGGCCTGCTCGTCCCACCCCATGGCCTCCGCGGCCTCGGCTCTCAGCGCCAAGCTTTCCTTCAGGAAGAAGAGGAAGATCGTTGGTCCAGGATGGTCGAAGACTGCCGCTGCCTCGGCGGCGTCGTTGAATCGGTTCTGAGCCAGAAGAAGCTCGGCCAGCTTGAGGCGCTCGTAGGGAAGGACTTCCCAGATTCCGTAATTCAGGTCATTGCTGGGGTAGATGGGGTCCAGGGAGGAGAACAGGTCCGTGGCGACCATGGTATCGCCATGGGCCAGGGCCAGGTGTGCCTGGAGAGCCGAATCCAGCATGGAAACCGTTACGGTGGCCGAATCCCCGTCAGCCAGGTCGGCCATCCGTCCGGCCAGGACCTCCAACCGTTCCGTGTGTCCTTGGCTGGCATGCCAGGAGGCCAGGGACCAACCCTCTTTGGGCCGAAATCGCTCGTAGTCGGGCCCGAACATCCTCAGTGCCATGGAATCGATTCGGGCCGCCTGCCGACTCACGGGTTCCGAAACGGTTCCGGCCACCAGGTAGAGGAAAGGCATGGCCCCTGCCGTTCCCGAAACCTCGGCTTCCCGCCAGATCTCCACCGCTTCTTCCCCCCGGCCCTGGGCCACGAGAAGGCCTCCCAAGGTCATGAGGGCCCCCCAGGAGTACGCGGCGCCGGGACGGTCGGGAGGGTCTGACAGGACCGCGCGCAATCCCTCCTCGGCGCAGGCGGGGTATCGGGCCCCGGTGGCGAGATCCCTGGCGGCGTTGTAGGTGGCGCCCGGATCCGTGGCCAGGGCTTCCGTCCAAGGGATGAGGGGAGATCCATCTCTGGCGCAGGAGGTCAGGAGGTCCAGCCAGAGCAGGGTACTGAATGCGGCTCCCGACTCCCGCATCCTGGCCAGAAGGGCTGCGGCTTCGTCGTGGTTTCCGTTCCAGACCTCGATTTCGGTGAGATGGATGAGGGGCGGCTCGAACTCCGGATCCAGCCTGAACGACTCCCGGAAGGCCTCCTCGGCCAGGAGGTACCCATCGGTCTCGTCCGGCAGGAGGTGAAAATAGGTCTCTCCCAGGGCGGTCCAGGCCTCGGGCCACTCCTTCCGCAGTTCCAGAGCCTGCTGGAATCGATCCACGGCGGTGTTGGCGTCCCCCCTGTAGTGGGCCGCCAGACCGTGGGCGATGTGGACCTGCTCCCGCGTCAGGAGGGAGTCGTGGCGAACGGCCAGAGCCAGGAGAGTGTCGGTCTGGATGCCGTCGTGGGCCCATTTCGCCGCCTGGGCTCCTCTCAGGGCGGCCGGGATGAGGAGGGAGTCGATCCGGACCGCCTCCCGGAGGAGGACGTAGGCCGAATCGAAGTGGAGGTCACGGTAGAGCCTCTCTCCCCGGATCCAGGTGGCGACTGCGGCCTGGTCCCGGTCCACCACGATGGACAGGTCCGGTTGGGGCCGCCCCGGATCCAGGAGGGAAGGGAGGAAGCCGGTAAAGGCCCGGACCCCCACCTGCCCGGCCGATGCTTCGGATCGAGCCTCGACGTGGCTTCGCTGATCGATGAGGGATCCGTCCCGGCTGTCATGGAGGGCGAGGGTGGCGGATATGGAGTCCCCTTCCAGTGAAACCGAGCCGAGAATGAACCGGGCCGCGCCCCGAGCCTCGGCAATGGATCTGGCATCGGCTTCGGTGAGGGATACGATGTCCCGCCTCTGGCTCTCCGAGAGGTACATCCACCCGTCCAGGCAGCTCAGGAATCCGGTGGTCTCCAGGCTCCGGGAGATGGTAAGGGCCACATCCTCACCCTGGAATTCCTCGCCTCCCCTGCTGGCCAGGGGGAAGCACATGATGAGATTCTCGTTCAGGGTCGGGGAATTCGGCTTCACCACCAGCCAGATGGCCAGGATCAATACCGCCGCGAGCAGCAGCCAAAGCGACCCGGACCTGGCCCGTTGCAGGAACGCCGGGCGTTCACCACGCTTGAAGCCCTCCATGCCCGCCTGGAGGGCCTGGGAGAACGCCCGAACCGACTGGTACCGGTTGGCAGGCGGCTTTTCCAGGGCCTTCAGGATCGCCTTTTGCACCCCTTCCGGGACGCTGGGTCGAGCGGTGCGTACCCTGATGGGCCTTTCGTTGATCTGGCGGGCGATGATGCGTCGGGCAGAGGGCCCCGAGAAGAGAGGCTCGCCTGCCAGCATCTCATGGAGTACGCAGGCCAGGCTGTACTGGTCGCTTCGGCCGTCGATGTGCCGCTCCCCGGCGGCCTGTTCCGGGCTCATGTACTCCGGGGTCCCCAGGGACATCCCCGGCTGCGTGAGTTTCGCCGCCCCGGAGTCTCTGGCTGCCACTGCCTGGGCGAGGCCAAAGTCCGTCAATACGGCATGACCTGCCTCCATCAGGATATTCGCCGGCTTCACATCCCGATGAACGACTCCTTCGCCGTGGGCATACTCCAGCGCATCGGCTATTTCCGACGTGATACGAATCGCCTCCTCCACAGGGAGCTCTCTCTCCTTCTCCAACCGATCCTGGAGAGACTCGCCGGTGGCAAAGGGCATGACGTAAAAGAGGAGGCCACCCACCTGGCCCGAGTCGTGGAGAGGGAGGATATGGGGGTGGTTCAAGCCGGCGACGGTCTCGATCTCCCGTAGGAAGCGGTCCACACCCACGGCCTGGGCGATTTCGGGATCGAGGACTTTCACCGCGACTTTTCGGTGGTGCCTCAGGTCCTCGGCCAGGAACACGGAAGCCATGCCACCCGATGCGATCTCACCTTCGATCGCGTATCGGCCGGTGAGAGCCTCCTGGACCTGCGAAAGACTCACTGCCATGGCAGCGCAACCTCCTGATGGGCTCCCAACCCGAGGTGGAGGACGGGAACCCAGGACCTACGCAGCACCGATAGCCCTACCAACCACCCATGCGACAGTTGCGATCCATCCCACAGCCAACACCCACAACATCCACTTTTCGACCTTTTGCATCCCCTGCCGTCCCTTTTCCCCGTGGAACCATCCCAGGATAGTCACGGCGAAGAAGCCGAACGCCACGGATACGTGGAGGACGTCCCGGGTCTCCCGGGGAAGAGAGAACTCCTCCCTGATGTAGGATCCGGCTTCGACCACTGCCCAGGAACCAGCGGCGTAGGCTCCGAGCAACTGCGGCAACCGTTTCTTCAGGATCAGCTTGAAGAGGTTCACCTCCACCAGCTCATCCATCTTCTCCTGGATCGGGGACCGCCGGTCTCCCGTGAGCCTCCGCTCGATATCGGCTGCGCTGGGCCGGTGGGCCGGATCCATGGCGAGACACTGGCCGACGAGCTCCACCAGTTCCGGATCCGTGTCTCCGATGAACTGCTCCAATGGCTCCAAGCGCACCGAAGTCCCAGCTTTTCTCGGGGACGTAGAGGAGTCGTCGGCGGGGGGCGGCGGGTGCCCCGTCAACAGCTGGTGAGCCAGGATTCCCAGGCTGTAGATGTCCGCTCGATCGGTGAGGGGCTCCCCGTCCATCTGCTCAGGGCTGATGTACGCCGGGTGCCCCAGGATCTCCCCGGACTGGGTGATCTTAGGCTCGTGCTCTTCGCCCGTTTCCAACACGCCGGCGATTCCGAAGTCGCAGAGGGAATGGCCGCCGTCCTCATCTGCCCGAAGCACGTTATCGGGCCGGACATCCCGGTGAATGATCCCCAGCTTGTGAGCGGCGGCCAGGGCCGACGCCATTTCCCGGATCACCCGCCGGACCTCGGGAGCGCCGAGTCGGCCCTCGGCCTTCAGCCGCTGATCCAACGTCGTTCCCTTTATGAACGGGGAGACCAGGTAGGGCGTTCCGTCGCTGAGGCTTCCCACCCGGTACACGGTGCACACGTGGGGGTGGTTGATCCTGGCGGCAGCCTGAGCCTCCCGCTGGAAGCGTTTTCGTGCCTTCTGATCCGAGTACAGGTGAGGAGACAGAACTTTCACCGCCACAAGGCGCTTGAGGTGGGGTTCCCGTGCAAGGAAGACTTCGGCCATGCTCCCCTGCCCGATGGGACGAAGGACCTCGAGAGACGGCGTGAGCTCGGATTCCATTCGAGCCTGGAGATCGTCATCCTCCCCCGCCTGGACTTCGCCGGGGCCTGAGTCGCCTTCCA
>JASFVN010000247.1:0-6871 GCA_050049805.1 Gemmatimonadota bacterium
GTTCAGCGAGCGGCGCCGGGTCCAGGTTGTAGTGGCCGCTATCTCGTTTGCCATGCAGCTCGCCGTCATGTTCTTGGGCCGCCCCCTTTCGGGGTCGGGATAGGGCCAAGGGCGAGCTAGCCCGGAACCGCCCGGGGGGGGGCGTTCTTGTAGGTGCTTCGGGGTAGGACGGAGGATCTGCCGCACTTTTCCGGCGAATCATGCCGAAATCTGCCGAGATTTACCGGCCCGAAAGGACTGGCCCGTCCATCATCCTCCCGAGCCCTCCTTCAGCACCGCTACCAGGTTCTCCATGACCCAGATCTCCAGGTCGTTCTCTGCATAAGAATAGGCAATCTTGTTGCCGTCCGGATGGACACCCAACGCCGTTTGGCCGATGGCCCAGAGTTCCTCGAGCTCGCCACCTCTCCGCGGAATCCGAAAAACGACACCTCCCTCCTCTTGATTCTGCCCGAGGAGGAGGTATTCTCCGTCGGGAGTCCAGTCTATAGCCCTGACCAGCCCAGGGTCCCTGATTGTCGCCAATTCCCGGACCTCTCCACCCTCTGCTGGAATTGTTAGAATCCGGCCGCCACCGCTGATGACTGATTCGTCCTCCGGGTCGTACTGCTCCGAGTCCGTCACCCCGAAGGCCAGTTGCCGGCCATCCGGAGAAAGGGCAATGAGCCGGTGCGCGAGCCTCGGATCCCGGTACATTTCCATTTCCCGGCCGGATTCCAGGTCCCGTAGGACGACGCGACCCCCGTTTGCGTAGATGACACCGTCTCCGCTGGCCGTCCACACGGCTCCGACCGAAGGGTAACCAAAGGATCGGCCAACGAGAGTGTCCAGCACGGCGGTGGCCTCGCCGCTCCCCACCTCGACCCGCCAAAGAGACGGTTCCGATTCCTCAGCCCCTGCCCGGGTCCAATCGTACCCATGGACGAGGATGGACCGTTCATCAGGAGACCAACTCAAACGGGCATAGCCAAGATCGATGTGGGAGGCCAACTCCCGTTCCTCTCCGGTCTCGACATCTCGGACGACCAGGGACTCCTTGAGGTTGGGCGGGGGCCCCTGGACCCATTCCTGATGGATCAGTGCCAGCAATCTGCCGGTGGGGGACCACCTGGGGTGCATAAAGGACCCGAGAAGGGCCTGGGCTTCCTCGAGAGCGACCTCTCCTGCCTCGGCGTCGAAGGGGGCGATGAAGGTATTGAATCGATGCGTGAAGACGGCGTAGAACATCCTCCCGTCATCGGTGAAGCCCAAGTGCCGGGGGTCTCCGACGTTCCGCCGAAGCGCTCGGGGGAGCCCTTGAGTCTGGCCGTCCACCACCTCCGCCGCCCACAGATCCGGGCTGCCCGAGCGGTCGCTCTGAAACAGCAACGTCTGGGTGCCCGGGATCCAACCCACCAACTGATCATCGGCGGGGTGCTCCACGATGGGGAAGGCTCGGCCGCTTCCGTCTGTGGCCAATAACCAGATGTCCCCGCGGTCAAGATCACCATCCGCAAGGAGGCCGAGCGCAAGGTAGCGATCGTTCGGGGAGAAGCTGAGACGGCCCCCTGGCTCGATCTTGAAACCCTCGTCCTCGAATTCCCTTAACGGAAGAACCGAGCCGTCCACCGTTGCCACCATGAAGACCTCATGCACCCCTTCCTCCCTCTCCCGGCGCGTAGCGATCCACCTTCCGTCATTCGACCAGGCAAACGGTCCCATCCACTTCGGGTCCTTGTAGAGGATCCGGGGAGAGGATCCGTCCAGGTCCACCACCCTCAGTTCTTGGGTGCCTACAGTCTCCAGCAACCAAGTGTAGGCGATAAAGTTGCCGTCGGGCGAGAAGTGTGCCTCATTGGGGTACTGGTAGTCGGCCACATCGAAGCTGCCGTCGTGGGTCAGGCGGCGACCTTCTCCCGCCGCCAGATCCCAGACGGCCAAATCCCCGGTCCTCCAGTCCACATAAGCCAGGTATCGACCGTCCGGCGACGGCCCCCCCGAACCGTCGGGTCCTCCAGCCGGACCATCTCCAAAGCTGCCTCCCCAGATTTGGCGCACGACGATGGAGGCGTCTTCAGCTTCCTCCTGGGGGCGGTCGAGCCCGGCGAGGCGCTCCCTGGCCCTGCTTACGATCTCGGTCTGGTCCGCGTAGTCCTGAAGGACCCGCTGATAGGCCCGTGCCGCCTCCTCGCTTCCCAGCTTCTCGTAACACAGCCCCATCTGCACCAGGGCATTGGCCGCCAGCGTCCGATGGCCGGCGAAGTCCGAGGCGATGCGCTGGTACAGCTCGATGGCACCCCGGAGGTCTCCCTCTACTCGTTCCTTGACGAGGGCCTCCTGATACAGGTCGTTTCCGCTCTGGGCCAGCACCCCCTCGCCACAGATCGTCGTGAGCGAAAGCGTAAGCAGGGCTATGGTGATCGTCTTCATGATTGCCTCCCAGCCATGGGGTCCCTTTCGCCTCCATCATAGGGACGGCTGGAGCCCTGAGTGTCACCGCAAGGGCCTGGCCATGTCATTCGTTCACAACGGGGTGTCATGCCGTCATTCTTTCCGGGTCATGGGAGTGTCACCACCGAATCGCCACCGGAGTCCGTTCACGGCACGAACCTGTATCCCATCCCCCGCATCGTAAGGAGATGCCGCGGCTTGGAGGCTTTCTCCTCCAGCTTGGCTCTGAGGGATGCCACGTGATTATCCACGGTCCTCATGGTGATGTAGTCCTTGGAGCCCCATACCTCCTCCAGCAGCTCCCCCCGTCTCACCACCTCGCCGGAACGAGCCGCCAGGAAGCGTAGCACACCGTATTCCCTGCGGGTCAGCTCCACCGGCAGGCCTCCCTTCGACGTCTCGCATCTCAGGAAGTCCACCACCACATCGTCGAACCGCAGTTCGTCGGGGAGAGCCGTTGGCGGGTTGGCGCGCCGCAGGAGGGCCCGCACCCGGGCCAGGACCTCCCGGATGGAGAAGGGCTTGGAGACGTAGTCGTCGGCGCCCAGGTCCAGGCCCAGAATCCGATCGGCCTCCTCCCCGCGGGCGGTGAGCATGAGGATGAGTGTGGTGATCCCTTCGTCTCGTGCCAAACGGCACACCTCATATCCACTCATCTTCGGAAGCATGAGGTCCAGGATCACCAGATCCGGCCCCTCTTCTCGAATCGTGCGGTATCCGGTCTCGCCGTCCGTCGCCGTCGAGACCGCGTAGCCTTCCTCCTCGAAGTTGTCCTTCAAGCCGCGCAACAGAGCGAGATCGTCTTCGATTATGAGAATGCGGGTCATGGCTCATCCGCCTCCAGGGGAAGATGGATTGCGAAGGTGCTGCCCTCCCCCACCGCGCTGTCGACCGTGACGTATCCCCTGTGTCCCTCGACGATGTGCCGTACCAGTGTGAGGCCCAGCCCGGTGCCGGAAATCTGCTGATTCTCCGTCGATTGGATCCGGTGAAACTGCTGGAAAATGCGCTCTCGCTCCTCTTCTTCGATCCCGACGCCCCGATCCGCCACTTCCACGACGGCCTGGCCATGGGCCCTCTTCAGCCGCAGATCGATGTCCCGGCTATCCCCGGAGTATTTCATGGCGTTGGCCAGGAGATTCAGGATCGCCTGCTCGATGGCGTCCCGGTCCACGGGGACAGGGGGAACGCCCTCCTCCATGTGGACGTGAATCTGAAAGCCGTGTTGCTCCGCGGGGTATTCCATGGCCCTGACCGTGGACCGGAGGATCTCGGACAGGGAGTGGGGTTCCCGGTTGTAGGTCTTCGTGCCCCGCTCGATCCTGGAGAAGTCCAGGACATTGTTCAGCAGGCGACTCAGCCGCTCGCTCTCGTTCACGATGGTGTCCAGATACTCGGCCTTCGCCTCCTCGCGGGATGGCCGGCCCATCCTGAGGGTATCCGCGAACATCCGGATGGTCGCCAGGGGCGTCTTCAGTTCATGGGAGACTGCCGAAACGAAGTGGGAGCGCATCTCGGCGAGCTGAACCTCCCGGTTCACATCTCGCCAGAGCAGGTAGGCGCTGAACAGAGTCGTGCCCACCACCAGCGCCAGAGCCCCCAGATAGAATCTCTGCTGGCCGTCCCTCTCCTCGTGAAATGCCGTCCGCTGGCCCGGGGGGAAGACCACACCGAGGCCGGGAAATCCCGGGCCCAATAGCTCTACCTCCTGGTCGCCGTTCCCTACCACCGTTACCCGGCCTTCCATCTCTCCCGAGGCAGCAACGTCCTGGTTGAGGGATGCGAGAATGCCCTCTGCGCTGACGGCGACGGCGACAGCTTGTTGCGTCCACCCGGAGGGCGCCTCAGCCACCAGCCACGTGGGGGTCCCATAAGGGATCCAGGTGACGTTGGAGGTGTCGGTCCGGGGCCCCATGGAGTTGGGCACCCGGAGATTCGCCCAATCACGCTGGAGGGCCAGGGCCTGCTCGGCCCGTTGAATCCGGACGGAGATGGTCCGCTCCAGCTCCTCCTCACGATCTCCCGGAGCGGCCCCGGGATCCGCCTTGCGAGCTTCACCCGCGGCGATCCTGAAATCAGCTTCGCCATCATCCTCTGCGGCGATCCCGGGATCTTCTTCCCGAGGCTCACCTGCGGCGACCCCGGAATCGGTCTCCTTCAGGGTCATCAGCAGCCTTCGCATCAGGTGCAGAGCAGGGGGAGATGACCAGCCCGGGGTCTCCACCTGACGCTGGAGACATTCCAGCACGGACTCATGATCGGTGTCTTCCTGCAGTAGCCGGACGGCGGCATAAAGGGAGAAAGGCATCCCGTGTTCGTCCACCAGATCCGGCGGAGAGGTCAGGACGGCCCGGGTGTGGATGAGGGCCTCACGGTCGTGTCCCAAGGGACCCAGGGCCCGGGCCATGAGCAGCTGCACGTAGGCGGTTTGGACGGGGTGATGGGCCGCTTCCAGCGCCTGGCGGTAGAAGTGAACGGCTCCCTGGAGATTCTCTCCCACCAGCTCGTCGTCCTCGCCCTGTGAAACGCGTTGGGCGAAATCCTCTTCACCGATCAGGCGCCTGGCCTCATTCGGCCGGCTGTCCTCGTCCCACGGGAGGACCAGTCGGCCTTCCACGACACGGGCGACCAGGACCACGTCGGGATGGTCGTAAGACCTTGAAAGGGCCCGGTCGGGTCGAGTGACGAATGCGGCGACTTCCTGCAGTGCCATCCGTTCCAGGCGGGAGGATAGCTCCTGGCGAAGCTGGCCGGTGACCCGAAGCTGTTCGTCGTGGAGGCGTTTCTCGGCAAGCTCTCGCTCCTGACCGATCATGCGCACCCCGAGGATGACCATGACCGCGCTTGGTAGAACGATGGCCAGGAGAAAGAGGGGAAACCGTCGCCGATGTCCGTGGGATATCATGGGTCACGGGCTCCGCGAGAAACGTCAGAGGAATTCTAACGCTTTCTCCCGCCGTCAATGTCACGGGAATGTCATCCGCGGGCAAACCGGACGGGGGCCTTTTCTTCCAGAGATGCCGCCTTTCTTCCTCTTTTCTCTGGACCCTCTCCGCTCTGCGGTCTACTGTCCAGGGAAATCGGGGGCGTTGATCTCACCCTTTTGCTCTATACCTGTCAGAAGACACGCGGAACCTGATGGGGTGAATTGGAGTGTCAATGGATCTAGCGGCGGAGGTGCTGGTGGCCGGCGTGTTGGGGACGTTAGGCATGGATCTGGGAAACCTCCTGTTCTCTCGGGCTGGAATACTCTCGACGATCGACGTGCGGATGATCGGGAGGATGGCCGCAGGATGGACACGTGGGCGCTTCCGCTATGAGCACCCCCGTGAGATGAGAGAGGTCAGAACCGAGAAGGCCTACGGGTATGTGACACACTACGCCATCGGCGTGGGTTTCGCGGTTCCCTACCTGCTGGGCTGGCATGTCCTGGTCGGAGGGCCTGCCTCGCCAGCGTGGGCGATTGCCTATGGGGTCGCGACCACCGTCGCCTCCTGGTTCTTCGTCTACCCGTCCATGGGATTCGGTGCCTTGGGTCGGCGGTCTCCCGATGGCCTCAGGGCGGTTCTCTCCCCCTTGGCCAACCATCTCTTCTTCGGCCTCGGTATGGCGGCGGGGGTCGCACTCCTCTAAGCATCGAGGGAGAGAGCGTCGGGAATCTCCGAGGGACTGAAGCAGGGCTGCCAGGATTCCGGGCTCTGTTGGCTCCCGTTGGGCGGTGAGTCGGGGCGAGACACCGAGGTTCTTTGACCAAGAGAGGGACGGCTCTTATCCTCTCCGCTCAACCTTTCTGTCCGGTCCTATCCCGGTCCGGAGGCCGGCGGGCAGGAACTGGGAGAACGCCATGGGAATGGAGAAAAAGGCCATCAGGTCCATCCGTCGGATCACGTGGATTGGCGTTGCGGGCAACGTGCTTATTGCGGCCTTGAAGTTCGCCCTGGGAGCCATCGGGCACAGTCAGGCCCTCGTCGCCGACGCCGTGCACAGTGCCTCGGACCTGGTCACGGACTTCGCCATTCTCATCGGGGTGAAGTTCTGGTCACCGCCTCCCGACGATTCCCATCCCTATGGACACGGCCGAATCGAGGCCATGGTCACGGTCTCCATCGGTCTCGCCATCGCCGTCGTTGCGCTGGGAATCGGATATAACGGTTTCGAGACGATTCTGAGCGGGGACCATCGGCCGCCGGCCCTGGTAGCGGTCGCCGGCGCGGTGGCCTCAATCCTGGTCAAGGAAGTCCTGTACCAGTGGACCGCTCACGTCGGTCGGAAGACCCGCTCCTCGGCCCTCATGGCCAACGCCTGGCACCACCGGTCCGATGCTTTGAGCTCCATCCCTGTAGCCGTGGCCGTCGCTGCAGCCGCATGGAGGCCGGAATGGGCCGTCGTCGACGCATTGGGCGCCGTCGTTGTAGCCGGGTTCGTCCTGTACGTAGCATGG
>JASFVN010000248.1:0-6810 GCA_050049805.1 Gemmatimonadota bacterium
CTTGATGGGGGCTTTGGCCTGCTCCTTCCTGCCGGTTTCCGGTGCAGCACAAAGCGCCGATGAACTGGATGAGAACATTCGGTTTTTGGCTCCCCTTATGGGCCACCTCTGGGAAGGCGGGTTCGTCGGAGAACATTCCGGCGACCTGGTCATTTCCCTCCGATTCGAGCCGGTGCTGGCGGGCAAGGCGGTAAGATACACGAGGGAGGTGGCTTCTCTGGACTATGTCAGTGAGACGCATTTCTTCTGGAGTCCTGTCCGTGAGGAAGTCCTCTACTTGGCGTTGAACAGCCGGGGAATTGTGGGCGAAGGAGTCGTTTCGATGCAGGACGGAGCGATTGTACTGCTCGGAGTGGATCAGTGGCCGGAGCAGTCGGTTGAATCCCGCACGGTGCTGGAACTTGATGAAGATGGAATCCTCAGGGACACCTTCTTCAGAAAGGACGGCGGGGAGTGGGTACGGGGACATGTCCAAGAGTTCACCGTGAGAGCCGGAGAGACGGATCCCGTGCGGTGCACGGTCCATGAGTGACGAGAATGTAGTCTTCTACGATGGCTTGGCCGAAGACTACCACCTGGTCTACCACGACTGGAAGGCATCGGTGGAACGCCAGGGTGATGTGCTGGCCCGAGTAATCCGCGAGATGCTTGGTGCTGGCTCCAAGAGAATTCTCGACTGTAGTTGCGGGATCGGCACCCAATGTCTTGGCCTGGCGCGCCGCGGCCATGAAGTGCTTGGTGTAGACCGGAGTCCGCGGTCTGTGGAACGGGCCCGGGCCGAGGCCGCGTCCGCCGGATTGATGATCGAATTCCGGGTCGGCGACCTTCGTCATTTGGAATCGGTTACGGCGGAGTCATTTGACGTCGTGCTAAGCTGCGACAACTCCCTGCCTCACCTCCTTACGGAGGCGGATCTTCATCAGGGAGTCCGGAGCATGCTCGAGCGTCTGCGCGATGGTGGGCTATTGCTGGCCAGCATTCGGGACTACGACGAGATCCTGGAGAATCGACCGATAACGACCCAACCGGCACTCTCGGGACCGCCAGGCAGCCGACGGGTGATTTTTCAGATCTGGACCTGGCAACCCGACGGGCGGCGGTACGGTCTGGAGCTCTTGGTAATGGCCGAGGACGGTAAAGGTCGTTGGAATGTCCGGAGCCATCGCGGAAGTTATCGAGCCGTAACCCGTTCGGAATTGGTTGAGATTCTGGAGAACGCAGGGGCGTCAGGAGTCGAGTGGCACATGCCCATGGAGAGCGGTTTCTTTCAGCCCTTGGTAACCGCCCGTCGTGGGTGAGCTTCGGCTCGGCATTCCAACGCTCTTCTGGTGGCGGTGGGCTTGGCTTTCAACTACTCTGCCCAGATCCCCAACTCCGGGTTCTCCACAAGCAGATAGTCCGCATAGAGCATACTGACTGAAATCCGGTGATCCCCGGCGTTGAAGTTGATTCTCTCGTTCTCTCCGAGCCGTTCATCGCATAAAGTGTTCAGCCCGAACAGGCTTCCAAGCGGTGGAATGGACCCGGGTGCGAGGCCCGTCAGCTCGAGCACCTCTTCTCGGTTCGCGAAGCGCAGGCGGCGGAAGCCACGCCTGCGACGAACCCCCCGGCTGTCCAGTCGGCGGTCGGCGGGCACAACGAAGAGCAGGAACTCATCATCTCCCTTACAGACCAAGGCTTTTGCTCCGGTGGACAGATCGACACCTCTGACCCGAGCGGCCTCCTCGCTGGTGAATACCGGCTCGTGGTGGAGCACCTCGAATGGCACTCCAGCAGATTTCAACATTGCTTTCACGCGGGGAAATACAGAGAGTTCCATATTGCCCTCGTACAGAGTGCGGGGTTCTCCTTCGGTTATTACTGTAGTCGATCCAGTCCGGGAAGGGCAACGTGGCTTGGTGCGGCGCACGGATCGCAGGGGCGTAACGTATTACGATCGATCTTGAATTGGTTTGAAAGACGAGGGATCATTCCTGTGTTCTGTCGGTCTCTTGTGGTTCATCCGTTTTGGCTGCTGGCCTTTTCACTGGCCCTCTTCCCGGTAATCTCTCCAACTGCCCATGCCCAAGATCGACCATCGTTATCCCGGGCTCCTCAGGCCGTCCGTGGTCATCTCATAGACCTGGAGGCCGAGCAACCTGTTTCTAGCGGGGACGTGACTCTGCTCCTGGGCGAGGAGCGTCTGGTGGCCACGAGTACCGACGAGGAGGGGTTTTTCTTCCTTCCCATTCCCGACCCCGGGGAATATCAGCTCGAAGCCAGTCGACTCGGGTATGGCAGGACCGTGTCTCAACTTTTCCGAGTCGAACCGGGGGACACGATCACCGTCCGGTTCGAGATTTCGCCCGATGCCGTCGAACTGGAGCCCCTTCTCGTGATCGGCCGAACCAACCGTGGCACCAATAAGTTTCTTCGGCACAAGGAAGACTGGGGTCAGGGAATCTTCCTGACTCCCGAAATGATCGACTCCATCGCTCCGCGGCACTATGGCGATGTCTTCCGAGATCAAGAGGGGGTTTGGTTGTCCTGGGGATGGGGACGCTGGTCCACGGGGACGTTGGGTCCCGTCCCGAAGGTTCGCACCTATCAAGGCCACGGATGTCTGACCTACATGGTGGACCGCACTCCCATCGTGCCGACCAACCGCTACATCCTCGAGGGTCTGGATCCTAAGGATATCGTTGCCGTGGAGATCTACCGGTCTCCCATGGAAGTGCCTCCAGACCTGAGGAACTTTCAGGACATGGAGGCGAAATCCGTACGAACCTCCGGTTTGGCGACCTACAGCAGCGTCCTTTTCTACGAATGTGGTGTGGCGGTGTACTGGACGGTACGAGGGTGGTAGAATCGTTCGAGCTTGCCCACCGATCATTGGTTCACTCCCCCTCCTCCAGTCCTCGACATTCCTTCCTCTCTCTTGATCCCCTGCAAACGCTGCTGTCTCGGAGCGGGAAAGGCCCGGGGTGCTGACAGATGGTAACGACCACCGCAGTGGCGTCGGTTCTTATCACTCTCGCGTTGATCTTCTATTCATTGGGCGTTTGGGCCGAGCATGTCGCGAGGTACCTCAAGGGCTGGCATGTGGCGGCCTTCTGGACAGGGTTCCTCTTCGACATTTCCGGGACTCTGGCCATGGAGTTCATTCACCCGGGTTTTGACTGGGCCAGCTCCCACACCATCACCGGACAGATTGCGCTCTGGCTCATGTTGGGTCATGCCATCTGGGCCACCAAGGTCGTTCGAGCGGGAAGGGACGAGGCACGGCGACGCTTCCACCGGTTCAGCCTGATCGTGTGGGGGATATGGCTTGTTCCCTACATCAGCGGGATGTTTCTTGGGATGGCGGGGTAGCCCGGGCAGCTCCCCTTGGCTCCGGTTCGCAACGACATGGAGTCATTCATCCGGATACTCGCCCACATCGGTGAGCCGACCTGCCGGCCTCCGCGCGCCCGTCAGGTAGAATCGCTTCCCTCGCCGCCAGCACGATTCTCCTTCCGACCCCCCTCCTGCTCCACCAGCTTCTTGAACCAGTTTGGGTGGTGGTGTTTGGCCCACTCCCGGGTCACCGATCCATCTACCAGAACCCGCCACGTACCTGGGTTGGCCACCGTGCCCAGGTAGGCATGAGCCAGGACTCCGGCAATGATGAAGAAGCCCAGGAGGTTATGGAGGGTGGAGGTGATACAAACCGTCGACAGTTGGAAGGACCCCTTGTAGATGAGGAGAATCCCCGTCACCGACATGACGACGCCGATGATTCCCGAGTACCAGTAGAACATCTTCTGCCCGGCGTTGAACCGTCCCGCCGGAACTTCACCCTTGTGGCCCAGATAGCCTCCCAGCTTCCGGACCCAATCCTTGTCGTAGGACTCGAACGCTGCGTCACGGAACCAGAGAACGGCTCCGGCGACCGTCGTCACGATAAAGACGACGCCGGCCCAGATGTGAAAGTCGAGGAGGTTCCTGGGAGAACCGAAGAGCAACTCCTGCCAGAGGTGGAGGTTGAACGCCATGATCAAGCCAGTAACTGCCAGGAACACAAAGGCGATAAGGCGGAAAAGGTGAACCACCCGCTCCGCCAGGTTGAACCGTTGGATCTCCTCCGAGTAGGGATCGAAGGTAGTCCTCTTCGGGCCGTAGCCGTGATAGTGGAGTACGATCAGGAACATGACGATGATGATGAGGGGGCCGATGAACGGGCTCACGATCTGCTGGTGCAGGCTGTTGATGGTGAAAGCGAATGGGTT
Organism: Gemmatimonadota bacterium; assembly: GCA_050049805.1. Classification (GTDB taxonomy): domain Bacteria; phylum Gemmatimonadota; class Gemmatimonadetes; order Longimicrobiales; family Gaopeijiaceae; genus JABDNZ01. The sequence goes on from JASFVN010000248.1 coordinate 4,248, forward strand.
ACATCCGAAGAAGAGTCCGTTGGACATGGTGACGGGGGTCCCGTCGGGTCCGTGCAGATCAACGACCCGCTGACCTTTGAAGAAATGGGCCTCCTGGACGTGACAGTCACTGCACCCGTTGACGCCCAGCGCCTGGCGAGTGGAAGCGGTGTTGTGGTTGATGGAGAAATTCACATAGGATGCACCCTCCAGCGGGGTGCCCTCCAGGGGGCTCTCCGTCAGGGTCCCATCCCCGTCGAGCTCGTAGGCGACTTCGGACTTGACGAACACCGGTTGGATGCGGTCGAAGCGCTGGTTCCCCTGGAGGGTCTCGGTAAAGGCCTGCAGACCCGCGGTGATCTCCTCCGGGGTGTTGATCTCCTTGTGGCCGTCCTCGTCCTCATCGATGACTTGGTCCGAGAAGGTGTTCCATCCTGCCTGATGTTCCCGTAGGAAGAGAGGATAGATGAGGCCGTCCGCGTCCCTGTTGCCCCACCACTCGGTCAGGACATGGTTCATGGGGTAGATCACCCCGTCCGGCCGCCTCTCATAGTCCGGCTTCCAGGCCCCTTCGACACCCGGCTCCTCCGCCTCAGGAGGGCGACTGTGAAAGACGAGTCTGCCGGAGTTGGCCTCGGAACCGATGACCGCTGCCCGGCCAAGCTCAGGGATGTGGCAGGCCTCACACGCGATACTTTCCAGGTGGTCTGGGCGGATGGTCCTGTGTTCCGGCACCGGAGCCCCCAGGTACCCGCTCATGTGACATTCCTGGCAGGTCCGGATCGTTCCATCGTACTCCGCGGCCATGGTGAACGCCGGCTCGTTGCCCTTGGCAATCTGGTGGTCCAGGCCCGCGGGGTGACAAGCCGTGCAGCTGACACCCTGCTGGTTGTGGACGTCAGGGTTGAAGATGTCGTTCCAGGAGAACCCCCGCTTCTTGACGTCTGATCGGCCGTGGCAGTAGACGCAGTTGTCGTCCGGCGGCGGCCAGGACATGTCCAGGGTGATGGAGCCGTTGGCGTTGAACAATCGCTTCTCGTAGAGCACCACCGGTTCCTGGCCACGGCGCACCGCACCGGTCACGTTTCCAATGCGGGATCCGGCCACCACAGCCCAGCGGTAGTTGCCATCCGTGAGCTGTCGAATGCGTCGATTGAAATCATAGCCCTCGAGGTGGCAGATCAGGCAGTCCGCCTCGACCACGCCGCTACGATCCCACTGGCTCCGGTAGTAGTCCCCGTCCAGCGTCTCGGCCAATTCGGGGTTTGCCGCAAGGTGCTCGTCGTATCGGTTGCCGTCGCGATCGAATTCGAAGCCACCTCCACCTGCGTGGCAGGCCCCGCAGGGTGGTTCGCCTCCTCCCGGTGAAGAAAACCCCACGAAGTCGTAGACGGTGAGGTCGATCTCATCGGGGTGGGTGTTAACCTTCTTGGCGAGCTGGCGGTAGGCATAGGGATACCAACGGCCCAGGAAACCGTCGGACAGGCTCCAGGGCCGGCCCTTCTCGACCCCGAAATCATCTGAGACCGATTCCCATCCGAGCTGGAAGTGGAATCCCTGCGTGATGGTGTTGTAGTCGTGGCACATGCCGCAGGTCTTCTTGGTGGAGAACGGCACGTCGGCATTCACGCTATCGATGGGATTGATGATCCTCCCATCCTTGTCCAGCAGGTAGATGGTCGGGTGCTGAGCCTTGGATGGTACCGCCGAAAAAAACAGGAGGAGGCCAGCAATGAGCGTCGCGAACCGAATACCGCCAGAGGCAGGAGCAAAGGTCATGACCCGATCTCCCTCCAGTTGAGCAGCCGACTGTCTTCCCACACCTCTTCGTCAACGAACCACTTCTTGGGCATAATGAGTCTCCCTTGGGCCCTGGTCAAACCACCAAGCCATAGACCGCATGGGCCCCGTATGCTGCTTCTTTTTTCAACCATCTTCCAGGCGTCTCGGAATGCTGGAGGCCTCTGAATGCATGGACCAGACGCCGAGGGGGCCCACCGGCCTGTGTGGCGGATGGGCCCCCTTCCACTTCTCTGCCTGGAGCTAGTTCCTGAGCTTTTCCATCTGGGACTGGGTGAGGGGTGAGCCGTAAAGAATCTGATAGATATCCGCACCCGTCTTCACGAACGACCACACCGATCCGCCGGGTTGGTCCAGGGTGACGAAATCGTACCGCAACCCTCCCTGGAAGTAGTTCGGCGGAACGGGAATGATTCCCGTCTGGTTTCTGAGGTTTTTGCCATTCGGATTGTTGAGGGTCGGATCCCAGACTACGAGATCGATTACCCCGTCGTCATGCCAATCGGTAACGGCGGGGTTTCCGTGGCAGTCATCGCAACCAGTGATGGCGTCTTTGGCAATGGTGTGGGCGTAGTAGGGGCCAAAGGCCACGACTGCGTTCCCGTTATGGGTGACGCTCTGGTAATTCCCGACGTGGATCTTCCCATCCTTATTGATCAGGAACTTCCAGTTCTTGAACTGGCCGTAGGCGATCTTCTGGTGGACCTCGACTTCGCTTTCGAAGTGGCAATTGTTGCAGGTCACGACGCTCTGGATATGGCAGGCCGAGCAGTCGATGTCTGCA
>JASFVN010000250.1:0-6800 GCA_050049805.1 Gemmatimonadota bacterium
CGGGCCGATTCCCTGGCCCCGGAGCTGACCCGCCGGCTCTACCAGACCCGCCTCGAGCTCCTTGATCTCCGGGAGCGGATGCAGGGTAGCGAGGCGAAGGGGGAGATCGGCGAGCGGGGCCCGCCGACACCTTCCAGCCGTTTGTCCGTTGGGGCCCAGGCCCTGGGAACGACGTACGGGCCCACGGAGATGCACCGGCAGTCGATCCAGGCCGGCCAGGCCGAGCTGGCCCCCATCAAGGCGGAGATCGAGCGGTATGCCGAGGAGGTGGTGCCCGGCCTGGAGCGGGCCCTCGGGGGCACAGGCGCCCCGCCCATCGGGGGAGGCGGCGGCTGAGCACCTGGGTCTGACCGCCCGGTTGGAGGGATTCCGGGTGCTGCCGGTTTCCTAGAGTCGAGTTTTGAGAACGCGGGCTGAATTCCACTCGAGGAGGGAACGATGAAGAAGCGACTCGGATCGATCATCATGTGCTTGGCCCTGCCTCTGTTCCTCGCACCTCCCTTGACTGCTCAGCTCTGGTATTTTCCGGATTTCGCCCTCCCCTCGTCGAGCGGGGAGCCTGCCACGTGGCTGGCTGCTACCTACGGTCGCGGCCTCAACGAGGCGTCAGCTGAGGTGGACGCCTTCGGGGCTTCCATCGGGAGAACGGCAGAGAGAGTCTCCTTCATGGGTGCGTTCGGATACATCTCGGAAGGTGACGATGAGTTCACGGTGGGAGCTTCCCTCGGTCTGGACCTCAACACCGGAGATGGACCTCGGTTTTCGGCTCAGGTCGGTGTGGGATGGATCGATTTTGATTTCTTCGGTGAGACGGTGACCTTCTGGCGCTTTCCGATTGGGCTGGCCGTGAAAGGGAATGTCGGATCAGGGTCGACGGCCGTAACCCCGTGGGTAATGCCGAGGTTGAACATCGCTGTGGCGTCTGGTGCCGGGGATAGTGAAACCGAAACCGACCCTGGCATTTCCGGAGGGGTGTCCATGACGACGGCAGGCGGTTTCGGCGTCCACGGCGCCCTCGATGCCTGGTTTGGTGATGACGACACGGCATGGCAGTTAGGTCTCGGATTCCACTACGTGCTGGGAAGGCAGAACTGAGCGGGGCACTGAGCATTTCATTCCGCCCTTGGCCCCATCCTCCGGCGCTTCACCTGGTCTGAGGCGAAAACCTCGGTCTCTTTTCCTTCGTACGGTGTGGGAACAGGAGGCGGGTCATGAGGAATCCAACACGGTTCTTGTCAGCGTTGCTGGTGTTTTTGGCGGCGTGTCAGGGCAACCCATCTCGGTGGACCGGAGAGGTTGTGGAGGAAGGCGGGATTCTTCACGTGAGGAACCCGGCTCAGCCTCTGGCTCAGGAGGGGCAGGTTACTGTCGAGCTCCTCTGGAGCGAGACGGGCTCAAGCGGCAACGACCTCTGGGAGGTCCCCAACAAGCTTCGCGTTGCCCAGGGCACGGTGTTCCTGGTCGACCGGCAGGCCAGCCGGATTCACCGTGTAAGCTTGGAGGGGGAGACCCTGGCATCCTTTGGTGAGCCAGGGGGTGGGCCGGGTCAGTACCAGCGCATCATCGATGCCGTGCCCACCCAGGCGGGGCTCTTTGTCGTGGATGGGGGCAACGGGAGGGTGGAGATCCTCTCCTACGAGGGGGAGATCCGAGCCAGTCATTCTCTGGACCGCATTGTTTTCTTGGCCGAACCCCTGGGTCCTGAGGCCATTACCCTGTTCTACACGAGGGGTGGGGAGCCGGAGTGGGGTAGCATGGACGAAGCAGGTTCCCTGGAGCCCCACCCATTCCCGGACTTTCAAGCCCCCGAAGGCCATCTTGTGCCCGTTTCGGTAGGCTCGACCTGGGAAAAAAACCTGGTTCGCCTGCGGTACGCGACACCCCAGATCCGCCTCTACTCCCTGGACGGGCACCTGGAAAAGGAGATCATGATACCCCTGCCACCCATGGTTGCTACAGACGCCGAAGTGGAGGAGTTGGTACTCCGGACGACCGGCGACATGGCCCGGGTAGGGATCGAAAGTGACGTGATCGAGCATCAGGCTGAGCGGATCCGGGCCCGCTCACGGGACAAGCTCAGCTTTCGAAAGATCAGGTTCGACGACGAAGGACGCCTCGCCGGACTGTGGCAGCAGAATCCCGAAGATTTCGGTTCGGGACCCGCCACCCTCCATCTTCTCTCCATCGACGGTATCTACCTGGCGAGGCTGGAATTCGACCGACCCTGGGCCGACTTCGACCTGTCCGGGGCGCGGCTGTTTGTCCTCTCGAGGGATCCCGTCACCGATCTGGCGACGTTGCAGGCCTTCGACCTGCGGCTTCCGGAGGGGCTCATGGCCGAGGCGGAGTCCATCGCTCGGAGTTGGCCGCCATTCCGGGGGCCGGCGGGTTCCTGACCTCCGATGAGAGTCTGGGTTTGGCCGCACGGGCGCAGCGGTTCCGGGCGCTGCCGGCTTCGAATTCTAAGGATGCCTCCCGACCCGGGTTCTTCACAAAGATCTGATATTTGGAGTTGACGGTGCCATAAATGAGTGCATTTTGGAGTTATGTACTCCAGACAGAAGAACCTGAATTTCTCCACGAGCTGTTTCCTCTTCGGGCCCCGGGGGACGGGGAAGACGTTCTGGCTTCGGCATCGTCTTCCAGAAAGCATCTACATCGATCTCCTTGAAGCCAGGACGAGCAGCGAGCTTCTGGCAGACCCTCAACGTCTCTCCAACCGCATCCCTCCCGACTGTGACCGTCCGGTCGTCATCGACGAGATCCAGCGGGTGCCCGCTCTTTTGGACGAGGTGCATCGGCTCATCGAATCCCGTGGCCTGGTGTTCGTGCTTACGGGGAGCAGCCCGCGGACCTTGAGGCGCGGCGGGAGCAATCTCCTGGCGGGAAGGGCCATCAGCCACCAGCTGTTCCCGTTCACGGCAGCCGAGTTAGGGAAGGACTATTCGTTTACTGAAGCTCTCCGGCACGGAATGCTCCCCACCCTCCACGATCCTGAAAAAGACGTGGATCCTGAGGATTACCTCGCCAGCTATGTGCAGACGTACCTTCGGGAGGAGATCGTCGCCGAGGGTCTCGCGCGGCAGGCCGGGCCTTTTGCACGGTTCCTGGAATCCGCCAGCTTCTCCCAGGCACAGTTGTTGAACGTCTCCGAGGTCGCACGGGAGTCGGCCGTTCACCGCAAAGTCGTGGAGAGCTACTTCCAGATCCTCGACGACCTGCTGATCGGGGTGCGGCTACCGGTCTTCCGGAAGCGGGCGAAGAGGCGCCTGACGGCCCATCCGAAGTTCTTCTTCTTCGACACGGGGGTGTACCGCGCCGTCCGCCCACGGGGGCCTCTCGATTCGCCCGAGCTCATCGAGGGCGCCGCCCTCGAGACCTTGGTTTTTCAGGAGCTTCGGGCAACGAACGAGAACCTGGGGTTGGGCTACGAGTTGTATTATTGGCGCACGCACGGCGGGAGTGAGGTCGATTTCGTCCTCTATGGCCCGAGAGGGATCGTTGCGGTGGAGGTGAAACGAAAACGGCGCTTGTCGGGCCACGATCTGAGGGGGCTCCGCAGGTTCCAGGAGGACTACCCAATGGCCAGAGCTTTTGTGTTGTATGGCGGAGATGATCCCGCCTACTTCGGGCCCATCGAAGCCCTCCCTATCCCCACGGCACTCCACCGACTCCCGGACCTCCTTTGAGAGGAAGGGGGTCGCCACAGGACTTCAATTCCCCACCGCTTTCTTACAGGGTTTTTGCCTCTCCATCAAACGGTTGCAGCCCCTCCGTTCCTATCTTGTGATAGGGAGTTCCCTGGCTGGAGGAGGATACCATGGACACGAGTCGCTCACCCCGATCCCGGAGCGAAAGGATCCGAGCCCTGACGCCGGCTCTCCTGAGGGTGGTTCTCCTGGCGGCGCCCCTCCTGATGACGACCCTCTTGGTAGGGCTCCTGGATCAGGCATCGGCCCAGGACCGCCGATCCCGCTCCCGCCGAGCCGAAGCGGACGATTCCTCCCTCCCCCAGCAGCGCACGCCCCTGCCTGTCTCGGAGCTGGATCTCGGCTCCGTCCCCTACCGTATCGTGTACGAGTCGTTGCGAGACACCGGTGGTGAGTCCAACTGGGAGCTCATCATCATGAACGCCGACGGGTCCAACGCCCGGAACCTCACCAATACGCCCGACGTGGATGAGCACTATCCCCACGCCTCTCCGGACGGCAGCCGGATTCTCTTCGTGGCCATCGAGGGGGAGGGTAGGCGCGACCGGACCCGAGCCGTCTATTACATGAACGTCGATGGGACCGGAAAGGTGAAGGTGGCGGAGAACGCCTATCAACCCAACTGGTCCGGCGACGGGCGATCCATCGCCTATCTACCCGGGGAGTACGAGCGCTTCAGCAGCGACATGACCTCCAACCAGGGTCTGGTCATCTACGACCTGGAGACGGGAGCCGCCCGGACCCATCCTGAAGACGACCTGGAGATGCTCTACAACCTGACCTGGTCTCCCGATGGGCAGTGGTTCGTGGCAACCTCCCGGGGGGGGCGGCGGGGGAACATCCTCTTCGAAGCCTCCTCCGCCGGGACCCGCTCCCTCTCCATTCAGGGGTGCCGCCCTGACATCAGTCCCGACGGGGCCAGAATTGCCTGGGGCAGAACCGACCAGGAGTTGCGGATCGGTGCGTTCGATCCCACCGCACGAGGAGACAATGTGGTGGACCAGACCCCTGTGGTGGTGGTGGACCGGAGGGAGAAGGTCTATCACGTGGATTGGTCGCCGGACGGCCGATACCTGGCCTTCAGCTACGGACCCTCCCGGGGCGGGCAGGCGGTGGGGCAGAGAGCCGAGGGATGGAACATCAGCATCTACGACGTCGTGCAGGAGAAGTGGGTCCAGGTGACCACCGACGGCAGCCACAACAAAGAGCCGGACTGGGTGCCGATCCGCTAGGGAGGTGACAGATGGAGACCACCATCACTCGTGGCCACGGGACGGCCCTGCTCTCCCTCGTGATCTTCACAGGCCTCGGCGCCTGCGGCCAGGCCGAATCAGGTGAGGACCCGCCCACCACGACGACGGTGGTCACCCCGTCCGGGGTGGAGATGGTTGACATTCCCGGCGGTTGGTTCGAGATGGGAAGCGACGACGGCCCGGACGATCAGCGGCCGGCCCACAGGGTCTGGGTGGACACCTTCCTCATGGACAAGTACGAGGTGACCCAGGACCAGTATGCCGGGCTTCAGATGTCGGATCCGTCCAGGTTCGAGGGAGACCGCCTCCCGGTGGAACAGCGGACGTGGATCGACGCTATCCGGTTCTGCAACGAGCGCTCCTACGAGGAGGATCTCGAGCCCTGCTACGACGAGGAGACCCTGGAGTGTGACTTCGACGCCAGTGGGTATCGACTGCCCACCGAAGCCGAGTGGGAGTACGCCGCCCGGGCTGGGACCGAAACCCGGTTCTTCTGGGGGCAGGATCCACGCCTCCTGACTCAGCATGCCTGGATCGCGGACAACTCCCTCCAGCGAACCCATGAGGTGGGGACGCGGCGCCCGAATCCTTGGGGGCTCCACGACCTCTACGGGAACGTAGCCGAGTGGGTCCACGATTATTACGGTTCGGATTACTACGAGACGAGCCCGGAACGGAATCCCCGGGGTCCGGACCAGGGGGAGTACCGGGTCCTGCGGGGGGGCGCCTGGGACTCCAGGCCGGATGCGGTGGGGTCCCTTCGACGGGCTTACAGCGCGTCGGTGGACGACGGATGTCTGGTAAGCGACGCCATCGGTTTTCGCTGCGTACGACCCCCTCTTCCCTCGGAGGCGGGGCTGTTGACGGAGGGATCGGGCTCCTGACTACATCCGGGTCGGATCTCGGCTACCAGATCTTCTCGGGGCCGTGACGGATGCTCTTCCATACCTGGGTCTTTCCCCTCTTCTTCCTGGCCTTCTACGCGGTCTTCCTCCTCGTCCGTGACACCCGCTTCCGAGATCCCTGGCTTCTACTCTCCTCCTACGTCTTTTATGGCTGGTGGAACCCCCTGTACCTGGGGCTCATCGCCTGGTCCACCACGGTGGACTACTCCATGGTCGCCCTCATGGACCGGTCCCGGCGGAGGGGGCCGTGGCTCACCCTGAGCGTGGTCAACAACCTCTGTATGCTGGGGTTTTTCAAGTATGGAGCCTTCGTAGCCGAGAACCTGAATCGGACCTTCGCCTGGGCCGGCCTGGACTACGCCCTCCCGCCCCCGGACGTGCTGCTGCCGGTGGGCATCTCCTTCTACGTATTCCAGTCCCTCAGTTACACCATCGATTTCTACCGGGGAAAGATCCAGCGGGAACGAAGCTTCATCCGGTACGCCACCTTCGTTTCTCTCTTTCCCCAGCTGGTGGCGGGTCCGGTGGAGCGGGCCAGCAACCTCCTTCCTCAGCTCAGGCGACGCCTCACCATCTCCCGGCACGACGTGGCCGACGGGATCTCCCTCTTCGTCGTGGGCCTGTTCAAGAAGGTGGCCCTGGCGGACTACCTGGCCCTGTACGTGGACCGGGCCTACGACGTGCCCGAGCTGGCCAGCGGAACGGCGCTCCTCTTTGCCACCTTCGCCTTCGGCTGGCAGATCTATTTCGACTTCAGCGGTTACACCGACATGGCCCGTGGCATCGGACGCCTCATCGGCGTCAGGCTCATGTTGAACTTCAATAACCCGTATCTGGCCACGGGTCTCGGCGATTTCTGGAAGCGCTGGCACATCAGCCTTTCCACCTGGTTCCGGGACTACGTGTACATCCCCCTGGGAGGAAACCGCTAC